>NZ_CP041335.1:3089971-3398968 GCF_008033135.1 Chitinolyticbacter meiyuanensis
GCTCACGAATTGATCCACGTCCTCGGCAATCCGCTGGTCCGGGTTGTCGGTCTCGTGATCGGTCAGCTGCAAACGGTAGTAACCTTGCTTGTCGAGCCAACGCTGGGTGAAGTGCTCGGTCATCCAGCGGCGCCAGCGTATCTGTAGCAACTGCTGCAGATAATTGGCATAAACCGCGATGACGATATAGATCAGCGCCAGCCATGTGAACTTGACGATGGACTGCCAAAAGCCCTTGGCGTCGAGGTTTTGCAGCGTGTTGTAGAACACGTTGTACCAAGCATTGAACTGGACGTTCATGAACACGATGCCCAGGCTCAACCCGATCACCGCGGCCAGCAGCGACCATGCCCGCCACTTTTCTTCCGACACCCAGAACGGCTTGGCTAGCCGCCAGAAATTGTGGAACAGCTCGCGCTTGCTGATATCTTGTGCTTCGTCCATGCGCCCCCCTTTAGGACAACGGGCGATCAAGTCGCCCGTTGCGTTTTATCGCCATCGTACGCGGCTTACTTGCAAGGCTTCTGTGTCCAGCCCTTGCCGCCGCGGCGGCATTGCCAGTCCTGGCTGGCGCTGTCGACCACCCAGACTTCACCCTCAAACGACAGCGCGAACTTGAAGCGCTGCGCGGCAATGGCATCGTCCAGCAAGCCGCGCGTCTCGATCTCCAGCTTCACGTGCTGCACATCCTCGCCCTTCGATTGCTGGGCAATTCGCAGCTGTTGGTAGTTGGCGATGCCACGCTCATCGGCGATGCGGTCCTTCAGGTAGCGGAACGCCGCTTCCACCGGGGTCTGGCCGATTTCGCCGCGGTGGATCACTTGCCGCGCCGGCTTCACCGCTGCGGGCGCCGATGCATCCTCGGCGTGCGCCAGCAGCGGGAGCATGGCTACGGTCAATGCGAGGACGATACGCTTCATGCTTGTTCCTTGGCCCAAGAATCCTTGAGCGTGACGGTTCGGTTGAACACCGGCTTGGCACCCGGCTGATGATCGAAACGGTCGGTGACGAAGTAGCCAAGGCGCTCGAACTGATAGCGCGCCTCCGGCTTGGCGTCCTTTACGCAGGGTTCGACGAATGCAGTGATGGTCTTCAGCGATTCAGCATTGATGAACTGCTTGAAATCGACGTATTCACCGTCCTCGCCCCGCACCGCATCCGGGCGCGCCACGGTGAACAGGCGGTCATACAGCCGCACCTCGGCCTCGATCGCGTGCTCGGCCGAGATCCAGTGGATCACGCCCTTGACCTTGCGGCCGACCGGGTTCTGGCCCAGCGTCGCCGGATCGAGCGAGCACTTGAGCTCGACTACGTTGCCGGCGGCATCCTTCACCACCTCGTCGCACTTGATCACGTAGGAGTAGCGCAGCCGCACCTCGCCCCCCGGCGTCAGCCGCTGCCAGCCCGGCGGCGGTACTTCGGCGAAATCTTCGCGCTCGATGTAGATCGCCGGCGCAATCGGCACTTCGCGCTCGCCGAATTCCGGGTGATGCGGGTGGAACGGCGCGCTGCGCGAACTGGTCACGCCTGGCTCGAAGTTGGTCAGCGTGACCTTGATCGGATCAAGCACCGCGATCACGCGCGGGCTGGCTTCTTCCAGCGTTTCGCGCACCGCGCCTTCCAGCGACGAGAAATCGACCACGTTCGGCGTCTTCGACACCCCGGCCCGCTCGGCAAACAGGCGAATGCCCTCCGGGCTGTAACCACGGCGGCGCATGCCGCTGATGGTGGGCATGCGCGGGTCGTCCCAGCTACTGACCAGTTGTTCATCGACCAACTGCTTCAGCTTGCGCTTGGACGTAACGACGTACAGCGTTTCCAGCCGCGAGAATTCGATCTGCTGCGGGTGTTGCCCCAGGCTGATGTTGTCGAGCACCCAGTCGTACAACGGGCGGTGATCCTCGAATTCCAGCGTGCACAGGCTGTGGGTGATGCCTTCCAGCGCATCCGAGATGCAGTGGGTGTAGTCATACATCGGGTAAATGCACCAGCTATCGCCCGTCTTGATGTGGTGTGCGCGCTTGATGCGGTAGATCACCGGATCGCGCAGGTTCAGGTTGGGCGAGCCCATGTCGATCTTCAGGCGCAGCGTCTTGCTGCCGTCCGGGAACTCGCCGGCCTTCATCCGGCGGAACAGATCCAGGTTCTCGGCCACCGTGCGATCACGATACGGGCTGTTGCGACCCGGCTTGGCGAAGTCGCCAC
The DNA here is from genome assembly GCF_008033135.1 of Chitinolyticbacter meiyuanensis. Taxonomy (NCBI): domain Bacteria; kingdom Pseudomonadati; phylum Pseudomonadota; class Betaproteobacteria; order Neisseriales; family Chitinibacteraceae; genus Chitinolyticbacter; species Chitinolyticbacter meiyuanensis. Next base: position 3,092,177 of record NZ_CP041335.1, read on the forward strand.
GATAGTCGCGCATTTCCTCGGCATTCAGCTCGCAGACAAAGGCCTTGCCGGCGCTGATCAGCTCTTCGGCATAGTCGTAGAGCTGCTGGAAGTAATCGGAGGCATGGCGTACCGCGCCGTCCCAGTCGAAACCCAGCCAGCGCACATCAGCCTCGATGGCGGCGGCGTACTCGTCTTCTTCCTTCTCCGGGTTGGTGTCGTCCATGCGCAGGTTGCAACGCCCCTGGTAGTCGAGCGCGATGCCGAAGTTGAGGCAGATCGACTTGGCATGGCCCACATGCAGGTAGCCATTGGGCTCGGGCGGAAAACGGGTGACGACGCCACTGCGTTTGCCCGAGGCGAGATCGCCATCGATGATGGTGCGAATGAAGTTGGACACGACCGGAGCGTGTTCAGCGGAAGGGTTCTTTGCCATGCGTGAATGAGGGATGGAAAGCCAAAGCGCGATTGTAGCGGAAAGGCCTGCCCGCTTGGGCGCCGCCGCCTGTCATGCGGAATGAATCAACGACAGCACCGCCTACTCCAAACGGTCAGCCCATTCGGGCTTCGAGGAGGTGCACGATGAAACTCGCTGACTATGGCCACCTGTTCACGTCCTACCACCAGGGCTGGGACGAGCTGAGGGCGGCCCACCCCGATCGCCAATCCGTGTTCTACCGCCTGGTCCTGCCGCTCTCGCTGCTACCGGCGCTGATGATCCTCTACGCAGGCTTCGCCAACGGCGCGCTGTATGCGCCTGCGCTGTCCGTCACCGGCTGGTTGCTAATAGCGGCCGTGTTCCTCGCTGCCGAGCTCGGCACGGTGACGCTGATGGGCTGGATCGTCCACCAGTTGACAGAGCGCCACATGGGCGAAGGCGACTACGACGGCAGCACGCTGTTGGCCGCCATCGCCGCAGTGCCGATGTGGCTGTCGTCGCTGACGCTGTTCGTACCGAGCCTGCCGTTCAACATCGCCTGCGCGGTGCTGGGCCTGATCGCCGCGTGCGCGCTGGTCTACCACGGCCTGCCGACCATGGTCGGCGAGCACGACAAGGAAGAGCTGCGCGATACCACCTATCTGGTGATGTGGTTCGGCGTCGGTGCCTGGGCCGTGCTCAGCATGCTGATCCTGCTGCTGATGCTGGCAGGCGACGGCAAATAGCCCGAACGAAAAAGGCGACCCAGGGTCGCCTTTTTCACTGCCGCCGTATTCCCGGATCAGAGGTCCTGTCCTTCCGGGATGCCGTCGTGCGCCCGCGCGGGCGGCAGGATCAGATTGAGCAAGATGGCAAGGATGCTGACGAGGCCAACACCAGCGAGGCTGAAATCGCCCAGCTTCAGCGTCAATCCGCCGATGCCGCAGGTGAGCACCACGGAGACGATCACCAGGTTGCGCGGGGCCATCAGGTCCACCTTGGCGTCGATCAACGTCTTGAGGCCGATGCTGGCGATGGTGCCGAACAGCAGCACCATGATGCCCCCCATGACCGGCAGCGGAATCGAGGTGAGGATGGCGTTGAACTTGCCGAAGAAAGCCAGGATCACCGCCAGCACCGCCGCCCAGCTCATGATCACCGCGTTGAAATTGCGGGTGATCATTAGCGCGCCAGTCACTTCGGAATAGGTGGTGATCGGCGGGCCGCCGACGAAGCCGGCAAAACATACGCCCACCCCATCACCAGACAACGTGCGATGCAGGCCTGGCTTGACCGTATAGTCCTGGCCGGTGACCTTGCCCACGGCCATCACCGCGCCGATGTGCTCGATGGTCGGCGCAATCGCCACCGGCAGCATGAACAGCGCCGCGGCCCAGTTCACTTCCGGCGACACCCAATGCGGGAAGGCGAACCACGGCGCTGTCGCCACACCGCTGACATCAACCACGCCCAGCACCGCTGCCGCGAGGTAGCCCGCGATCACACCGCACAGGATAGGCACGAGCCGCAGCATGCCGCCGGCGAACACCGCCACGATGATGGTGGTGGCCAGCGAAATGGCTGCTAGCAGCAAGGAAGTTTCGTACGGCACCAGCTGCTTGCCGCCGCCCTGCCCCATCGCCATGCCCGACGCCGCCACGGCCACCGACAGGCCGATCACCATGATCACCGGCCCGATCACCACCGGCGGCAATAGCTTGTTGATCAGCGCCATGCCGCGCCATTTGATGAGGCCAGCCACGACGAAATACATGGCGCCGGCCACCAGCAGGCCGAACTGCGTCGCGCCCTGGCCCCAAGTCTGCATGGCAACGATGATGGGACCGATGAAGGCAAACGACGAGCCGAGAAAGATCGGCACCTGCCGCCCTGTCAGCCACTGGAAGATCAGCGTGCCCACCCCCGCCCCCAGCAGCGCCATCGCCGGATTCAGCCCGGTGAGCAAGGGCACCAGCACCAAGGCACCGAAGGCGACGAACAGGATCTGCGCCCCCGAGATCGCCTGCTTCACGATTCCGAACATCTCAACTCCCCTTTTGTGAATTTGCTCAGGTGCGCGTCAATCAAGGCCGGCGCGAGTGCGGTCAGGGCAAGGAGCAGCAGCGCAGCCCTCCGCAATGGACATGCGGTCCATGAGGAAGGGCGAGCAGCGCACGACGCCGCCATGGCCACGCGCAGCCCGGACCTTTATTTGGTGCCGAAGATCTTGTCGCCGGCGTCCCCCAACCCTGGAATGATGTAACCGTGCTCGTTCAGATGGCTATCGAGCGACGCGGTATAGAGCTGCACATTCGGATGCGCTTCGGTCACGCGCTGCACGCCTTCCGGCGCGGCCACCATCACGATGGCCTTGATCTGCTGACAGCCCTTGCGCTTGAGCATATCAATGGTCGCCACCATCGAGCCGCCGGTGGCCAGCATCGGATCGATGATCAGCGCCAGCCGGTCGTCGAGCCGGTCGACGAACTTCTCGAAATAGGGCTCGGGCTGCAGTGTTTCGTGGTTGCGAGCCAAGCCCACCACGCTGATCTTGGCCGATGGCACCAGATCGAGCACGCCATTGAGCATGCCGAGCCCCGCGCGCAGGATGGGCACCACAGTCAGCTTCTTGCCCTTGATCTTCTGCACTGCAACCGGCCCACACCAGCCGGTGATGGTCTTGTTTTCCAGCGCCAGATCGCGGGTGGCCTCATAGGCCAGCAGGCGTGCCAGCTCCTCGGTCAGCAGGCGGAACTTGTTGGTGCTGATATCGGCTTCGCGCAGCAAGGCGAGCTTGTGCTGGACCAACGGGTGGTCGACGACGGTGACAGTCATGGGGCGATCTCTGGAATGAGGCTAAACCCTCGCATTCTAGTCATCGCCCGACATCGCGCCATTGGCGAAAATCAGTAAACGCAATCCATCAATGCGGACGCGGGCGCGGCCGGATGCGCGGCTTGCGATCCGGGTCACCATAGACATTGTTGAGATTGGATGGCCGGCAAAACTCCGGATCACGGTCCGGATTGTCGACGCTGCAGTTCTCCGTCATCGGCAGGTCGGGATCGACCTTTGGATCGTCAGGCTCGATCACAGGAGCGGGCGCTGGCGTCGGGGTGGGCGTCGGAAGGATACGCATGCTGGCCGGTGGCGTCGGCGTGGGGCGCAGCCCTTCCACCTCCGATACGCTGCCTGGCTTGAACTCGAGCCGAGTCCCGCCACACGGCGCATCCGAGTAGACCACCGCCCCATCGCTGCCGCGGCATTTGTAGACCTCGGCCGCGGCTGTAGTTGGCAGCACCAGCAAAAAAGCCAGCAACACATGCATCTTCATGCTCACCTCCACCGCACAGACCGCATATCCCACCTTCCGTTCGCCCGGTTTGAGCGCGCCGTAGTCCTCACCCTAGCATTGCTTACAAACAAGGCTGACTCGTATTGCGCGAGCACCGCAGACCAGCGGCGCCGCGCGGTCAGTTCCCCCTGCGAGAAGAGAGATGAGCCCACTGCCGCTGCTTGATCCGCAACGCGTCGCCGCGTTGGAGAACGATGCCCACGCGCGCCCCACGCTGTATCGTACCCGCACCGCGATGGTGGCGGCGGCCGGCTACGCCACGGTGGCCGGCTTGCTGCTGGTGGGATTCACGGTGCTGATCATGGGCGCGCTGGAGAGCCGCGTCGTGATGGCGGTGTCCGGTCTCGCCTTCATGCTCGGCGGCTTCTATGTGGTGCTGGGCTGCCTCAGCCAGCAGACTGAACCGCCGTCCGGACGCACCATCACCGCCAATGAGGCACCCGAGCTGTTCCGCACGCTGGACAAAATTCGCCGCAAGACCGGTGCGCCAGCACCCGCTGCCGTGATCGTCGACGATGCCTACCGCGCCGCGCTGGTGGAGCAAGCCCGCTTCGGCCCGTTCGGCGGCTACCGCCACTACATCGTGATCGGCCTGCCGCTGCTGCTGTCGCTCTCGTCCAGCGAACTCGCCGCCATGCTCACCATGGAGCACGGGCGCTTCTGTGCCCGCCAAGGCCGGTTTGCCATCTGGGTATGCCGGCTTCGCCGATTGTGGAACCAGCTCTACAGCAACCTGCAGCAAGAGAATGGTGTGCTCGGCGAATTCGTCGCCCGCTTCTACCTGTGGTACATCCCGCATTTCCAGGCCTACGCGCTGACCTTCGCCCGCGAGCAGGAAGCGCGCGCCACCGAGCGCGCCGCCGCCGTGATCGGCAGCCATGCCACCGCCAGCGCACTCACCAAGCTCACGCTGTTTGGCCGCTTCCATGACGAACACTACTGGCCAGCCTACTGGCGCCAAGCCGACCATCGCGCCGATCCGCCCTGCGGGCCGTACGCCGGCCTGGCCGAAGGCTATCGCCAGGGAGAACGCATCTGGCGCAGCAGCCGCTGGCTGAAGGAAGCACTGGCGCGCAAACCTGAATACGACGACCCCGATCCGGGCCTGAGCCAGCGGCTGGCGCAGCTCTCGCAGGAAGCCCGGCCCACGGCCTGGCCGCGCCAGAGCGCCGGGGAAAAGTGGCTGGGTGTCACCCTGGGCAAGCTGGTCGCCGAATTCGACCGCGAATGGCTGGCGCTCAACCGCCAGCACTGGCAGGCGCGCTTCCGCACTGCCCGCCAGGAGGACAGCGAACTCGCCACACTGCGCCTGATCAGTCCCGACACGCTGGAAAACCATCAGTTGTGGCGTCTGGCCGAGCTCACGCACGCCCGACACGGCAGTGCCGAGGCCCGGCCGCTGGTAGAGCGGGTGCTGACGCGCCAGCCCGAGCACCTCAAGGCACGTTTCCTTCAGGGCCGTCTGCTGCTCGAAGCGGGCGAGGAGCGCGGTCTTGACATGCTGGAAGAGGCAATGAAGCAGGACCAGCAGAGCGTCGACGAGGGCATGGGCTATTGCGAGCGCTACCTCGTCAAGCGCGGCCGTCGCCACGACGTCGACGCATTGTGGGCTCGCCTCGGCCACTACCACGGCTGGGTGGACGCAGCCTGAACGTTGCGCACGGCACTGGCGCATCGCCGCCGGTGCCGTATAATGCGGCAGCAAACACCGCGATCCGAAGCAATGGCCCAGCCCCGACCAGGGCGGCCATGAGATCGCAAACCTACGTTTCCAGTCCGTAATTCAAACATCGATGGTCGCCAGACTGGCGCCTGCTATCAGGCACGCGGCCATCCAGACGGAATATTTATGTCCTTTTCTTCTCTCGGCTTGAGCGAGGCGCTGGTCCGCGCCGTCACCGAACTCGGATACACCGAACCCACACCTATCCAGATGCAGGCCATCCCCGCCATTCTTGGCGGCGGCGACCTGATGGCCGGCGCGCAGACCGGCACCGGCAAGACTGCTGGCTTTACCCTGCCGCTGCTGCAGCGTCTCTCCGAGCATCCTCGTGAAGGCGAACCGAAGATCCGCGCACTGATCCTGACACCGACGCGCGAGCTCGCCGCGCAGGTCGAGGAAAGCGTGCGCAACTACGGCAAGCACGTCAAACTCAAATCGATGGTGATGTTCGGCGGCGTGTCGATCAATCCGCAGATCGAGAAGCTGAAAAAACGGGTCGATATCCTCGTCGCCACGCCCGGACGCCTGCTCGATCACGTGTCGCAAGGCACCATCGATCTCTCCGCCATCGAAATCCTGGTGCTGGACGAAGCCGACCGCATGCTGGACATGGGCTTTATCCATGACATCAAGAAGGTGCTGGCCCTGCTGCCGGAAAAACGGCAGAACCTGCTGTTCTCCGCCACCTTCTCCGACGAGATCAAGGAGCTGGCCGATCGCCTGCTCGACAATCCCGCGCTGATCGAAGTGGCACGCCGCAACGCCACCGCCGAGACCATCGCGCAGAAGATCTACCTGGTCGACCGCGACAAGAAGCGCCAGCTGCTGGCGCATCTGATCAAGGAACACAGCTGGTTCCAGGTGCTGGTGTTCACGCGCACCAAGCACGGTGCCAACCGTCTGGCCGAGCAGTTGGCCAAGGACGACATCCCGTCGCTGGCGATCCACGGCAACAAGAGCCAGGGCGCTCGCACCCGCGCGCTGTCCGAGTTCAAGGCCGGCACGCTGCAGGTGCTGGTGGCCACCGACATCGCTGCGCGCGGCATCGACATCGACGAGCTGCCGCACGTGGTGAACTACGAGCTGCCTAACGTCTCCGAGGATTACGTGCACCGCATCGGCCGCACCGGCCGCGCCGGCGCCGAGGGCGAGGCGATCTCGCTGGTCTGCGTCGACGAATTCAAGCTGCTCACCGACATCGAGAGGCTGATCAAACGCGAACTGCCGCGCGTCACGGTCGAGGGCTTCGAGCCCGACCTCACCGTCAAGCCCGAGCCGATCCAGAACGGCCGCAGCGGCGGTGGCGCCCAGCGCCAGGGCGGTCGCGGCCAGCGTCAAGGTCAAGGCCAACCGCGTCCGCAAGGTGAAGCACGCCAGGGCGGCGGCCAAGGCCAAGGTCAGAAGCAAGGCCAGCAGGACGGTCAGCGTCGCCAGGGTCAAGGTCAAGGCCAAGGACAGGGCCAGAAGCAAGGGCAGAAGCAGCGCCAGGGCCAAGGTCAGCCGCAGGGCCAAGGCAACCGGCAGCAACGCCAGGGACAAGGTCAAGGCCAAGGTCAGCAACAAGGCAAGCAACGCCGTGCCGGCCAAAACCCGAACCAGCAACAGTCCAAGGGGAATGTGGCGCCGCGCCAGCAGGACAGCTCGGTGTGGGACGAGCGCCAGCCCAGCAGCAACGAAAACACCCCGGTTGCAGCGCTGTTCGGTGCACCGCCGCGCCGCAGCGGCGGTCGCCACCACTGAAACCGGATTGACCGGTAACCTGCGCCCGGTCTTCGAACCGGGCGCGTTCGTTGACCAGGAGCCATCGTGCGCTACGAACACATCATCCAGATCAACGACCTGAACGACACGGTGGCCGTCCCGATGACGCTCGAAGCCCTCTGGCAGGGCCTGCTGCATCGCGCCCGCCAGCCGCAGGATTTCCTGGAGCACATTGAAGGCGTGACGGTACACAACGAGGGCGACGGCTACTTCGAGCGGGAGGTCGATTTCGGTACGTTGCGCGTGGTCGATCACGTCACGCTCATACCGCGCAAACGCATCCATTTCGCCACCCAGGCCAGCGAGCACCACGGCGCAAGCAGCCTGACCGTCACCATCGAAGAGCCGGAAAGTGGTTCGCTGTTCGTGCGCTTCGCTTACGACACCGCCCTGCCCGAGCAGGCGATGAGCGATCGGGAAGACGGCTACTACGCCGAATACGTGAAATCAGCGTATCGCGAGGCCGACATCGACGCGATCCGTCGCATCCGCGAGCTGTTCCAGCAAGGTCAGCTGCACTGAGCTACACATCAACCGCCGTTCGGGCCGGCTGGCACAGCTTGCCACATCGGCCACCAGCCGCCCTCCTCCGCCAACTCGGCGGCCACCGCCACGCCGGGTAGCGCGGCAAGCTCACCGTTCAGATAAAGCAGCGGTGTCTGGGTGCGTAGCCACGGCGGCAGCCCTGCCTCCTGGCAAAGCTGCTTGAGCGCTCGGCTCGGCCCGCCCGGTCGCGCGCGCAGGCGTTCGCCGCCGCTACGCGGCCTGAGTTCGAGCCCACCCTGCACCAACAACGACTCACGCAAGCCCCAGCCCCGCTGCCAGCGCAGCACGCCCCCTTCAAGTGGAACCTTCTGCAAGGGCAGGAATGGGCAGGACTGCATCGCCGCAGCTGGCACGCCGTCCGGCGCCACATACAACGCACCCCGATAGCTGCGCAGCATAAGGCCGTGCCAGTGCCAGCACAGCGACTCGGTGCCGCGCTGCTGCCAGAGCGCATCGAACGCCCGCTTGTCCGGCCGGGCACCGAGCTGCTGCAACCAGCTGCGCAGCGCATGGCGTGCCCGCAGTTCGCCCAACAGCGCCGCACGATGCAGATCCAGTCCACCCGCTTCATTCAGGCAAGCCGCGACATCCTGCCGGCCATACTCGCCGAGCAGCGCCTCGGCTTCGGCGGCATGGCGGGCCGCCCGCGCCAGGCCTTCGTCGACTCCCGGGAAACGCTGGCGCAGCACCGGCATGGCGACAAGGCGCAGATAATTGCGGTCGTAAGCCGGATCGGCATTGCTATCGTCGTCGACCCAATCCAGCACATGCACTGCGGCGTACGCCGCCAGCACGGCACGCGGCACATCGAGCAAGGGACGCAGCAGATCGAGCCCTGGCTGCAACGACCGCAATATCGGCATAGCCGCAATACCGGCAAGACCCGCGCCACGCACGACATTGAACAGCACGGTTTCGGCCTGATCATCGCGATGCTGGGCCAGCACCACCGCATCAGCCACCACCGCGGCGAACTCGGCATAGCGCGCAGCGCGCGCGCCCGCTTCAATACCGACCCCCGCTGCATCCACCGTCACCCGCCGTACCGTGCACGGCACAGCGAGCGAGCCGGCAAAGTCGACGGCAAAGCGCGCCCAGTCATCAGCCTTGGCGGAGAGACCGTGATGGACATGCAAAGCAGACAGGGAAAAACCGAACGCGTCGCGCAGCGAGGCCAGAAGGTGCAGCAGGACGACGGAATCGAGCCCGCCGGAGAGGCCGACGCAGAGGCGCCGGCAGTGCGGATGGCCCGCCAGGACGGCGGCCACCCGGTGGGCCAGATCAGGCTGCGGCAACTTCCTTGAACTTGCCATGGCCCATCAGGCGCTCGAAGCGGCTATCGAGTAGCTCGTCGACCGATTTTTCCTGCAAGGGCTTGAGTGCATCGGTAATGGCCTTCTTCATCGAGGCCATCATCTGCGCGTGATTGCGATGCGCGCCGCCAACCGGCTCGTTGATCACCTTGTCGATCAGGCCCAGCGTCTTCAAGCGCGACGCGGTAATGCCCATGGCCTCGGCGGCATCGGGCGCCTTCTCGGCGGTCTTCCACAGGATGGAGGCGCAGCCTTCGGGCGAGATCACCGAATAGGTCGAGTACTGCAGCATCATCACGGTATCGGCCACGGCAATGGCGAGCGCCCCGCCCGAGCCACCTTCGCCGATCACGGTGGCGACAATGGGCACACGCAGCTTGGCCATTTCAAAGAGGTTGCGGCCGATCGCCTCGGATTGGCCGCGCTCCTCGGCACCGATGCCGGGATAGGCACCCGGCGTATCGATGAAAGTGAGCACCGGCAGGTTGAATTTCTCGGCCAGCTTCATCAGGCGCAGCGCCTTGCGATACCCCTCGGGGCGCGGCATGCCGAAATTGCGATACTGGCGATCCTTGGTATCCCGCCCCTTCTGGTGGCCGATCACCACCACGCTCTGCCCGTTGAAACGGGCCAGGCCACCGACGATGGCCGGATCATCGGCATAGGCACGATCACCGTGCAGCTCTTCGAAATCGGTGCACAGCGCCTTGATGTAGTCGAGCGTATACGGCCGTTGCGGATGGCGTGCCACCTGCGAGATCTGCGCGGCGGTGAGCTTGCCGTAGATGCTCTTGGTCAGCTCCTGGCTTTTCTTTTCCAGGTGACCGATCTCGACCGAGATATCGACGGCCGAATCGTCCTGGACGAAGCGCAGTTCTTCGATCTTGTCCTCGAGCTCCGCAATGGGCTGCTCGAAATCCAGAAAAGTGGTCTTCATGCCTTGTTTCCCCGCCCGACGGCGCTGTCCGGCCGCGAGCCTGCGGCGAAAAATCTGCGAATCATACAGCAAGGCCCGAGGGTGCCCAAGCCGGGCACCGTGAGCGGCAGCATGGCTTCAGGCCGGGTTGCGGAACACGATGTCGGCCTGCAGGCCGACCTTCTGCAGCCCCAGCCGTGAGCGGGCATTCAGCACCAGCGGTGAGACGGTATTGGCACGGATGTCGCCATCGGCCTCGGGGCGCGCCAGGATCAGCAGCAACGTCACCTCGTCGCCCGGTTGCAGATCGATCTGCGCGCATTCGTCGTCGGACAGCTGGATCTGGTAGTTGAGCCCGAGCAATTCGCTCGATACCACGCTCAGCACCAGATCGGGTTCATCGAGCGATTGCAGCCACAGCACCTTGGGATCGGGCTTGTCCTCGTGCAGCAGCTTGTAGCGCTGGCAGCCTTCGAAGCCGGGCAGGCCGCGTGGAAAAGTCAGAACGGTATCGGGGTCGATCTGGAGTTCGCCAAAGCGGGTCGGAACGGTTTGCATGCTTTCTCCTTGGCTCGCCGGCCACGAGGCCGTGCATTAGAATACCCACAGGATAGCGAAAGGACCGGCCGTGCCAAAGCGCGACAGGGGCAACTGCATTAGCCTGAACTGATAAAACGCTGATTCGTTAAAGTTTTCGCCGGGTCAGCCGATACTAGGCATAATCCCGTTATTCAAAGACGTCGGACTGCAGCCGTCGTCCAGAGGTAGTCCCCATGAAGATCGATCCGTCCACCGGCAAGAACACCCTGGCTCCCGCCCCGCGCAGCGGCGAACGCACCGTTACCCCGGCCGGCACGCCAGCCGCCAGTGTGCCCAGCGACAACGTGACGCTGAATCCGCTGGCCGCGCAGATGGGCCAGGGCGAGGAAGGTGTCAGCACCTTCGATGCAGCCCGGGTCGAATCGATCCGCCAAGCCATCGCCGAAGGCCGCTTCCAGGTGCGCCCGCAAGCCATCGCCGACAAGCTGATCGCCAGCGTCGAGGAACTGCTGCGTGATTGATGCCGCAGTGCCGGGCCGCCCGCAGCTGGCGGCCTTGCTGGAAGACCTCGAACAGGCACTCGATCGCTTCAATGCCTTGCTCGAGCAGGAAGAGCAGGTTCTCACCCACGCCCGCATCGATACCCTGGCGCAGATCGCCCAGGACAAACTCACCGCCAGCAGCCAGCTCGAAGCCCGCTTCCAAGCGTTTCGCGCCTTTGCCGACTACGCCGGCATGCCTCTCACCCCTGCGCACCTGCTGGATGAAGCGCTGGCCGGTTTCGATGCCGATATCGCGGCGCAATGGCAACGCATCCGCAGGCTGAGTCAGGCGGCCCGGGTGCGCAATGCCAGTAACGGCCGGCTGATCGAAACTCGCCGTAATCTCAACGACCGCCTGATTGCCGAACTGTCGCAAACCCGTGAAACGCCGCAGCTCTATGGCGAGGATGGCCGTATCCGGCCGCTTGGCGGTGGCTCCGCCTTCGACAAGGCCTAGGGCCTGTTCAAACGAATCGCCTACTTGGCCGCGAACAGCGTGCGGCCCCCTTCGAATCGATCGGCAAAGTAGCGTTTTTCCAGCGTTTCCACCTTGACCTTGCCGCCGCTCGATGGCGCGTGGACAAAACGCCCATCGCCGATATAAACCCCGACGTGCGAGAACGGCCGACCCAGCGTGTTGAAGAACACCAGGTCACCCGCTGCCAGATCGCCACGCGCCACCGGTCGCGCCAGCTGTGCGATCTGCGCGGCATTGTGCGGCAGGCTGAGCCCGACGGCATTCTGGTAGATGAAGCGCACCATGCCACTGCAATCGAGCCCGGCTTCCGGGTTCTTGCCACCAAACTGATAGCCGACATCCAATAGCCCCAGCGCATACAGCAACACCTCCTGGCGCTGTGCCGAATCCACGGCGATCTGGCTGATCGATGGCGTCGGCTGGCTGGGCCGGGAAGGCTTGGCAGTCCGCGTCGGCGCGGACGAGCATGCGGCAAGCAGCAACGCGGCGGTCAGGCAAAGGGTGCGATCGAGCATGCGGTCTCCGTGTGTGGCCTTGTGTTCAACATCGGCCAATGCGAAGCAAGCTTGAACGAAGGCGCAAAAATCGACAATCGGTGCCAACCGGAATGGCGCTGCATCGTTGATGATGGCGTGTCTTTCAGGAGCCCTTCATGAACATCAAGCAATTCGCGCTGCTAATTGCCGTGTGCGCAATGCCCGCCTTGGCCGACGACAACCTGCGCTGCGGCAACCTGCTGGTGCAGGTTGGTGACAGCACCAGCCGCGTGCTCGAGCGCTGCGGCGCGCCACAGACGCGCAGCACCAGCATCGAGCCGGTCTTCGCCACCAATCGCCGAGGCGAGACTGATCAGGTGGGTAGCATCGAGGTCCAGCGCTGGAGCTATGATCGCGGCAGCAACCAGTTTGCTGCACGGCTTCGTTTCGAGGATGGCGAGCTCAAGCGCATCGACTACGACTACTAGCCGATGGTGGAGCGGGACAAGCCCGCTCCCACCCACTCAGCGCTTGAGCTTGAGGCTGGCCAGCGCGGCCGCCATGGCGCCCTGCTGCTCCGGCTGGCGCGCCACGGCTTTTTGCTGGTTGCGGTTGGCTGGCACACGGGCCGTATCGCCGCTGCCGGCATGCTCACGTGCGCTGTCGGTCAGGCGCATGGTCAGCGCCACGCGGCGGCGCTTGATGTCCACTTCCAACACCTTGACCTTGACCACGTCGCCCGCCTTCACCACCTCGCGCGGGTCCTTCACGAAGCGGTTGGACAGCGCCGAGATATGGACCAGGCCGTCCTGGTGCACCCCGATATCGACGAAGGCGCCAAAGTTGGTCACGTTGGTGACCACGCCTTCGAGCACCATGTCCGGGCGCAGGTCCTTCAAATCCTCGACACCCTCGGCAAAGCTCGCGGTCTTGAACTCGGGACGCGGGTCGCGGCCGGGCTTTTCCAGCTCGGCGAGGATGTCCTTCACCGTCGGCACGCCAAAGCGCTCATCGGTGAAATCGGCGGGCTTCAGCTGCTTCAGGAAGCCGGCATCGCCAATCAGCGCCTTCACGTCCCGCTGTACCTTGGCAATGATCTTCTCGACCACCGGATAGGCCTCCGGGTGCACGCTGGAGGCATCGAGCGGGTTGCTGCCGTTCATTACCCGCAGAAAGCCTGCAGCCAGCTCGAAGGTCTTGTCGCCCAGGCGCGGTACCTTGAGCAGCGCCTTGCGATCGGCGAAGGCACCATTGGCATCGCGGTATTGCACGATGTTGTTGGCCAGTGTCGCGGTCAGGCCGGAAACACGCGCCAGCAGCGCGGCCGATGCCGTGTTGAGATCAACGCCGACGGCGTTCACACAATCCTCGACCACCGCGTCGAGCGAGCGCGCCAGCTCGCCCTGGTTCACGTCGTGCTGGTACTGGCCCACGCCAATGGCCTTGGGCTCGATCTTCACCAGCTCGGCCAGCGGATCCTGCAGCCGGCGTGCAATCGACACGGCGCCACGCAGGCTGACATCGAGCTCGGGGAATTCGCGCGCGGCGAGCTCGGACGCTGAATACACCGATGCACCGGCCTCGGACACCACCAGCTTGGTCAGCTTGAGCTCGGCATATTTCTTCATCAGCTCGGCGGCGAGCTTGTCGGTCTCACGGCTGGCGGTGCCGTTGCCGATGGCGATCAGTTCGACCTGGTGCCGGGCAGCAAGCGCCGCCAGCACGGCGATGGAACGATCCCAATCATTGCGCGGCTCATGCGGGTAAATGGTGGCGGTATCCACCAGCTTGCCGGTGGCATCGACCACCGCCACCTTCACGCCGGTACGCAGGCCAGGGTCGAGACCCATGGTGGCACGTGGACCGGCCGGCGCGGCCAGCAGCAGGTCCTTGAGGTTGGACGCGAACACCTTGATTGCGTCGAGTTCGGCGCGCTCGCGCACGCCGGTGACGAGCTCGGTTTCCAGGCTGAGGAAGATCTTGGCGCGCCACGCCAGGCGCACGGTATCGGCCAGCCACTTGTCGGCCGGCCGGCCTTGGTTCTCGATACCGAAGCGCTTGGCTATCTTCAGCTCGCATACATTGGGGCCAGTGGGTTTGGTGGCGGGGTCCAGCTCGTCCGGCAGCAGCAGCGCCAGATTGAGCACGCCTTCGTTGCGACCGCGCAATACTGCCAGCGCACGATGCGACGGCATCTCGGAGAGCGGCTCGTCGTAATCGAAGTAGTCGGAGAACTTGGCGCCCTCCTCGGCCTTGCCCTCGACCACGGTGGTCTTGACCACCCCTTGCTTGCCCAGATGATCGCGCAGGCTACCGATCAATTCGGCATCCTCGCCGAACTGCTCCATCAGGATGGCGCGGGCGCCGTCGAGTGCGGCCTTGGTGTCGGCCACCTGCTCATTCAGATAAGCAGCGGCGGCCTCCTCAGGCACCAGGCGCGGATCAGCGAGCAGCGCGTCGGCCAGCGGCTGCAAGCCGGCTTCGCGGGCGATCTGGGCGCGGGTGCGGCGCTTTTGCTTGTACGGCAGGTAAAGATCTTCCAGCCGCTGCTTGTTGTCAGCGGAAAGGAATTCGGCACGCAGTTCGGGCGTGAGCTTGCCTTGCTCGTCAACGCTGGCGATCACCGAAGCGCGGCGCTCTTCCAGCTCACGCAGGTAACGCAGCCGCTCTTCCAGGTTACGCAGCTGGGTATCGTCGAGACCGCCGGTCACTTCCTTGCGGTAGCGGGCGATGAAAGGCACGGTGGCGCCTTCGTCGAGCAGCGTGACGGCGGCGGTCACCTGCGCCGCGCTCGCGCCGATCTCGGTCGCGATGCGTTGGGAAATGGCGGGCAGCATGCTCAGTGTCCTTGCTTGGCGGCGATCAGCGTCAGCAACTGCAGCACGGCGAGCGCTGGCAGGCGGGTGTTGTCCGCCACGCTCCACAGCGTTGCACCTCGGCCATCTTCGGCGAAACGCAGCCGGCTCACCCAGACCTTGTCGCCACCGACGGCGTCCTGGCTGGCCGCCATGCCGGCTTCACCCGCCACCTGCAGCAGGAACACCCGCTCGGCAGCCTTGAGCGCGGCAACAACCGCATCGGCCTCGATGGGCGCGGCGAAGCGCAGCGATACGCTGGCACCATGGCCAAAGAAATGCGGCGTGCGCAGGCAGGTGACATCAATCGCGCAATCGCCCGGCAGCTGCTTCTTCAGCAGCGCCCGCGCAGCATGCTCTTCCGGTGTGATCCCGGCGTCGTCCGGCGTGCCGTGGCCGCCCAGCAGGTTGTAGGCGATGCGCTTGGCGTAGAGCGCGCTGGGATGCTCGCTCTGGGCGAACAGCGCGCGGGTCTGGCCCGAGAGCTCGTCGACGCCGGCCTGGCCTTCGGTCGAGACCGCCAGCATGCCGGTGGCGGCAACGCTGACTACCGTGCCCAGTTCGGCCAATGGCGCGATCACGCTGGCCAATTGCTGGGCGAAGGGATCCGGCAGGGACAGCACCTGGCCACGCGCCAGTTTGCCGCCCGGCGGCACCGCGCCGGTCAGATCGATCACCAGCACGCCAGCCTCGGCGGCCGACTTCAGCACCTCGCCCGCGCCAGGCACGCAATTGACCAGCACCGGCGCCAATGTCCAGTCGTAGCCGTCGACCTCCAGCTCGGGATAGTCATCGCCACGGAACTCGATCAGGCCGGGCTCCTCGGACAGCGTGAGCGGGTAGAAGGCGGGCAGGCGCAGGGGGCTGTCGGCGATCACATCAAGCAGCGCTTGCGCGAGCGCGGTGTCGCCGCCCAAGAGGGCGAGGTTCAAAGCGGACATAGGGCAACTCCAAAATGCGAACAGGGCGCGATCGGCACCCTGGGATGGCGCAATTGTAAAGGATGTTGCCGAGGATAGGCCGCACTACAATCAAGCCACCTGCCCGAACCTGTGCCTGCCCATGATCGAGCTCGACGACCGTACCCGCCGCATGCTGCCCTGGCTTGTTGCCATCGGCTTCTTCATGCAGACCCTCGACTCCACCATCCTCAACACCGCACTGCCAGCCATGGCCCGTGGGCTCAACGAGAGCCCCCTGCGCATGCAGTCGGTCATCATCGCCTACATGCTTACCGTGGCGCTGCTGATCCCGGCCTCGGGCTGGCTGGCCGACCGCCTCGGCACACGCCGGGTGTTCATGGGCGCCATCGTGCTGTTCAGCGTCGGCTCGCTGCTGTGCGCGGCCTCGCAATCGCTGGGCCAACTGGTGGCGGCACGCGTGGTACAGGGCATGGGCGGCGCGCTGTTGCTGCCGGTGGGGCGGCTCGCCATCCTCAAGGCCTTTCCCAAGGAGCAGCTGCTGCGCGCGCTGTCCTTCGTCACCATCCCCGGCCTTGTTGGCCCACTGGTCGGCCCAACTCTGGGCGGCTGGCTGGTCGAGGTAGCCAGTTGGCACTGGGTGTTCCTGATCAACCTGCCGGTCGGCATCGTCGGTTGCTTCGCCACCGCCCGCTACATGCCCGCGCTGCAGGAACAGGAGCGCCAGCGCTTCGACTGGCGCGGCTTCGTGCTGTTCGGTGCCGGCATGGTGCTGGTGTCGCTGTCGCTGCAAGGCTTGGGTGAACACGCGCTGCCGCTCGCCACCTCGATGGTGCTGTTGTTCGCCGGGCTCGCCGCCATGGCCGGCTACTGGCTGCATGCGGTGCGCGTGCCGACTCCGCTATTTGCCATGCAGCTCTTCAAGATCCGCACCTATGCGGTGGGCGCGCTCGGCAATCTGTTCGCCCGATTGGGCAGCGGCGCCATGCCATTCATGACGCCACTGTTCCTGCAGGTGGGCCTGGGATTCGCGCCAACCAAGGCGGGGCTATTCATGGTGCCCACCGTGCTCGGTGCCATGCTGTCCAAGGCCATGGTCGAGCCGCTGGTACGGCACGTCGGCTATCGTCGGGTACTGGTCGGCAACACGCTGCTGCTGGGCGTGATGATCTCCAGCTTCGAGCTGATCGGCCACCAGACCCCGGCGTGGCTGCTGATTGCACAGCTGTCGGTGTTCGGCGTGATCAATTCGTTGCAATTCACCGCGATGAACACCCTGACGCTGGGCGATCTTGGGCCCGATACCGCCAGCAGCGGCAACAGCCTGCTCTCGGTGATCATGCAGCTGTCGATGAGTCTGGGCGTCGCCGCCGCGGCGGCGTTGCTCGCCGGATTCAGCGACCACGGCATCGCACCGAACCCGGACAAGGTTCTCGGCGCATTCCAGGCCACCTATATTTGTGTCGGCGTGCTCTCCATGCTCGCCGCACTGATCTTCCTGCAGCTCGCACCCGGTGAAGGCGATCACCATCAGCCCGTCACCGTGGATGAAAGCTGAATACCATAACGTGCGCCCACGCGCCGCCCTTCGAAAGGAATCCGTACATGCCCCAGGTTTACGTCTATCTCGCCCCCGGCTTCGAGGAAGTCGAAGCCGTCACCATCGCCGACGTGCTGCGCCGCGCCGGTGTCACCGTGCAACTGGTCTCGCTGACCGAGGAGCTCGCAGTCAAGGGCGCGCACGACATCGTGGTCCAGGCCGACCTGCCGTTCTCCAAGACGGTGGACAAGGTCGTCGACGCCGCCATCCTGCCCGGCGGCGGCCCCGGCACCCAGTACATGCTCAAGAGCCAGCCGCTGATCGATGCACTGGGCCAGTTCCGTTTCTCCGACAAACCGGTGGCCGCGATCTGCGCCGCGCCCATGGTGCTCGCGAAGGCCGGCATCCTGAACGAAGTGCACGCGACCTGTTTCCCCGGTTGCGAGCCGCAGCTGACCGAAGGCGGTGCCATCGTCACCGCCTACAATGTGGTCAAGGATGGCGCAATCACCACCAGCCGCGGCCCCGCCACGGCCGGCCTGTTCGCGCTCGAACTCGCTCGCCAGCTGGTCGGCGAGGACAAGGCCACGCAGGTCGGCCGCGATATGCTCTACCTGTAAGGGGGCCACGCTGAAACTCGACGCCTACGCCACCTTTGTCGCCGCCTCGCTGGTGCTGCTGCTGGGACGGCGGCTGGTCGCCGCCACGCCACCGCTGCGCGCCTACAGCATTCCAGAGCCAGTGGCAGGCGGGTTGATCGTCGCGCTGGCCTTGCTGGCACTGCGGCAGTGGAGCGGCGTGGCCGTCGAGTTCGATACCGGCATGCAGAACACGCTGATGCTGGCCTTCTTCGCCACCATCGGGCTCTCGGCCAATCTGGCACTGCTGGCGCAGGGCGGCCGGGCACTTGGCGTGTTTCTCGCGGTGGTGGTCGGCCTCTTGCTGATGCAGAACGCACTCGGTGTCGCGCTGGCCACCGCGTTGGGGCTGGATCCACTGATCGGGCTGCTCGCGGGCTCGATCACGCTGTCCGGCGGGCATGGCACCGGCGCCGCCTGGGGCACCGTATTCAGCGAACGTTATGGCATCGCCAGCGCCACCGAGCTGGCGCTGGCCTGCGCCACCTTCGGCCTGGTCCTAGGCGGCCTGATCGGCGGGCCGGTAGCCCGCTACCTCGTCAAACGCAGCCGCGGCGCCGAAGCCGCGCTTACTGCCGAGGAGGCGCCGACCGGGTTCGAGCAACCCGACGCGGTGCGGTTGATCACCGCGCCCGCCATGATCGAAACGCTGGCGCTGATCGCCGTCAGCCTGTCGGCGGGTAGCGCCCTGGCCCGGCTGCTGCATGGCTCGCCGCTGGAGCTGCCTGCCTTCGTCTGCGTGCTGTTCGTCGGCGTGCTGCTGCGCAACGGGCTGCAGGCATTGGGCTGGTATGCGGTGTTCGACCGGGCGGTCTCGGTGCTCGGCAATGTCGCGCTGTCGCTATTCCTCGCCATGGCACTGATGTCGCTGCGCCTGTGGGAACTGGCCGAACTGGCGCTGCCGATGCTGGTGCTGCTCACCGCCCAGACTGCGGCAATGGCCAGCTACGCGATCTGGATCACTTTCCGTGCGATGGGCAGCAATTACGACGCTGCCGTGCTCGCCGCCGGCCACTGCGGCTTCGGCCTTGGCGCCACGCCAACGGCAATCGCCAACATGCAGGCCATCACCGAGCACTTCGGCCCTTCGCATCTAGCCTTCATGCTGGTGCCCATCGTCGGCGCCTTCTTCATCGATATCGTCAATGCGCTGGTGATCAAGCTGTTCCTGGCGGTGGTGGGCTAGCGCTTCGCCAGCTCGTACACCGTCTTTCCGCGCAGCTTGAAGTGCTCGGCCGCGTGGTAGAGATTCTCCGAGTGCCCCACGAACAGCAGCCCCTCCGGCTTCAGCAGCGGGGCGAAGCGCTGCAGGATTTTCAGCTGGGTCGGCTTGTCGAAGTAGATCATCACGTTGCGGCAGAAAATGCCATCGAGCGGGCCGCGCAGGCTCCAGCTCGCTTCCACCAGGTTCAGCCGGCGAAAGGCGATCATGTCACGCAGCTCCTGCTTCATTTGGTAGCGGCCGTCCGGCTGCTTGTCGAAGAAGCGCCGTACCCGGATCGGGTCGAGTTTCTGCACCTCGTCGCCGCTGTAGATGCCTTGCTTGGCCACGTCGAGCACATTGGTATCGAGGTCGGTGGCGATGATGCGCACTGGCGGTCGCAGCGTATCGAAGGCCTCGCAAGCGGTGATCGCCATGCTGTATGGCTCCTCACCGGTGCTCGATGCCGAGCACCACAAGTTGAGCGTGCCAGCGCCGCGATTGGCCTTCAGCAGGTCCAACAGGATGGGGAAGTGATGCGATTCGCGAAAGAACGAGGTGAGGTTGGTGGTGAGTGAATTGGTGAAGAGCTCGAACTCGCGCTGATCACCGCGCTCCAGTACCTGCAGGTATTCGTTGAAGGTCCGCAAGTTCAGCGCCCGCAGCCGCTTGGCGAGGCGCCCGTACACCATGTCATGCTTGGTCGGCGACAGCGCAATGCCGGCGTAGTCGTAGATCTTCTTGCGGATCTTCTCGAAATCCTGCTCGGTGAATTGGAATTCGCGGGAGGACGGTGTGAGCATGAGTGGGCCTCGAAGGTAGGCTTACAGCATAGACGCTATTGCTGGCGCCGGGCAGCGATGCACTCGCCCAGCTTGTCGGCATAGTCAGCGGGTACGGTCAGGGCGTGATGGCCGCCGTGTTCGAGCAAGCGGTTGAGCCGCGCCAGCCGTTCCAGCAACATTGGCCTGACAGCGGCCTCCGCCGTGGCCAGCAGCAGCGCCAACTCGACGGCATCGCGGTGGTTTTCCAGCTCCGGCGGCAGGTAGCCGCTGTTCTTCAGCACCCGATAGGCGAGGCGTTGGTGCTCGGGCACCAGCGCATCGATTCCATCGTCAGGCAACGGCGCGCCCAAACCCGGCAGGTTGTCGAAGGCACCGTCGCGCTGGGCTTCGGCGATGCGGCGCTCGGCGAGTTCGGCAATCCACCACATGGCGCTACAGCCCCAACTCCTGCCAGATCGCATCGACGCGCGCCGTCACGGCGGCATCGCGGGTGATCACCCTACCCCACTCGCGGTCCGTTTCGCCGGGCCACTTGTTGGTGGCATCAAGCCCCATCTTGCCGCCCAGGCCCGAGATGGGGCTGGCGAAATCGAGGTAGTCGATCGGCGTGTTCTCCACCAGCACCGTATCGCGCACCGGGTCCATCCGCGTGGTAATCGCCCAGATCACCTCTTGCCAGCTGCGTGTGTCGACATCCTCGTCGACCACCACGATGTACTTGGTGTACATGAACTGGCGCAGGAAGGACCAGACGCCGAACAGCACCCGCTTGGCGTGGCCGGGATATTGCTTCCTGATCGAGATGATGGCCATGCGATAGCTGCAGCCTTCGGCCGGCAGGTAGAAATCGACGATCTCGGGAAATTGCTTTTGCAGGATGGGAACGAATACTTCGTTCAGCGCCACGCCGAGCATGGCCGGCTCATCCGGCGGCTTGCCGGTATAGGTGCTGTGGTAGACCGGATCGTCGCGGTGTGTGATGCGCTGGATCTCGAACACAGGGAACCAGTCTTGCTCGTTGTAGTACCCGGTATGGTCGCCATACGGCCCTTCCAGCGCATGCAGATAGCCCCCGACATCCTTGAGGGGTACCCCGTGCTCAGAGACACCGCTGAAGCCTGGCTCGCACGATGGGATCACGCCCTCCAGCACGAGCTCAGCCGTTGCCGGCACCTGCAGATCGCTGCCGATACAGCGGGTCAGCTCGATCTTGCCGCCGCGCAACAGCCCGGCGAACTGGTATTCGGAGAGCGTATCGGGCACCGGCGTGACCGCGCCGAGGATGGTGGCCGGATCGCAACCGAGCACCACGGCAATCGGGAACGGCATGCCAGGGTTTTGCTTGGCATGCTCGCGAAAATCGAGCGCGCCGCCGCGGTGCGCCAGCCAGCGCATGATCACCTGATTCTTGGCGATCACCTGCTGGCGGTAAATACCCAGGTTCTGCCGCTTCTTGTTCGGGCCACGCGTGACCACCAAGCCCCAGGTGATCAGTGGCGCCACATCGCCTGGCCAGCAGTGCTGGACCGGGATGGTCGCCAGATCCACATCCGGGCCTTCGATCACGTTCTGCTGCACCAGGCCCTTCTTCACTTCCTTGGGCGCCATGGAGAGCACCTGCTTCAACATCGGCAGCTTGTCCCAGGCATCCTTGAAGCCGCGGGGCGGTTCAGGCTCCTTGAGATAGGCCAGCGTCTTGCCGATCTCGCGCAACGCGCTCACCTCTTGCGCGCCCATGCCCAGTGCCACCCGGCGCGGCGTGCCAAAGAGGTTGCCCAGCACCGGCATCGTGTAACCGGGAACGTTGTTGAACCAGATCGCCGGGCCTTGCGCCCGCAGCGTACGGTCGCAGATCTCGGTCATTTCCAGTTGGGGGGAGACCGGCACGCTGACGTGCTTCAGCTCCCCCAGCGTTTGCAGTTGTGCGCAGAAGTCGCGCAGATCGCGGTATTTCATCGCGGCTCGCAAAAGGATGAGGCCGTCAGTTTAACGCGGCCTCAATGAAAACGCCCGCCGGAGCGGGCGTTGCAGGGCGTGGCCGAATCAGGCCGACAGCGTCATCGACACGCGATAGCTTTCGCCCGGCGCGAGCTCGATCGCATTGTCGAACACGTCGCCACGCTCGACGCAGACAAAGCCGGCATGGTTGCCCTCGCCGACGTCAGCCATCTTGGCGGCGTGATCCCACGGATTCCAGACCACGGCGCTCTTGGTGTCGCTGTCGATGCGGATGGTGTTCTGCTCGTTGGCGATGGTCTGCACCGCCGGCACATCGAGATAGACGCGGTCGGTCGGGCCTTCCAGCACCAATTCGCCATCCTGCTGATGGCGGGTATTGGCGCCGTCGACGGTGTTGATGTAGGTCTTGCCATCCAGGCCGCCGATGCGGGCGGTAGCCACATTGGGCACGGCAAAATAGGTGTGGAAGGCACTGGCAAACTTGATCGGGGCATTACCCTTGTGCTGGCAATCGAGCGCCAGCGTCAACGCGCTGCCCACAGCCACGGTCAGCGTGTAGGCGAAATCGTGTTCCCACAACGCGCGAATGGCATCGGTGGGCGCCAGCGTCAGCGTCAGCCGGGTGCTACCGTCGGCCAGAGCCTCAGCGCTGACCAGTTGCCAGTCGTTGCTGCGGGCAAAGCCATGGGCCGGCTTGCCATCCGGATGGCCACCGAACCACGGCAGACACAGCGGGATGCCGCCGCGCACCGCCTTGCCGGGGTTGAACGCGGCCTTGGGCGACAGCCACAGCAGGTCCACGCCGCCCTTGGGCACGAAGGAAATCAGGTGCGCGCCCTGCAGCGCGAGTACGGCCCGGCCGAGGGCGTTGTCGACCACGACCAGCGGCAGCCCGGCGCCATCACCGCCGTAGAGCTCGCTGCTGTTGACCACGGACACACCGGCCACCTCGGTCAGTTGGGCATTGAATGCAGATAGCTGGCTCACGGCAAAACTCCTTGTTGCAGGGCAAAAACGGTATTGTAAATCATGGCTTACAGCCTAACGTGCCCGCTGGCTGATACACAATCTGGGCAAAGCAGGCTCAGTCGCGGCCTTGCCAGCGGGAGAACCACTTGAACAGCCGACGATAGGCGTCGGCAGCAGCTTCCGGATTCGGACCAAGCGTGACACCCTGGCCGGGATAGCGGCCAGCCGGTACATCGCGGCGCACCCTGAGCTCGCCACCGGGCACGTCAAACTCATGGTAGGTCAATGGATAGGCCACCAAGTGCAGCATGCCCTCGCCTTCGCGCTCGACGAGCTCGCGGCACGGCTCAATCAAGCTCCAATCGTCCGATTCACCACTCAGCATCAGCGTCGGGACCTTGGTGCGATAGCGCTTGTCCTTGAGCGCGGCGCTGCAACCGGGGTAGAAGGCTGCGGCGACCACCAGCCCGTCGGTCTGCCGGCCGGCCAGCACCAAGGCTGCAGCGCCGCCGTGCGCCCAGCCGACCACGCCGATCCGCTCTGCATCGACTTCGCCCCGCGTGCGCAACCAGGCCACAGCCCACTGCGCATCGTCGGCACGGCGTGCCACCGTGACCTTTTCCCGTGTCGGCCTGACTGTGCACTGCTCGCGCACGCCACGGCTGCCAAAGCTGTCCGGGATCAGCACTGCATAGCCCAGCTCCTGGAACAGCCCCGCCATATGTGCATAGCGTGGGCCAAGCTGGCCACGCCGCACCATGCCTTCGCAGCCATGCAGCAATACCACCGCTGGTGCCGCCACATCGCCATCCGGCGGTGCGAAGTACTCGGCACGCAAGGTGGCGCCACGCGGGCCGGCCAGGGTGACCGGTTCGGCATGGCTGGACAGGCTGACCAGCAGCAACAGCCCCCAGGAGCAGGAGCGGAGTATGGAGTGCATGTGGAAGATCAGAGAAAACTGAACGACGGGCAGGCCGCACTTTAGCACAGCACAGACACGCGGGCTTGGCAGTGCGCATTGGCTCGGCTACATCGTAGGAGTCGGGGCAGAAGGCAGCACACCATGAGCGATACCTTGCGCTGTGACATCCAGCACGATGTCGCCATCGTCACGTTGGCACGCGCCGAGCGTAGCAACGCCTTCAACGATGTGATGATCGCCGAGCTGACCTCCATGCTGGCAGCGCTCGCACAAAATGGCCGGCTGCGTGCCTTGGTGCTGCAGGCCGACGGCGCCCACTTCTGTGCCGGCCTTGATTACGAATGGCTGCTGCGTGCTTCCGAGGCCGACCAGCATCGCAACTTCGAGGATGCGCTGGCGCTATCGCGCCTGCTGCAATTGCTCGACCGCATGACGATGCCGACCATCGCCTGTGTGCAAGGCAGCGTCCTTGGCATCGGCGTGGGCATCGTGGCCTGCTGCGATCTGGTGGTGGCCCGGCAGGACAGCGACTTTCAACTCGCCGAAGTCCGCTTCGGACTCGTCCCGGCCGTCACCGCACCCTACCTGCAGGCGAGACTGGGCCGATCGGCGATGCGACGCTACGTGCTGACCGCGGAAACACTGCCATGCGCCATCGCCAAGCGGCTAGGTCTGGTGCATGAGGTGGTCGAGGACGAAGTTGGGCTGGCACGGCAACGCGATCGCTGGCTTAGCCAGCTGGCCCGCAACGGGCCGCAGGCAATGGCCGCAGCAAAGCGACTGCTGGCCGTCATCGAGCATCGGCCGATCGACGACACGCTGCTGTCGGACATTGCCCACCGCATCGCCCACCTGCGCACCCGCCCTGAAGCCCGGGAAGGCGTAGCCGCCCATGTGCAAGGGCGAGCGCCACGCTGGGTGGCGGGCGGTGACTAACTCATGGTAAGACCGGCGGCATCCGAGACTGGGTTTGCTGCTGTTGCCATTGCGCTTCGGCAACAGTCAGCAGGCGCGGCACAACCGCCTGTTGCATCGTCGCTTGCTGCGGTTGCGCGGTTGTTCCGGCAGGGGCCCGCTTTGCGATCGGGCCGGAGGACATGTCATAGACGTACAGCATGGTGAGCCCTCCCTGAGCGCCCCTTGCGGGGCTAAATACTTACAACTCGAATATCGGCCGGGTGCCGGGGAAATTCAATCCCGTTCGTCACCATGAAAAAAAGCGACAGCTTGGCTGTCGCTTTTTTGGTCACAAAAATTGCAGCTTACTCGGTAGCCGGCTTGCTGCGGTACTCAACCTTGATGCTCTTCTTCAAGTCTTCGATGTACTTCGATACTTCGACCTGGCCATACATCTGTCCCAGTTGCTGGCTCATGCGCTTGGCCGCCTCGCCTTCCATTGCTGGTGCCGGCTTGGCCGCCACCACCTTGTAGATCACATAACCCACGCCGGGTTGGGCCGCACCGACATAGGCCGGCAGCTTGGCGGCATCGGCATGGAACAACGATTGCAACGTTGCCGGCACCAGGCCTGGTTCACCCAGGCGACCCAGCGTCTTGGGCTCGGCCCAGGTCACTGCTGGCGTCTGGCCCGCCTGCAGCGCAGCCAACTGCTTGGCCCCTTCAGTCGCCGCAACCTTCTCGGCCTTCTCGCGCTTGAGCTTGGCTTCGATGTCCGGCGTCACGATAGCCAGCGGGGTCTGGGCTGCAGGCTTGTGCTCCAGCACACGCACGGAAACCAGCGTGCCCGGCGCCACTTCCACCGGCTCCGAATTGTGCTTGCCCTTGAGCACGTCTTCGCTGAAGGCGGCCTCGGCGAGCTTCGGGTTGTTCAGCTGCGGATCCTGCGCACCCTGGCGGGTGATCCAGCCGCTTTGCTGGATCTGCAGCTTGAACTGCTCTGCAGCAGGCTTGAGGCTGTCGGCGTGGTTATAGACAAATTCGCCGAACTGCGCGGCCTGATCCGTGTACAGCTTGTCCGCCTTCTCACTCTTCAGCTGTGCCGTGATCTGCGGCTTGAGTTCGTCGAACGACTTGGCTTTGATCTCGTCGACCCGGATGATGTGGTAGCCGTAATCGGTCTCGACCGGCTCACTGATCTGGCCTTGCGGCAGCTTGAGCATGGCTACCTTGAACGGCTCGACGAAATTGGTCTCTGCGTTCACCCAGCCCAGATCGCCACCGTTGTCAGCCGAACCCGGATCCTTGGAATACTGCTTGGCCAGCTCGGCGAACTTGGCCGGTTGGGCCTTCAGTTCCTGCACCAGCTTTTCGGCCTGCGCCTTTGCCTGTTGCTTGACCTCCGGCTTGGCGTCTTTGGCTGCCTCGATCAGGATGTGCGAAACCTTGCGCTCCTCACCGGCCAAGGTCTTCTTGTTGTCGTCGAAGTACTTCTGCACTTCGGCGTCGCTCAGTTGCTGCGCATCTGCAATCGCTTGGCGCGACAACGCCACGTACTCGACCTTGACCATCTCCGGCGCACGGAATTCAGCCTGATGGCTGTCGTAGTATTTCTTGACCTCATCAGCGCTGACGGCGGTGCCGGCCACGAAGTCCTCGGCCTTCAGCGTGGCGATCTGCACTTCGCGTGTTTCGCCCACCAGCTTGGCAAGGCGGGTCAGCGCCGTCTGCGACAGGATGTTGGTACCGGCATAAGCGCCGAGCAGCGAGCGCGCTACGATGCTGTCGCGGACGCGTTGTTCGAATTGCGGTACCGACATGCCCTGTGCTGCCAGCATGTCCTGATAACGCTTCACGTCGAACTTGCCATCGACCTGGAACGCGGGCACCTGCGCAATGGCCTGCTGCAGTTGTGCGGTGCTGGCATTGAGGTTGAGATTGTTGGCCGCGGCCAACACCAGCTTCTGCTGTACCAGTTGCTCAAGCACCATGGGCTTCATCTCGTTCGAGATCGGCTGCCGTCCAGTCGCTTCGGCGATGTCGTAGTCGGTGATGCGCTGATTGCCGACCTTGGCCAGATAGGCCCCGTCTTCGCCCATCGCGCTGTAACCCGTGACACCGGCAGTCACGACCAGGCCCAAGGCAACCAGGCCCAGCACCACCTGCACCAGCGTTTTATTTTTTTGAACGATATCAAACATGAAAACAGCCGCTCCACGATCCGATTTTGGCGGCAGCTATGATGCCAGAAGGCGCACGGACTGTGTTGGCCCGTCGGCACGGATGCGCGGCGCAACAACAAAAACGCCAAGCATTGCTGCTTGGCGTTTTTGACAAAGCTGGCGGAGCGGACGGGGCTCGAACCCGCGACCCCCGGCGTGACAGGCCGGTATTCTAACCAACTGAACTACCGCTCCGTTGAGAGACAGCGATTCTAGCAGCTTTTCAGTGGTTTGCAACTTGTTTTCGTTGCGCTGAATTCTTGCTGAAGCACTGTGGTGGGTAGTAGTGGATTCGAACCACCGACCTCCTGCGTGTGAAGCAGGCGCTCTAACCAACTGAGCTAACCACCCTCTTGTCCTCGTCGCTTCGTTACCTCAGCGACGAAAGACAATCATTGTACTGCATCTTTCAGGGATTTGCCAGCCCTGAATTTCGGCTGCTTGGCGGCATCGATCTTGATGGTTTCGCCAGTGCGTGGATTACGGCCGTTGCGGGCTTCGCGTTCGGCAACGTAGAAAGTGCCGAAGCCAACCAGCGTCACTTCGTCACCCTTCTTCAGCGCGGCGGATACGGCTTCGATGGTGGCGTCCAGCGCCTTGCCTGCGGCAGCCTTCGACAGGCCAGCGGATTCGGCAATAGCGTCGATGAGTTCGGATTTGTTCACTTACGTCCCCTTTGGTTCTGGTTGGATAGGTCCGGTCGGCCGATTGCCAGAGCTTTATAGCAAGCGGCAAAAAACCGTGTCAACTAATGCTTGGTCGGTGGTGTTGCTGTTTCGGCACCAGCATCCACCGGGGTTTGCGCGGCAACGGCCTCACCAGCTTCCCCCTTGGCGACGGGTTCCGGCTGGCGTTCCAGCGCGTGCCCCAGTACCTGGTCAAACCATTTGACCGAATGGATGGTGAGCCCACGTTTCACGTTGTCCGGAATTTCAGCAAGATCCTTGACGTTACCGTCTGGAATCAGCACGTGCTTGATGCCGCCGCGGTGCGCCGCGAGCAGCTTCTCCTTGAGGCCACCGATGGACAGCACTTCGCCGCGCAGCGTGATTTCACCAGTCATGGCGACATCGCAGCGCACCGGGATGCCGGTGAGGATGGACGTAACCGCCGTCGCAATGGCGATGCCCGCGGATGGGCCATCCTTGGGTGTGGCGCCTTCCGGCAAGTGGATGTGAATGTCGTTCTTCTCATAGAACGCCGGATCGATACCGAGCTGCTCGGCACGCGAGCGCACCACTGACAGTGCCGCCTGAATCGATTCCTGCATCACTTCGCCCAGTTGGCCGGTCTGGATCATCTTGCCCTTGCCCGGCAGCTTCACCGCCTCGATAGTCAGCAACTCGCCGCCGACTTCGGTCCAGGCCAAGCCGGTGACCTGGCCAACCTGGTTCTGCTGCTCGGCCACGCCATACTCATAGCGACGCACACCCAGATACTTGTCGAGATTCTTCGGTGTGACGGTGAGCTTCTTATCAGACGGCTTCAGCATCAGGTTCTTCACCACCTTGCGGCAGATCTTGGCCACTTCGCGATCGAGGCTACGTACGCCGGCTTCGCGGGTGTAGTAGCGGACGATGTCCCGTACCGCAGCTTCGCTGATGACAAGCTCACCCTCGGCCACGCCATTGTTCTTCATCTGCTTGGGCACGAGATACTTGAGCGCGATGTTGACCTTCTCGTCCTCGGTGTAGCCCGACAGCCGGATGATCTCCATCCGGTCCAGCAACGGCGCCGGGATGTTGAGCGAATTGGCCGTGGCGACGAACATCACGTCCGACAGATCGTAGTCGACCTCCAGGTAGTGATCGCTGAACGCATGATTCTGTTCGGGATCGAGCACCTCGAGCAGGGCCGAGCTTGGATCGCCGCGAAAATCGGCGCCCATCTTGTCGACCTCGTCCAGCAGGAACAGCGGGTTCTTCACGCCGACCTTGGTCATGCTCTGCAGGATCTTGCCCGGCATGGAGCCGATATAGGTGCGACGATGGCCGCGGATTTCTGCCTCGTCACGCACGCCGCCAAGCGCCATCCGCACGAACTTGCGGTTGGTGGCACGGGCGATCGACTCACCCAAACTGGTCTTGCCAACCCCGGGAGGGCCGACGAGGCAGAGGATGGGGGCTTTGAGCTTATCGACCCGGCCCTGCACCGCCAGATACTCGACGATACGCTCCTTGATCTTGTCGAGGCCGTAGTGATCGGCGTCGAGCACGGCTTCCGCCTCGGTGAGATCCTTGCTGATCTTGGACTTCTTCTTCCACGGCAGGCCGATCAATGTATCGATGTAGTTGCGCACCACGGTGGCTTCGGCACTCATCGGGCTCATCATGCGCAGCTTCTTG
This sequence comes from Chitinolyticbacter meiyuanensis, assembly GCF_008033135.1. Lineage (NCBI taxonomy): Bacteria > Pseudomonadati > Pseudomonadota > Betaproteobacteria > Neisseriales > Chitinibacteraceae > Chitinolyticbacter > Chitinolyticbacter meiyuanensis. The sequence continues at coordinate 3,121,477 of NZ_CP041335.1, forward strand.
AGCTCGCCCTCGGCCTTCTCGCGCGCTTCCTTGCTCATGCCAGCAGCCTTGAGGCGCTTTTCCAGATCGTCAAGCTCGGCGTTCTCGTCGATCTCGCCCAGCTCCTTCTGGATCGCCTTGACCTGTTCGTTGAGGTAGTACTCGCGCTGGCTCTTCTCCATCTGCCGCTTTACACGGCCACGGATGCGCTTTTCCACCTGCAGGATGTCGAGCTCGGTCTCCAGCTGCTTGAGCAGATGCTCCATGCGCCGGCGCACGTCTTCCATTTCCAGCACGGCCTGCTTTTGCTCGAGCTTGAGCGGCAGATGCGCGGCGATGGTATCGGCAAGCCGGCCGGCCGACTCGATACCGGACAATGAAGTGAGGATTTCCGGCGGGATCTTCTTGTTCAGCTTCACGTACTGGTCGAACTGGCTGAGCAGGGCGCGACGCATTGCCTCGGCCTCAGCACCGGCATCCTCGTTCGGATCATGCGGCAGTGCGTCGGCGCGCAGATAACCCTCTTCGTCGAGCAGCGCATGCACGGTGGCGCGCTGCACGCCTTCGACCAGCACCTTCACAGTGCCGTCTGGCAACTTGAGTAGCTGCAGCACGGTGGCCACCGTCCCGACCGGGTAGATGTCGGCCATGCTGGGCTCGTCCTTCTGCGCATTCTTTTGCGCGACGAGCAGGATATGCCGCCCCTCTTCCATCGCCGCCTCGAGCGCGCGGATGGACTTGGGACGACCAACAAACAGGGGAATCACCATGTGCGGGAACACCACTACGTCCCGCAGCGGCAACATCGGGAAACGAGCAGGCTCGTTGGGCAGAACTTGGGATTCGGACATAGGGAGGACCTGGTGGGTTGGGGTGCGGACGCGGCACAGGGCAGCGTCTCAGCAATGATGTGGTCTGCACCGCGGAAATTCAACGCCGACGATGTCGACATTCCGGCCACACCACAAAGCGATGCCGCCCGCACGATGGCGGGCGGCACGTTTCAGACGCCTGGCGGATCAGGCAGCGGCGCTCTGGTCCGGCTCGGCCAGCACGCGTTGCGGCTGCTGGTTGTCGATGATGGTTTCCGGGCCGACCACGACGCGGGCTACGCCTTCCAGTGCCGGCAGCTCGTACATGGTGTCGAGCAGGGCCGATTCCAGGATGGAGCGCAGACCACGCGCGCCGGTCTTGCGATCCATTGCCTTCTTGGCCGCCGCCGCCAACGCATCGGCCGTCACTTCCAGCTCGACATTCTCCAGCTCGAACAACTTCTGGTATTGCTTGACCAGCGAGTTCTTCGGCTCGGTCAGGATCGAGATCAGTGCCGCCTCGTCGAGTTCGTCGAGCGTGGCAATCACTGGCACGCGACCGACGAATTCGGGAATCAAACCGAAGCGGATCAGGTCATCCGGCTCGACCTGGTGCAGCATCTTGCCAACGCTGCTCTTGTCGTCCTTGGCCTGCACTTCGGCGCCAAAGCCAATGCCCCCCTTCACCGAACGGTTGCGGATGATCTTGTCCAGCCCCTCGAATGCGCCACCGACGATGAACAGGATATTGGTGGTATCGACCTGCGGCATCTCGTGGTTGGGATGCTTGCGCCCGCCATGCGGCGGCACCGATGCGATAGTGCCTTCGATCAGCTTCAGCAGTGCCTGCTGCACGCCTTCACCAGACACATCACGGGTGATCGACGGGTTCTCGGACTTGCGGGCGATCTTGTCGATCTCGTCGATGTAGACGATGCCACGCTGAGCCTTCTCGACGTCGTAATCGCACTGCTGCAACAACTTGGCGATGATGTGCTCGACATCCTCGCCAACGTAGCCGGCCTCGGTCAGCGTGGTGGCATCGGCGATGACGAAGGGCACGTCGATCATCTTTGCCAGCGTCTGCGCGAGCAATGTCTTGCCCGAGCCGGTCGGCCCGATCAACAGGATGTTGGACTTGGAGAGCTCAACATCGCCACCGATCTTCTGGCCCTTGGTCGCCAGCCGCTTGTAGTGGTTGTACACCGCCACGGCGAGGATCTTCTTGGCACGCTCCTGGCCGATCACGTACTGATCGAGCACCTCGCGGATCTCGGTCGGCTTGGGCAACTTCTTGCCGCCGGGCGTCTGAGCCTCGGCAGTGGGGAGCTGGGTGGCCTCGTCCTTGAGGATATCGGTGCACAGCTCGATGCACTCGTTGCAGATGAATACCTGCGGGCCAGCGATCAGCTTGTTCACTTCGTGCTGGCTCTTGCCGCAAAACGAGCAATACAACAGTTTTTCGTTGGATTTGTCGGTCATGGCCATCTGCCCCGTGATGAGGCGTTAACAAATGCAAAAGCCGCCAGCGCGTCGCTGGCGGCGCGGAACGGAGCGCTGGCCAATCAGGCCTGGGGAATGCGCGAAGTCACCACTTCGTCGACGAGGCCGTAGCTCTTGGCTTCGTCGGCTGCGAGGAAGTTGTCGCGATCAGTATCGCGCTCGATCACTTCCAGGCTCTGACCGGTGTGCTTGGCCAGCAGCTCGTTGAGTTGGCGCTTGGTCTTCAGCAGCTCGCGGGCATGGATCTCGATGTCCGACGCCTGGCCAGCCAGACCGCCGATCAGCGGCTGGTGGATCATGATGCGCGAGTGCGGCAGTGCAAAGCGTTTGCCCTTGGCGCCCCCCGACAGCAGAAAGGCACCCATCGACGCCGCCATGCCCACGCACAGCGTCGAGACATCCGGCTTGATGAACTGCATGGTGTCGTAGATTGCCATGCCGGCAGTCACCGAGCCGCCCGGCGAGTTGATATAGAAGTGAATGTCCTTATCCGGATTTTCACTTTCCAGGAACAGGAGCTGGGCAACGACCAGATTGGCGGTCACGTCATTGACGGGGCCGACCAGGAAGACGACCCGCTCCTTCAGCAGGCGCGAGTAGATGTCGTAGGCGCGCTCGCCCCGTCCGCTCTGCTCGATCACCATGGGGATGTAACCGAGGTTTTGCGGGTCGAATTCCGATCGTTGCATGTTCAGTTCCTGTGTAGCGGCATTAGCCTTGTTGCTGGCCCATGAGCTCGTCGAAGGACACGGCCTTTTCCACCGGCTTGGCCTTACCCAGCACAAACTCGACCACATTGTCTTCCAACGCCATCGATTCCGGGCCAGCGAGACGCTCGCGCTTCTCGTAGTACCACTTCACGACGTCCGTCGGATCTTCGTAGTTCTCGGCCAGATCTTCGATGATGGCCTTCACTTGCTCGGGCTTGGCTTCCAGCTGGTTCTGCTTGACCAGCTCGGCCAGCACCAGACCCAGGTGCACGCGACGCTTAGCTTGCTCTTCGAACATCGCCGGCGAGAACGGTACCAACTTGGGATCGATGCCGCGGGCTTTCAAGTCACCCTGGGCTTGCTCGACGAGGCGACCGATCTCGAAACCGACGAGCGAGCGCGGCAGCTCGATCGGTGCAGCGGCGATCAGCGCGCTCATCACGCTTTCCTTGGCGCGCCCCTTCAAGCGCAGGCGCACTTCGCGCTCCAGGTTCTTCTTCACCTCGTCGCGCATCTTGGCCACATCGCCATCGGCAATGCCCAGGGCCTTGGCAAAGGCCTCGTCCACCTCTGGCAGCTTCGGCTCGGCTACGTTCTTGACGGTGATGGCGAAGACAGCGGTCTTGCCCGCCACATCCTTGCCTTGGTAGTCCTCAGGGAAGGTGACGTTGACGTCCTTGGTCTCGTCTTCCTTCATGCCGCGGATGCCGGCTTCGAAGTCGGCCAGCATTTGGCCCTTGCCCAGCAGGAAGGCATAGTTCTCAGCCGTGCCGCCCTGGAAGGCTTCGCCATCAATGGTGCCTTTGAAGTCGATGATGACACGATCTTCATCCTGTGCGGCACGCTCGACACGCTCGAAACGGGTGCGTTGCTTGCGCAGGATTTCGACGGTCTTCGACACTTCGTCGTCGCCAACGGTCAGCGCCGGCTTCTCGATCTCGACGCCGGAGATGTCACCCAGCTTCACTTCCGGGTAGACCTCGAAGGTGGCGACGAATTCGAAATTGCCTTCGGCAGCGGCTTCCTTCGGCTCGAAGCGCGGGAAACCTGCCACTTGCAATTGTTGTTCCTGCACAGCCTGACCAAAGGAGCGCTCGACGGTTTCACCCAGCACTTCTTCCTGCACGCGGAAACCGTGTTGCTGCGCCACGACGTTCAGCGGCGCCTTGCCCGGGCGGAAACCCGCGATCTTGGCCTGCTTGGCGACCTGCTTCAGGCGTGCATCGACCTTCTTGCTGACTTCTTCGCGCGGAATCGAAAAGCTGAGGCGGCGCTCGAGGCCGCTCAGGGTTTCCAGTTGGGTTTGCATCGTTATTCGTCCTTCACACTGAATGAAATCCGCAGCGGCTGCGGCGCTTGCCGGGGCCATGGCCCGCAGGCAAGGCGGTTGGTTTGAGGTCGGGACCGGTGGGGATTGGATGGCGACGGCGAACCTTGCGCCTTGCGCAACTTCGCTGTCGTGCTTGCCCCTGCCGGAATGACGGCAAGCCATAGAGAATAACTGAAGGCTCCGGCAAAGGCCAACTGCCCGCTCCGCAGCGGCCCGACAAACGCAGACCGGAAAAGGTCGCCATCGCCCTGCCTATCCAACCAGAAATCGGTCAGTTGACCATCATGGCACGCAGCGAGGTCCGCGGCTGAACACTGCTGGTCGGGCTGACCGCTACCACATCGGCAAGCTGACCCGCGGTCTGCGCCGAACAAGCCAAGCGGTGCCGCATCTGCCCAATGTGGGTGATCGTGCCCTGGCCATCGCTACAAACATAGAGGCCCAACCAGCGCGCGGCCTCTGCATGCCGAGCCTGGGGCAAGGTGCGGAGTTCGCGCGCGGCAAACAGCCGTGATGCGGCTTTCAGTTGCGACTGGAGCAATTGCTCGAGCAACCAATAAGGCACGGCGAGTTGCGCACGTTGTGTCTGCGCTGCTTCGGACAATCTGAACCGCATGGCCTACACTCCAACAGAACGAATGTTCTAAATCATGGCGCAAGCCTGATTTTCTGTCCAGAACAATCGTTCACTTTTCGCAACACCATGCGCCAGGCTGCATTCCCCTACAATCGCGTCTCCACCCGAGCGTGCCATGTGCGTCAACTTCCTGCCTCCTTCGCGATATCAGCTCACCGAGCACTTCGGCGTGCTGCCACCCGATCATGATTGGGCCGCCGAGGCTTGGCAGGACCATGCTGTGCCCATCATCGTGGATGTCGGCAACGGCCCGCAGGCCATTGTCGGCAGCTATGGCATGGTGCCGCGCCGCCATCTTCCGAATGGGCGCAAGCCCTATAGCACCATGAATGCCCGTAGCGAAACGTTGGCGGAACGCCCGGCTTACCGTAGTGCCTGGCGGATAGGGCAATACTGCCTGGTTCCGATGCAGGGCTTTTTCGAACCGAACTACGAATCGGGCAAGGCCGAGCGCTGGCAGATCGGGCTCGCCGATGACGCGCCATTCGCCGTGGCAGGGCTTTGGCGCAGCTGGAGCGAGCGTGATGGCAGCATCGGATACTCGTTTACCCAGCTCACCATCAATGCCAACACGCACCCGCTGATGCGCCGTTTCCATCCGCCCGAGGAAGAAAAGCGTTCTCTGGTGATCGTGCCAGCCAGCGCTTGGCAGGCGTGGTTGCGCTGCCGCGACGCTGAGGCGGCCCGACACCACCTGCGGCCCTACCCCGTCGAGCAGATGACGGCTTTCGCCGCCCCGCTCCCTCGCCAACAGCAACGGGAACAGCAACAGATGCTGTTCTAGCGCATCAGCTAAAGACTCAACCCCAGCAAAGAAAGCTTTCTGCTTGCTTGCTTAATTTTTATCAGAAAACGATAATGCGGCGGCAAGCATCCTGCCTTCCGGGGTATCCATGTCCATCGCCAGCCACATCAAAGCCAACGGCCAATTCTGCATCACGGTGAAGGGTGAATTCACCTATAGCGATGACGCCGAATTTCGCCGCGCCGCCTATCTCGCCTCGGACACCCCCGGCCATCACCCCATCACGCTGGATCTGGGCGAGGTGTCGTTTCTTGATACCGCGGCACTCGGGCAGCTGATGATGTTGCGCGAGCGCGTCAAGCCACGCCCGGTACAGTTGGTTGCCTGCAGCAACACCGCGCATGCCGTGCTCGACATCATGCACCTGCTGCCGTTGTTCCGCGGCAATCCGGAAACGGCCAGCGCAAGCTGATCAGGGCTTGATGTCTTCGGGTTCGCGCTTCAGCTCCGGGCAGGTGGCGTAGAGTCCACCGCGCAATAACGTGAACTGCCCCTTGCCGTGGGTGCCTATCCATTCGCCAGCGATGCGCCCCTTGGGTACGCCGCTGAACTCCCCCCGCCCCAGATCACGGTAGTCGAAGCTCACGCGCCAGACGTTGCCTTCCTTGCGCCCCTTCACCGTGACCGGGGACAGCCCCTTGCAACTCACACCGAAGCGACCACTCGCCACGAAATCCTTGGCAGATTCCTGCTCGATGGCATCGATGATCAACGCGTAGCTGTGCCGGTCGTAGCCGAGCGAAGCCCAATAATCGCCCACATAGTCCGCCGGTTCTACGGCGTGGACCAATGCGCCAAGCAGTGCCAGCACCCATCCAATGCTCCAGAGCTTCATCCCTTCCCCTCCTTGTTTTTCTGGCCATGATAGGTGAATCACCCTACGCCACGACAGCTGAAAACCGCCAATATGCAATGAGACTGCAATGTTCGATTGCTAACTTACGCGCCTTCTCGGCCGGCAGGATGTGCAGCCATGGACATTGCCCCCGCATTCCTCGACGTGGTGTTCAGCAAGACCGACAAGGGCGTTCGCGAGATCAGCGATCGCGCCCACGGCTTGCCTGCGCGGCTGCGCCAAGTGCTGATCCTGGTCGACGGCAGCAAATCAGTGGCGCGGCTCGCCGCCGCGGTGCCAGGACTACCCGTGCTACCCGCACTGCAGGATCTGGCGGCCCAAGGGTATATCGGTGACGGCCAGCAGGCCCTGCCTGTCGGCGCAACGGTGGCCGATGCGCCACGAGCGGACACCCCACCGGCGGCCAGCGTCGTCGACCCCATGCTGTTCACCGAGATCAAGGACATCATGGCCAGCAGCGCCCGCGAATTTCTCGGCGTGATGGCGCAGCCGCTGCTGGCGGACATCGAACGTGCCAGCGATCCGGCACGGCTCAAATCGGTGATCGCGCGCTGGAGCGTGGCGCTGCGGGAGTCAAGGCGCGGCGGCGAGCATGCAGAGCAGTATCTGCAGGCCGTCAAGACCCTCGCCGGCTTCTGAGCCGCAGCGCTTCCCCACGGGCCTCCCCGGCTCGCTATACTGCGTGGCTTCTGATCACAGGCCACCCGGAGAAGCCATGCTGTCCTGCCTAAGCCGTTTCGCCCGCCCTTTGCTGGGCGGCCTTGCCGCCTTGACCCTGCTCGCCCCGGCGAGCCAGAGCCTGGCCGCCGACAAGGCAGCCGCCTTCCCGCCGTCGCACCTGTGGCGCATCGACAAGGCTGGCATGGCGCCCTCATGGCTGTTCGGCACCATCCATGTGGCAGACCCCAAGGTGACGACGTTGTCGCCAGCGGTACAGGAGGCCTTTTCCAGCGCCCAGCGCGTTGCCACCGAGACCCGGCTGGATTTCGGCGCCTTCATGGAAATCGCCAAGGCCGTGCTGTTGCCGGAGGGCGAGAGCCTTGCCGACAAGCTCGACGCCGCGCACTACCAGCGCCTGGTCGCGGCCCTGGAGCAACGCCAGTACCCGGAAGCCGCAGTGCGCCGCTTCAAGCCCTGGGCAGCATCGATGTTCCTCAGCACCCCCACGCACCCCACCGGCCAGCTACCGCTGGACCTGAAGCTGACCAAGGAAGCGGTGGAAGGCGGCAAGGAATACGACGGCATCGAGTCGGTGGCCGAGCAGATCGCCGTGTTCGCCGAGATGCCGGAAGACAAGCAGCTGACTCTGCTCAAGTCGCTGATCGACGAACAGGCACAACTTGCCAGCCAGCACGAAGCGCTGATCAAGCTCTATGTGGCGCGTGACTACCCCGCCATGCAGGCGCTTGCCGACCCCAGGCGCGATCCGTCGTTCAAGGCGCTCCCGGCCAAGGATCAGGCCTATTTCGCCCGCTGGATGCAAAAGACCCTGATCGACGATCGCAACGCCGTGATGGCCGAGCGCATTGCCAAAGTACTGCCGAAAGGCAATGCCTTCTTCGCCGTCGGCGCGCTGCATCTGCCCGGCAAGAATGGGCTGGTGCAAAAACTGCGCGATGCCGGCTACACCCTCACCCCGTTCGACCTGCCCACCAAGTCGACCAAGTAACGCCGCGGAGCCGACCATGCAATACCGCCTGCTTCCCGCCTCCGATCTTCGGGTATCGAGCCTGTGCCTCGGCACCATGACATTCGGCGAGCAGAACAGCGAAGCCGAAGCCCATGCCCAGCTGGATCGGGCCGTGGCGTCGGGCATCAACTTCATCGACACGGCCGAGATGTACCCGGTCCCCGCCAAGGCCGAGACCCAGGGCCGGACCGAAATGCTGGTTGGCAGCTGGCTGGCGAAGCAGGCGCGTGACCAGCTGGTGCTTGCCACCAAGGTATCCGGCCCGCAGCGCGGCATGCCCTGGATGCGCGGCGGGCCGCAGTTCACCGCCGAGCAGATCGTCGCCGCCTGCGACGCCTCGCTGCAGCGGTTGCGCACCGATTACATCGACCTCTACCAGCTGCACTGGCCAGCGCGGCACGTACCGATGTTCGGCGACACCTACTTCGATCCGGCCAAGGAGCCGGACGTCGTGCCCAGCGTCTACGAGCAGCTCGAGGCGCTGGAACCGCTGGTGCGATCCGGCAAGGTCCGCTACGTGGGCCTATCCAATGAAACCCCGTGGGGCGTGATGGAATTCCTGCGGCTGGCGCGTGAGCATGACCTGCCTCGGCCAGTCACCATCCAGAACGTGTTCAACCTGCTCAACCGCGGCTTCGAGCACGGCCTCACCGAGGTCTGCCATCGGGAACAGGTGGCGCTGATGGCGTATAGCCCGCTCGCCTTCGGCCTGCTCAGCGCCAAGTATCAGGACGATGCCGCGGCCGACGGCCGGATGACGCGCTTTCCGCAGTTCGGCGTGCGCTATCGCAAGCCGTATGTTGAAACGGCAATCGCGGCATACGCCGCGCTGGCGCGCGAGCATGGCCTCACACCGGCGCAATTGGCATTGGCCTGGGTGCAGCGCCGCTGGTACGTCGCCTCCACCATCATCGGCGCCACCACACTGGCGCAGCTCGAAGAGAATATCGGCAGCAGCGACATCGTGCTGTCCGAAGCGCTGCAGCAGGGCATCGAGGCTATCCACGCCCGCTGCCCCAACCCCGCGCTGTGATCCTGGTCAGGCGCGGAACATGAAGTAGACCGCGCCCACCAGGCACAAGCCCGCCCACAGGTAGTCGAGCTTGAACGGCTGGTTCATGTAGAACATCGCGAACGGCATGAACACCGCCAGCGTGATCACCTCCTGCATGATCTTGAGCTGCGCCAGCGAATACACTGTGTAGCCCAGCCGGTTGGCCGGTACCTGCAGCAGGTATTCAAACAGCGCGATCCCCCAGGACAACAACGCGGCCGCCCACCACGGCTTGCTGTTCATATGCTTGAGGTGGCCGTACCATGCAATGGTCATGAAAACATTGGATGCGACCAGCAATAGCGGCGCTGCAAGACTGGGCGGTAGGTTCATGGCACGGATCGGATCAGGGTTTGCTAGAATTCGGCAGTTTACGCAGAACCGACATCGGTCGGCATCGCATTTGGGATTCCTGTCTATGAGTTTTCGCGGTACCTGGCACCTCGTCCTGCCGCTGTTGCTGAGCGGCTTCGTCCACGCGGGTGAAACCGACGACATCCGTCATCTGGTACAGGAACGCGACTTCAACGCCGCTGTCGAGCGCGCGGATCGTTTCCTCGCCAAATCCCCCAAGGACGCCCAGGTGCGCTTCCTGCGTGCGCTGGCCCTGGCCGAACTCGGCCGCACCAATGATGCGATCAAGGCCTTCACCAGCCTGTCCGAGGATTACCCGCAACTGCCCGAGCCGTACAACAACCTCGCGGTGCTGTACGCGCAACAGAACCAGCTGGACAAGGCGCGTGCGGCGTTGCAACTGTCAATCCAAACGAATCCAAGCTACGCCATCGCCCATGAGAACCTGGGTGATCTTTATGCCCGGATGGCCTCGCAAGCCTACGACAAGGCCTTGCAGATCGAAGGCCAGAATCGTCAGGTGGCGACCAAGCTGACGCTGGTACGTGAGCTGTTCAGCGGCAGCGCCATCGCGCCGGTGCGCCCGCCGGTGGTGGCAAGCGCCCGCCCCACCCTCGCGCCGATTGCCAAGCCCACCGCAGTGCCTACCCGCGCCGCAGCGCCGACGCAGCCGCCCAAGCCTGCGCCGACACCGCAGCCAACCGCCAAGCCGACGCTGGCGCCGACACCATTGCCAACTGCAGTGCCCACACCGCAACCGACACCGGTCGAAACGGGCAACGATCGCGCCGTGCAGGCGGCTACTCGTGCAGTGGAAGCCTGGGCCGATGCCTGGTCCAGCCAGGACTTCGACCGCTACGTTAGTGCCTATTCGAAGAAATTCGCCACCGCCGCCTGGGCCGCCGAGCGCAAGCCGCGCGTGACCGGGCCCAAGTCGATCTCGGTGCGCCTGAGCGCCATCAAGGTGACACTGGAAGGCGATGATCGTGCCATCGTGCGTTTCCGCCAGAGCTACAAATCCGACCGCCTCTCCAGCAACACCGGCAAGACGCTGGTGCTGGAAAAGAGCGGCAGCCGCTGGCTGATCGTGGAGGAGCGCATCTAAATTGGCGATCAAACGCGTACTCCCCTGGGCAAGGCTGCTGCTGTGCTTCGTGCTGCTGGTGTTCTTCACCCCGGCGGCACAGCCGCGGCTGACGCCGCCGTGGCAGCCGCCGCATGTCTCGGCCTTCGACGCACCCGGCATCGTCACCGATGGCTCGCCCGAGCAGATGATCGTCTCCGCCATCGACGCGGTACGCGCCGGCCGCATGGCCGATGCCCGCGCCACCGTGGATGCACTGTTGGTCAAGGAACCGAACTATCGCTTGGCGCATCTGGTTTCCGCCGACCTCTACGCCATGCGCGCAGCACCGCTCGCCAGCTTGGGCGGTGGCGCAGCCGGTCCGACTGATCGACTGGACGACCTGCGGCGGGAAGCCCAGGTCCGGCTACTGCGCCAAGTTGAACCGCCGCCGACCGATCGATTGCCGGCACAATTGCTGGTGCTGTCGCCACGACAGAAGCACGCAGTGCTGGTCGACGCCGAAACGTCGCGCATCTATCTGTTCGCCAACGATAACGGCATACCGCGCCGCGTCACCGACTTCTATGTCACCGTCGGCAAGCTTGGCACCGACAAGCTCAAGGAAGGCGATCAGCGCACGCCGCTCGGCGTGTACTTCGTCACAAGCCATATGACCCGGCCGCAGCTGGACAAGATCTACGGCAACTACGCTGACCTCTACGGCGTGGGCGCCTGGCCGATCTCCTACCCCAATGAGCTCGATCGGCGGGAAGGCCGCACCGGGTCCGGCATCTGGCTGCACGGCAGCCCAGCCGACACCTACGCCCGTGCCCCCCTGGCCTCCAACGGCTGCGTGGTCCTGACCAACGAAGATATGCTGAAGCTCGCGCAATGGCTGACGCCGGGTGAGACGCCGGTCGTCAACGTGGCGCAGGTCGAATGGCTGAGCCGCGACGCCTGGCAGGCGCGGCACGATGCCGCCCTTGCCACGCTGGAGCACTGGCGCACGGCCTGGCAGGAACGCGACACCGAGCGCTATCTGGGCTTCTACGATGCCGAATTCCGCAGCGCCGAGGGCCATGATCTCGACGGCTGGCGCCAGCAGAAACGCCAAGTCAATGCTGGCAAGGCGCCGAGCGAGATCGCGCTCGACGACATCAGCGTGTTCGTTACCGGCGCAGAGCGACCGATGTGGGTGGCCACCTTCAACCAGAACTACCGCAGCGAAAACCAGCACAGCCAGATGCGCAAGCGCCTCTACTGGCGCCCCGACGGTGGCGAGTGGAAGATTCACTGGGAAGGTGCAGCCCGGTCCGGTTGAGTTTGCGCCTATCTACCTATTCCACAAACAAACAGCCCCGCGATGCGGGGCTGTTTGTTTGTGGTGACAGATGGACACTCAGAGCGAGAGGCCGCCAGTCACTTCGATCGCCGCGCCATTGATGTAACTGGCCTCGTCGCTGGCGAGGAAGGCATAGACATTGGCAATCTCCTCCGGCTGAGCCAGGCGGCGCATCGGCACGCGTTCTTCCATCGCGCTGATCACCTTCTCCGGCATCGCCTTGAGGATGGGTGTGGCCACGAAACCCGGGCAGACCGCATTGGCGCGGATGCCCTTCTTGCCCAACTCCTTGGCCCAGGTCTTGACGAAGCCGATCACGCCGAACTTGGCCGCCGCATAATTGGTTTGGCCGAAGTTGCCGTAGAGACCGACCACCGAGGACGCATTGAGGATCACGCCGCCGCCCTGCTCGATCATGGTGTCGACCACGGCCCGCGCGCAGTTGTAGACGCCCTTGAGATTGATGTCGATGACGCGGTCGAACTGCTCGTCGGTCATCTTGTAGAACTGCGCATCGGCAACGATGCCGGCATTGTTTACCAGCACGTCGATACGGCCGAAGTTCGCCTTCACGCCATCGACCATCTCGGCGATCTGCGCCTTGTTGGTCACGTCAACGATAAAGCCTGCCGCCTCGGCCCCTGCGGCGACGATCTCGGACACCACCTTGTCCACGCCTTCGCGGTTCACGTCACAGACGACAACGCGCGCGCCTTCGGCGGCAAACTTGAGGGCGGTGGCATGACCGATGCCGCTGGCCGCTCCGGTGATGATGGCCACTTTGTTCTTCAGTCGCATGTTTCCTATCCCCAAACTAGCCCGACATTGCACCGCGCAACGTCGGAATCGCTGTAAGAATAGGAGGGATTGTGCGACGCAGCAACCATTGCTGCACGGCAACAGATATCCGGCAGCGCGATCGCAATATCAGCTAAATCAGGAAATCGGCGGGAGGTTCTGTTCGATCAGCGTACGGCAATCAACGACCTGCAAGTCGTTGTCGCGGGCAAACGCCATCAGGAAAGCGAAGACCCGCGGATCGATCTGCTCGAGTTGCTTGTCGACAGCGACGCAGCGCACGTTGTCCATCAGGATGGGGCGCACATAGGGTGCGTAGGACAGTTTCTGGTCGAAACCGAAGGTGGACAGAATGCCCGAAAGGCGCTCAGCCCAGTCGCTGGGGCGGAACACGCGTCCGTTGCTGGTGAGACCCTGGATGATGATTTCGTATGGGTTGCAGATCATGACAACGACGCGGCCTGAGCAGGTGTCCCGGTTACAAACACGCCGAGATTATAACACCGGCCCTGTTGCACCGCCCACAAAACGTTTGAAACACCCTGCTGCAGGGCGGCCAGGACTTGCCAGTGTTGGCGCCGCCAAGAATAATGTTCGTTTTTCATCAAGAGAGTAGCCTGCGGCAGCACTACGCCCGGCCAGCACCCCATGCGCCATTTTCTGCAATTCAAGGATTTCACCCGCGAAGAGTACGAGTATCTGTTCGAACGCGCCAAGATACTCAAGGCACGCCTGAAGGCCGGCCAGCTGTACCAGCCCCTTGTCGGCCGCGTGCTCGGCATGATCTTCGAGAAATCCTCGACCCGCACCCGCGTCTCGTTCGAGGCGGGCATGGCGCAATTCGGTGGCCACGCGATGTTCATGCAGAGCAAGGATACTCAACTCGGCCGCGGCGAGCCCATTGAGGATGTCGCCAAGGTGATGAGCCGCATGGTCGACATCGTGATGGTACGCACCTATGAGCAGACCATCATCGAGCGCTTTGCCGAGAACTCGCTGGTTCCGGTGATCAACGGGCTCACCAACGAATACCACCCCTGCCAGATCATGGCGGACATCTTTACCTATATCGAGCATCGCGGCCCCATCACCGGCAAGACCGTGGCGTGGATCGGCGATTCGAACAACGTCAGCCGTACCTGGCTGCAAGCCGCCAAGCTCTTCGACTTCAAGCTCAATCTCGCCTGCCCGCGCGGCTACGAAATGACAGTGCTCGATGGCGACACCTACGGCAAGGATCACTTCGAGCAGTTCTACGATCCCTATATGGCCGCGCGCGACGCCGACATTGTCACCACTGATGTCTCGACCTCGATGGGCTACGAGCGCGAGACGCTGCAGCGCAAGAAAGACTTCATCAATTACAAGGTGTCGGAAAAGGTGATGCTGCAGGCCAAGGCCGATGCGGTATTCATGCACTGCCTGCCGGCGCACCGCGGCGAGGAAGTCGATCCGGAAGTGATCGACGGCGCGCAATCCATCGTCTGGGATGAAGCGGAAAACCGCATGCACACCCAGAAGGCCGTCATCGAGTACCTGCTGCTCGGCCGCGTCGAGGACTGAACCCACCCGTGAGTACACCGTGACCCTCCTTGGCATCACCGACCTTGCCACTTATGCGCTGGGCGCCCTCATCATCATCCTGATGCCGGGGCCCAACTCGCTGTTCGTGCTGACGACAGCGGGCAAGCATGGGGCACGCGCCGGTTTTGCCGCGGCAGGCGGCGTATTCTGCGGCGACCTCACGTTGATGCTGGCCGCCGTCCTTGGCGTTGCCTCGCTGATGCACGCCTATCCGGTGGCATTCGATCTGGTCCGCTACCTGGGTGCCGCCTACCTTGCCTGGCTTGGCATCAAGCTGCTGCTGGCCTGCGCCCAGACCGATGGCAATACCGCCGTTGCCGCATCCGCGCCCACCCCGCGTCAGGCCTTCAGGCAGGCACTGGGCGTCTCACTCGTCAATGTAAAGGCCATCCTTTTCTTCATGGCCTTCTTTCCTCAATTCGTCGATCCGGGCTACCCACACGTCGCGCTGACCTTCGCGGCGCTCGGCGGCATCGTGCAGCTGTTCTCGATGACCTATCTCACCGTGTTGATCCTCGCCGGCAGCCAGATCGCCCGACGGATTACGGCGCGACGAGGGCTGGCGAGCCTCGGCGGCCGGATCACCGGCCTGCTGTTCGTCAGCTTCGGCCTCAGGCTCGCCGTCGATCGCTAAATACCATTAGGCCGGCGCAGCGCCAGTCCGCGACGGTCACAAGAACTCACTGGCTTACTCTTGGGGAACTCCATGTCTGACGTTAAGAAAGTCGTGCTTGCCTACTCGGGCGGCCTTGATACCTCGGTCATCCTGAAGTGGCTACAGGACACCTACCAGTGCGAAGTTGTCACCTTCACCGCTGACTTGGGCCAGGGCGAAGAGCTGGAACCGGCACGCCAGAAGGCGCTCAAGTTCGGCATCAAGCAGGAAAACATCTACATCGACGATGTGCGTGAGGAATTCGTGCGCGACTTCGTGTTCCCGATGTTCCGCGCCAACACCATCTACGAAGGCGAATACCTGCTGGGCACCTCGATCGCCCGCCCGTTGATCGCCAAGCGCTTGATCGAGATCGCCCGCGAAACCGGTGCCGATGCCATCAGCCACGGTGCCACCGGCAAGGGCAACGACCAGGTCCGCTTCGAACTCGGCGCTTACGCCCTGATGCCGGAAGTGAAGATCATCGCCCCGTGGCGCGAATGGGACCTGCTGTCCCGCGAAAAGCTGCTGGCCTATGCCGAAGCCAATGATATCCCGGTCGACATGAAGCACAAGAACGGCGGCGCGCCGTACTCGATGGATGCCAACCTGCTGCACATCAGCTTCGAAGGCCGCCATCTGGAAGACCCGAAGGCCGAGGCCGAGGAAAGCATGTGGCGCTGGACCGTCAGCCCGGAAGCTGCGCCGGATGCCGCCGAATACATCGACCTGGAGTTCGAGAAGGGCGATGTGGTCGCCATCAACGGCGTGCGACTGAAGGCGCACGAAGTGCTGGCCAAGCTGAACGAACTCGGCGGCAAGCACGGCATCGGCCGTCTCGACCTGGTGGAAAACCGCTACGTCGGCATGAAGAGCCGTGGCTGCTACGAAACCCCGGGCGGCACGATCCTGCTCAAGGCACACCGCGGTATCGAATCGATTACGCTCGATCGCGAAGTGGCGCATCTGAAGGACAACCTGATGCCGCGCTACGCCGAGCTGATCTACAACGGCTACTGGTGGAGCCCGGAGCGCCGCGCGCTGCAGGTGCTGATCGACCATACCCAGGACTACGTGAATGGCTGGGTGCGCCTGAAGCTGTACAAGGGTGGCGTCTCGGTCGTTGCGCGCGACTCCAAGGACACGCTGTTCGATCAGACCATCGCCACCTTCGATGACGACGGCGGCGCTTATAACCAGGCCGATGCGGGTGGTTTTATCAAGCTGAACGCGCTGCGCATGCGCATCGCCGGCAAGAAAGGCCGTTAAGCTTTGCTGCGGCTGCCGATGGCGTCGTCGCGTGCTCGCACCGACTCGGGCCGTACCCTCGGTACTGTCCCGGGCCGGCGCAGCGCGGCTCCTCGCCCTCGGTACCCTTGCTGCGCTTAAGCCTCGTTTCATTGCACAAAGACGACCATGCTCGACGCCCTGGCCCATATGTCCGAAGAGACCTTCACCACGCTCACGGTGTCGGTGTTCTCAACGCTGTTGATCGCCTACATGGGCTTCATCATCTACAAGCTTGCCAAGGATTCGAAGGCCGGCAAGTACGGCACGCTGGTGCTGTTCTTCGTGCTGGGCTTCGGCATGTTCGGTTTCATCGTCAAGACCATCCTCACCGAAGTGCTGCAAAAATAAGCAGTACGCCACTGGACCCATCATGAGCCAATTCGACAACGTTTCCGTTCTCAAGCAAGCCAACGTCTACTTCGACGGCAAGTGCGTCAGCCACACCGTCATCCTTGCCGATGGCACCCGCAAGTCGGTCGGCGTCATCCTGCCGTCCAAGCTCACCTTCAACACCGGCGCACCGGAAGTGATGGAAGTGCTCGCCGGCAGCTGCAATGTCACACTGAAAGGCGAGTCGGGCAGCAAGACCTACGCTGCCGGTACCTCGTTCGATGTCCCGGGCGATTCCAGCTTCGACATCGAGGTGACCGACACGCTGCACTACGTCTGCCATTTCGGCTAAGCCCGCCCTCCGGCCGCTCACCGCGGCCGGATGGAGCGCCGAGGAGCGCTGCATGGACGCGAACTATCCCCGATTGATGGCTGCGTACAACCGCTGGATGAACCAGCGGCTCTATGCGGCCTGCGACCAGCTCGACGACACCACGCGCCATGCCGACCTCGGCGCCTTCTTCAAATCCATCCATGCCACGCTCGACCACCTGGTCTGGGGCGATGCCATCTGGCTCGATCGGTTGCAGCAACAACCGCTGCCGTCAGCCACCGCCGGCACCCTGCTCTACCCAGACTGGAATGAGCTCAAGGCCGCGCGCGCCGTGCTCGATCAGCGCCTGATCGACTGGGCCGCTGGCATCGACCAGGCCTGGCTGATGGAAAGCTTCAGTTTCACCAGTCGCGTCTACCAGCGCGACTTCACCCAGCCACGCTGGGTCTTCGTCACCCAGCTGTTCAATCACCAGACCCACCACCGCGGCCAGCTGACCACGCTGCTCGCGCAGCTCGACATCGATTTCGGCATCACCGATCTGCCCATGCTGCCCGAGCTTGCCGATCCACACTGGCTTGCCTGAAGGAGCCCTCATGCCCTCGTTCGATATCGTCTCCGAGATCAATGAAGTTGAAGTGCGCAATGCCCTTGAGCAGACCAACAAGGAAGTCGGCAACCGCTACGACTTCAAGGGCTCGGATGCCCGGGTCGAACAGGCCGACAAGGTGCTCACCGCTTTTGCCGACAGCGAATTCCAGCTCGATCAGGTCAAGGAAGTGCTGGTGAACAAGCTCGCCAAGCGCGGCGTGGACATCCGTTGCCTCGATGAAGGCAAGGTTGAGAAGGTGTCGGGCAACAAGGTCAAGCAGGTGCTGACGGTGAAGACCGGCGTCGATTCGGACCTCGCCAAGCGCATCGTCAAGCTGATCAAGGACTCCAAGATCAAGGTCCAAGCCGCCATCCAGGGCGATGCGGTGCGCGTCTCCGGGGCAAAACGCGACACTTTGCAGGAAGCGATTGCATTGGTACGCAAGTCGGTCGACGATTTCCCCCTGCAATATCAGAATTTTCGCGACTGATCATATTCCCGTCTTCCTGAGCCATGGCCTGGTCCGCGCGCCAATCCACTTCCATTACCCTGTTCATGATGCTGTTCGGCCTCGGCATGCTGGCCATCCTGGGTTTCCAGGTCAGCAGCTCGTACCAGGCCGAGATGGCGCGCGTGCGCAACCAGACCGACAACCAGGCGCAATTACTCGCGCTGACGCTGTCAGGCACATTGCGCGAACTCGACTTGGTGCTGCGCGATCTGGCCGACCGCATCGATCCGGCCACGCTGGGCGGCGCCACCGAAATCGAAGCGCTGCTCTCCGACAAGCTGCGGCAGCTGCCGCAGGCCGATGCACTGCAACTGGTCGACGCCAGCGGCCAGATCGTGAGCCAAGCCAGTGGCAAGACCTTGCCACAGTTGCCGGAGGGCCTCGTCAAGGCTTTGGCCGGTGCACAGTTCCGTGAGCGGCTGTATACGCACATTGATGGCAACAATGGCCTGCTGCTGGCCCGCCGGCTCGACGCCGAGGACGGCAGCGTGGCCGCAGTCATCATCGCCCGGCTGCCCGCCAGTTATCTCAACCGAGAACTCGCCCGCGTCGATACGGAGCCACACGGCATCGCCCAACTGCTCGATCGCAGTGGCCAGCGCATCGCCAGCCACGGCAGCGCCACTACGGTGCTGACGGCGGATCGGTCGCTGATCGAGCAGCTTTATACCGGCAAGAATGCCGACGGCGCAGCACAGGCGCAGCGGACCGGTGGCAACACACTGCTGGCGAGTTATCGCCAGGTGGGCGCCAGCGCGCTGTTCATCGTCGTCGGCGCCTCGTCGCTCGACTATCTGGCCCGCTGGCGCACCAATACGCTCTATTTCCTGCTGGGCGGCGGCATGCTGCTGGTGATGGCGCTGACCATGATGTACTTCTTCTGGCGCTCGCACCGGCTGGCACGCAATCTCAAGCAGAAGGAAGCCCGGCTCAACATCAGCGAATCGCGCTTTCGCCAGATGATCGAGACCATTCCGGTCGCGCTGATCCTCGCGCGCGAACCCGAGCACCTGATCACCTACATCAACCAGCAGGGCGCGCGCACGTTCAACATTCCGCAGGCCGGCGCGCTCTCACTGCGAGCCTTCGATTTCTATGCCAGCAACGAGGACTTCAGCGAGCAGCTCAAGGCCGTGCGCGAGGCGCAGGGCATCCGCAACGTCGAGGTCCGCCTGCGCCGCTGGTCGGGCGAAACCTTCTGGGCCAGCCTGTCGATGTCCAGCGTTGAAGTGGGCGAGGAACGCACACTGATGATCGGTGTCTCCGACATCACCGAGCGCAAGCGACTGGAACTGGAGCTGAAGCGCCGCGCCACCACCGACGGGCTGTCCGGCCTCGCCAACCGCGCCCACTTCATGGAAGTGGCCAATCAGGAACTGCTGCGTGCCCAGCGTTTCAACCGGCCGCTGGCGTTGCTGATGGTCGACATCGACCACTTCAAGCGCATCAACGATACCTACGGCCACGATGTCGGCGACATGGCCATCAAGGCAGTGGCCAAGATCGCACAGAGCGCGCTGCGCGATGTCGACCTGGTGGCACGCATGGGCGGTGAGGAATTCGCCGCGCTGCTGCCCGAAACCACGCCGGATCTGGCCCGCGCAGTGGCTGAGCGGTTGCGCCAGCGCATCGAGGGCAATGTGGTGAAGCTGGAGAATGGTACCGAGGTGCGGTTCACCGGCAGTATCGGCATCAGCGCCTTGCGGCCTGCCGATCACTTGGTCGACGATCTGCTCAAGCGCGCCGACTTGGCGCTGTATCACTCCAAGCATCACGGTCGCAACCAGGTGTCCGTGCACGACGAGATCGACGTCGCTTCTTGATCGCGGTCAACGCGGCGCGGTCATGCCTGAAGCATGCTGGTTCCAGCCTTACCGACTGGAGACCGTCATGGAAAACACACCACTCGAAACCCTGTTCACGTCCCACATCGGGCTGCTGAGTCTCTTCACCATCGGTTTCATCATCGCGATGGCGATTTACATCTTCATATTCGTGCGTCGCCATATCCGCGAAGATGTCGAGGCCCACGAGCGCGAACTCGGTCAGCGCTGAATCCAGTTCCTCTTTGAGCGCCTCTGGTTCCAGCGCCAGGGCGCGTCAGCGCGCACCGCGATCGAGCAGATAGAACTGCACGTCATCGCCACGACGCGCGCCCTGCCAGAAGGCCAGCTCACCCTCGCGCACCCGGCCTTGGCGCAATTGCCAGCGACACTGGCTCGCATCGAAGCGATGCAGCGACAGCGGCGAAAAGTAGTCGAGCGAGGCCACCATCGCGGTCGAGGCTTGGCTCACGTCAATGCAGCCGCTACGCCCCTTCATTGCCAGCACCACTTCCTCGGAAACCGCCCGGTAGCTCTTGGTCTGATCGAGCCAGGGCAACCATAGGCCAATCAGCACGCCCCAGACCAGGGTGGCACCGCAAGCCCAGTTGGTGACGGCAAGACGACCCAAGGGACGCTCACGTGCAATGACGCGGCACCACGCCACAGTAATTGCCGCTGCAAACACAAAGCCCAGCCAGGCCACTTCACGGGTACCGCCCGGATTGAATTGCGCCAGCTTGCGCAGTACCGCCTCCGGCCCGCCCAACTGCATGCCAAACCACGCCAGCCAGAGCGCCGCAGCGGTCAGGCCGAAGGTCATCATGCCGAACCAGTTGAGCGCAGCCGCCGCACCGCGGCGCAGCACATCGACGCCAGGCACGGCCAGAAGCGACAGCGGCACCAGTAAAGGCAGCAGCATGTAATCGCGCACATCACCGGCGATGGCCAGGGCAAGCATCAGCAATGCAGCCAACGAGGCCGGCAGCACGATGCCCGGATCGCCGCACATGCGCCGGCTGGACCAGATCCCCCAGGCCGCCAGCGGCAACGCCGGCCAGGCAAACCAGGCCACGTTGGAGAGGAAGAAACCAAAGCCGTGCCAAAGCGTCAGTCGGGCCAGACCGCCAAAAGCCCCGAACGCTTCCATATCCAGCCAGCGTGCCAGCGCGACCGGACTGAACTGCTGTAGCCACAAAACCCAGACTGCCGCGATCGGTAGCGCCAGCACCAAGGCGGTGAACAGGGTCACCAGATAGGACGCTCGGCGCCACGGTTTGAACACGGGTAGCACCAGCGCGGAACAGAGCGCCAGCAGGAACTCGGTCCAGGTGGCCCCCAGCAACAAGGTGAGCCAAGCCAGGCCAAGCAGCGCACCAGCCAGCAACGGTTGGCGTTGCGAATGGGCAAGCGCAAAGGCGTGCCAGGCAAATGCCGCCACCAACAATACCTGTGGCCCCAATTGGTGCCCCCAGACGATAAGCCCGACGCAGCCGATCAGTACCAGTACCGCCACCCTGCCCTGACGGCGGCCGTACAGCGTGCGCCCAGCCAGCCCCAGCCCCCACATGCCCAGTGCCATCCAGACGCCGGTGGCGAGGCGCGCCGCATCGTGCACCGCCATGCCCAGCTTGGACAAAGGCCAGGCAATGATCGCTGCACTCCAGTAATAGAGCGGCGCAAACTCGAGGTAGCTGATATCGGCGAAGCGCGGCAACACCCAGTAGCCATCATCGAGGAAGTGCTGCACTACGGCAGCGGTCTCGAGCTCGGCGGGCTTCCATGGGTCGTGCCCAACGAGGCCGGGCAACAGCCAGACCAAGCAGAGCAGGATCAATAACCAGGGTTTTTGCTGGGGGATCTCGGGCGTGGGCGTGGCAGACTGGGGGACGTAAGTCAGCATGGAACGATCCGGGAGGCGTTAGCCGCAATTATCGCTCAAAGCGGCATGCGCGCAGGCGGCGGGCAACAAAAAAGGCAGCGATGAACGCTGCCTTTTTGCCACTGCAACAACGATTACTTGTTGCTGCTGTACATGCCGTACTTGCTGCGGAACTTCTCGATGCGGCCGGCGGTATCGACGATCTTCTGCTTGCCGGTGTAGAACGGATGCGATTCGCTGGACACGTCCAGGCGCACGACCGGGTATTCCTTGCCATCGGTCCACTTCATGGTTTCAGCGCCCTTGGCCTTCAGCGTGGAGCGGGTCAGAAACTTGAAGTCGACGCTGGCGTCGAAGAAGATCACTTCGTTGTATTCGGGATGGATGCCGTCTTTCATTGCTTTTCCTTGGGATGGACGCGCCGGGATTGTGCCGACGCAAAGGCGGGATTATTGCAGATGCAAAGGCCCGCCGCAAGGGCGGGCCTGCCGGGCCACGGAACCGGTCAGCGCCGCATCGAATCGAAGAAGTCGCCGTTGTTCTTGGTGGCCTTGATCTTGTCCTGCAGGAATTCCATCGCCTCCAGATCGTCCATCGGGTAGAGCAACTTGCGCAGCACCCAGATCTTCTGCAGCTGGTCCTGCGGAATCAGCAACTCCTCACGGCGCGTACCGGAGCGATTGATGTTGATCGCCGGGAAGATCCGCTTCTCGGCCATGCGGCGGTCGAGATGGATTTCCATGTTGCCGGTGCCCTTGAATTCCTCGTAGATCACGTCGTCCATGCGCGAGCCGGTATCGATCAGCGCCGAGGCGATGATGGTCAGGCTACCGCCTTCCTCGATGTTGCGCGCGGCGCCAAAGAAGCGCTTGGGGCGCTGCAGCGCATTGGCATCGACACCACCGGTCAGCACCTTGCCGGACGCCGGCACCACGGTGTTGTAGGCGCGTGCTAGCCGCGTGATCGAATCGAGCAGGATGACCACATCCTTCTTGTGCTCGACCAGACGCTTGGCCTTCTCGATCACCATTTCAGCAACCTGCACGTGACGGGTGGCCGGCTCATCGAACGTCGAGCTGATGACCTCGCCGCGCACCGAGCGCTGCATTTCAGTCACTTCCTCGGGGCGCTCGTCGATCAGCAGCACGATCAGCACCACTTCCGGATGATTTGCAGTGATGGCGTGCGCGATGTTCTGCAGCATCACGGTCTTGCCGGACTTGGGCGGAGCCACCAGCAATGCACGCTGCCCCTTGCCGATCGGCGCGATCAGATCGACCATGCGGCCGGTGACGTTCTCGGTGCCCTTGATGTCGCGTTCCAGGTGCAGGCGCTCGTTCGGGAACAGCGGCGTCAGGTTCTCGAACAGGATCTTGTTCTTGCTGTTCTCCGGCGGCTCGCCGTTGACCTTGTCGACCTTGACCAGCGCGAAGTAGCGCTCGCCATCCTTGGGCGTGCGGATCTCGCCTTCGACGGTGTCGCCGCTGTGCAGGTTGAAGCGGCGGATCTGCGACGGGCTGACGTAGATATCGTCCGGGCCGGCGAGATAGCTGGTGTCGGGGCTGCGCAGGAAACCGAAGCCGTCGGGCAGCACTTCCAGCGTGCCGTCGCCGAAGATGCTCTCCCCTTTCTTGGCCTGGTTCTTCAGCAAGGCGAAGATCAGGTCCTGCTTGCGCATGCGGTTGGCACCCTCGATTTCGGCGCCCATCTCCACAAGCTTGGAGACGTGATAGTGTTTCAGGTCGGACAAATGCATACGGGTCTGCCGTGGGGGATGCTGCGTGAGGAGGAGACTGGGGGAAGGTGTCGCGGACGGAGAACCCGACCGGTCGGATGTATGGGCGAAGCCTAACCAAGCAAACGGGCCGCTGTCAATCGAGCGGCCCGCTGCGACGCACTGAATGTGCGCGGATGCGACACCGGCATGACGCCGGCGATGATCAGAGGTTGCTGTCGAGGAAAGCGGTCAGCTGCGACTTCGACAGCGCGCCCACCTTGGTGGCCTTCACTTCGCCGCCCTTGAACAGCATCAGCGTCGGAATGCCACGGATGCCGAACTTCGGCGGCGTAGCCTGGTTTTCGTCGATGTTGAGCTTGGCAACGGTCAGTCGACCAGCGTATTCGCCGGCGACTTCGTCGAGGATGGGGGCGATCATCTTGCAAGGACCGCACCACTCAGCCCAGTAGTCGACCAGCACGGCCCCTTCGGCCTTCAGTACCTGATCTTCGAAGCTGGCATCGGTCACATAGACAATTTGGTCGCTCATCACATTCTCCGGTTGAGAGGGCCGCGATCTGTGCTGCGGCCATGGGGTTTCAGTGGGGGCATTTTATCGGCTTTCAACCGCGCACCGGCAAAAACGATTCAATCGCCCCGATAGTTGCATTCAAAGGCGTTGGTTGGTCACCGCAGAGTGGGATGAGCCTCGTTCCTGCGGAATGGGATGCCTACAACGCAGCATCCACCGCGTCGGCCAACCGTTCCACCGCCGTGATCGTCATGCCTTCGATTGCCTGCCGTGGTCGGTTTGCCTTGGGCACGATGGCGTGGGTGAAGCCGAGCTTGGCTGCCTCCTTCAGTCGTTCCTGGCCGCGCTGCACTGGTCGCACCTCGCCAGCCAGACCCACTTCGCCGAAGACCACCAGCTTCTCCGGCAAGGGTCGATCCTTCAGCGACGACACGATGGCGAGCAGCACGGCAAGGTCTGCCGCCGGCTCGTTGATCCGCACGCCGCCCACCGCGTTGATGAACACGTCCTGATCGAAGGCCGCGATGCCGGCATGGCGATGCAGCACCGCCAGCAACAGCGCGAGGCGGTTCTGCTCCAGCCCCACCGTCAACCGCTTGGGCTGCGGCGAATGGGCATCGTCGACCAGCGCCTGCACCTCGACCAACATCGGCCGTGAGCCTTCCTGCGTCACCAGCACACAGGAGCCGGCAACCGGTTCGGCATGCTGACTCAGGAACAGCGCGGACGGATTTGATACCTCGCGCAGGCCGCGATCGGTCATGGCAAACACGCCAAGCTCGTTCACCGCGCCGAAGCGGTTCTTGATCGCGCGGATCAGGCGGAAGCTCGAATGCGTGTCGCCTTCGAAATACAGCACCGCGTCGACGATATGCTCGAGCACCCGCGGCCCAGCCAGCGCCCCTTCCTTGGTCACATGGCCGACCAGCAGGATGGTGGTGCCGGTGCGCTTGGCAAAGCGGGTCAGCTGGGCTGCGCATTCGCGTACCTGCGCCACGCTGCCAGGGGCACTGGTCAGCGTTTCGGTATACAGCGTCTGGATCGAATCGATCACCGCCACCTGCGGCGTTTCCTTGGCAAGGCTGGCGAGAATCTTTTCCAGTCCGATCTCAGCCATCAGCGCCACCGGTGCCGACTCCAGCTGCAAGCGCTTGGCGCGCAGGGCGATCTGCTGCGGGGATTCCTCGCCCGAGACATAAAGCACCTTGTGCGCTTGCGCGAGGCGCGTGAGCGCCTGCAGCAGCAAGGTGGATTTGCCGATTCCCGGGTCGCCGCCGATCAGCACCACGCCCCCCGGCACCAGGCCACCGCCGAGCACGCGATCGAGCTCGGCCATGCCAGTGGCGGTACGCGGCAATTCGGCCGTCTCGACCTCGTGCAGCTGACGGACTGCACCGTCGGCAGCCAGCGCCTCGAAACGGCTGGCCCGCGACTCGGCCACGCCCTCGACCAGGGTATTCCATTCACCGCAACCGGGGCACTGCCCCTGCCACTTGGGCGAGGTGGCACCGCAGGCAGAACAACTGTAGAGGGATTTGGCTTTGCTCATGGCCGCCATGATAGCGGCTGCCCCCGCTTCACCCAAGCCAGCCCGAAAAAGCAGAAACCCGGTCGATGCCGGGTTTCTGTTGTGTACCGCGCACGGTCAGATGTACTGGAACAGGCTCAGCCCTTGCACCTTGGAGAAGCTGGTACGGGCCGCCTCGAGCAGCGTCTGGTTCTGTGCGAAATCGCTGATCGCCTGCGCCCAGTCCAGATCCTGCAGCTTGGTCAGCGTCTGGCTGTACTGCAGGTTGATGTCCTCGTTGGTACTGCGCACCGATTCGGTCTCGTTCATGCGCGAGCCGATCGAGGCCTGCGTGGTCAGCACGTTGTCGAGCGAGTTCGACAGGTTGGAAATCACGTTGTTGAGCTGGTTCTGGAACGTGGCCTGGCCGGTACCGGTGCCATCGGTCTTGTAGCTCTTCAATGCGGTCGAGAGGTCAGCCAGCACGGTGAACACATCGCGATTGGTGCTGGCATCCAGTGAGAAGGTGTCGCCGGTCTTGGGCGTGCCCTCGATGCTGGCCTTCACACCAAAATCCCAGCCTGCGATCAGCGGCGTGGTTTCGCCGGGCAACTGGCGGAATTCGATGTCGCCGCCGCTGGTGTAAGTCCGTGGAAACGGGTTGACACCGGGGGTGACCGGGCGGGCGCCGCCGTTGTAGTCGTAGCCATCGACCATCGAGAAGTTGTAGTTCGGGTTGGCCGAGCCATCCGGCAAGGTGGCCCGATCATCGATGATGTCGTAGTTGATGATCGGATCGCCGGTGGGGTCGGCCGGATCCGGAATCGAATAAAACTCGACGCGGAAATCCTGCACATTGGCCGCGTTAGCCCACTTGGTGGGATCGAGCACCTCGCCCACACTGATGATGCCCGAGCCGGTATTGGCCACGTTGGCGCCGGTGGCGAAGGTCTTGTTACCGTTCTTGATCTGCTGGAACACCTGCGAGCCGGCTTCCGACACCGGGATCGCGCGCGAATCGGAGATCTGCACCTTGCGCTGGCCCTGGTCACCGTTGTAGGTGACGTTGCCGAAGCTGGTTTCGGTGAATGGCTTGGTATCGCCGCGGAACCCCGAGAACAGATAGGTGCCCTCGCCATCGGTGCCATTCACCAGGCCCAGCAGTTCCTGGTAACGGCCTTGCAGCTCGGTCTCCAGGATGGACTTCTCGTTGGCCGTCAGCGTCGGGTTGCCGGCATTGATCGCCAGCTGCTGCACGTTCTGGATCAGCGTGGTGACCTGCTGCAGCGTCGATTCGGTCATGCGCAACGCCGAATCGGCGCTGTCGGTATTGGTGATGTACTGCTCGTTCTTCGATTGCGCCTGCGTCACGGACAACGCGCGCGCCGAGGCGATCGGGTCATCGGCCGGCGTCAGGATGCGGCGACCGGTCGAGAGCTGGTTCTGCAGCTTGGCCTGGTCGGCCAGGTGCTTTTGCAACCCGGACACGCCCAGGCTGTAGATGGTTGAAGTCGCGACACGCATGATTCTCTACTCCTCAGCCTTACGCGATATTGGCGATCTGATCGAACGCTTCCTGCGCGATCTGGATCACCTTGCTGGCCGCCACGTAGGCTTGCTGGTAACGCAGCAGGTTGGCCGCCTCTTCATCGAGGTTCACGCCCGCGACATTTTCACGGGCCGTTTCCGCCTGCTCGAGCACGATGTCCTGTGCCTTGGACATCACGGTGGCTTCATTGGTTTGAATGCCGATGGTCGACACCATCTGCCCATACGCTTCCTGGTAGGTGGAGGTGCCACCATTCAGCAAGCGGTTGCTTTGCAATGCGCCAAGCGCCAGTGCATTGCGGTTATCGGCCGTTCCGGCGACATTTGCAGCCACCGAGATCGAATCGCCGACCGCCGGCTTGCCGTCGAGCTTCATGCTCCAGCCGTTGAACGACAACGTCATGCCGGCGGTGTAGGTCTGCGGCGCGCTGGTCACGCCCGTCACCGTATCGGTGATGGTGAAGGTGTTTGCAGTGGTGAACTGGATGGTCACCGGGTTCTTCAGCGCCGGGTTGATCGCCGCACCCGTGGTCGAGGTCGACGGCGTGTCGACCACCGGCTGGGTGATGGTCAGGTTGCCGGTGTTGCTGGTGGCCAGCGTGCCGGTGATCGGCGCGGCAGCAGCAACATTGCGCGGATCGGTGATCGCTACTTCCAAGCCACGCACCATGCCTTCCAGCGGCTTGATGGTGAAGCGATCGCCAGCATTCATCGTACCGCTCTGGATATTGATCGCCAGCCCGTCGACGCTGACCGCACCAGCGGCCACCTGGGCCGGCGTGAACACCGTCTGCTGCCGGTCGGACAAGCGGGTCACCACGTACTGCGCGCCGTCGAAGGCGAATTCGTAGTTGCTGGTGGTGAGCTGGCCGATGTCGCTGATATAGCCGCCGACCTGGGCATTGCCGGTGTTCTGGGTGTTGCTGTTCACGAGGCCCAGGGCCGGCGGGAACGACAGCGAGGTACCACCTACGCCGGACGGGGCGCCCGCAGTGAGCTGCACGGTGACGCCCAGCGCCGAGTAGCCGGCAGCCATCTGCGCCGGCGTGATGTTGGCGGTCTGATTGTCCGACAGCCGGGTCAGGATGTACTGCGCGCCATCGTAATCGATCGCGTAATCGGTAGTCGGAATCGCGTTGGCCGCGACCGACACATTGATGGTGGCGCCGTTGAGCGTGGTATTGAACGAATTGGCGGCTGGGAACTTGAAGAAATCGGTGCCCAGATTGCCGTAGAGATCCTGGCCGGCGCTGTGCTGCATGTTGAAGCTCTGCGCAAAGCCGAGCGCCACCTGCGCCAGGCTGTTGCGTGCCAGGTCCAGTGACTGCGAACGGTATTCCAGCAGGCCCTGCAGCTTGCCGCCGGTGATCTGGTTCTCCGGCAGGTAGACCGTATTGCCGTTCATCTTGTACACCACGGAAAGCCGTGCCGGGTCTTCGCGCGACGGCTCGGCGGCGAGCTCGAAGCTGTTGCCACCGACCACCAGGTTCTGGCCACTGCCGATGAACACGTTCAGCGAGCCATCGCTTTGCTGGATGGTGGTCGCCTTCACGAAGGTGTTGAGTTCCTTTACCAACTGGTCACGCTGGTCGAGCAGGTCGTTAGGCGGCTGGCCCGAAGCGGCCTGCACAGTGATCTGGTTGTTCAGCGTGGCGATCTGCTTGCCCAGTGCATTGATGCTGCCCACCGTATCGGAGATTTCGCCGTTCAGATTGGACAGGCTTTCCGACAGGCGCTGGTCGAACACCTGGAAGCGGCTCACCAACGTCTGTGCGGCAGCGATCAGCGCCGAGCGCGACGGGGTATCGGACGGCTTGGTCGAGACGTTCTGCACGGCGCTGAAGAAATCCTGCAGCGCCGGCGAAACGCCCGCCGTGGGATCGGCAACGATGTTGTCGATCTCCTGCAGGTGCGACAGGTAGCTTTCCAGGTAGCTGGCGCTGGCCTGGGCAGTCTGCACCTGGCGGGTGAGGAACTGGTCGTACACGCGCTGCACGCTGTCGACCTTCACACCGAGGCCGGTAAAGCCACTGCCGGTGAGCTGCGGATACGGCGCGCTCTGCTTGAGGTACTGGCGCGAATAGCCGGGGGTATTGGCGTTCGAGATGTTGTGGCCGGTGGCAATCAGGCCCAGGTTGGCCGCATTGAGGCCGGAAACGCCGATGCTGAAAACGCTCGATCCCATGATGGACTCCAGTCGCTACGCCGTCGCTCACGCGAGCTCGGCGTTCGCACTCACAAATCGGTTGATGACGGCAGCCACGCCGGCGAACTTGCGGGCATAGGCCGGATCGGTGGCATAGCCACCGGCCTGCAGCGCAGCGCCAAAGCCCGCGGCATTGCCGCCTTGGTCCAGCGCGCCCTTGTAGCGGCGCCGGATCAGGCTGGCGTAATCGTTGAATGCAGCCTCGTAGCTGTCGTAGGCGCGGAAGGTCTCAACGCGCTTCTGCGGCATGCCGTTCACGTATTCGGTGGTGGTCACATCTACGGTGCGGCCTTGCCAATCCGGCGTGGCCTTGATGCCGAACAGGTTGTGGCTGTCGTTGCCGGCCGTATCGCGGATCGGCTTCTTGCCCCAGCCGGTTTCCAGCGCCGCATGTGCCAGCAGCAATTGCGAGGACACGCCCAGCTGTTCGGCCGCCGCATCGGCGGCACCGCCCAGCCTGGAGATGAAGCCCGAGACGCCGTCCTTGCCGGCGGCAGCTTTTGCCGTTTCGGCAGATTTCGCCGCCAGTGCCTGATAAGCCTGGGCTGCGGCAAACGGCTGTTCGAACAGCTTCATGCCTTTGCCGGTGGACTGGCGCAGCAGCGCCGGATTGGACTGCACCTCGATCTGGCGCAGGATGGAATCGGCCAGCCCGGTGGTGCCGGCACGCGCCATGGTCTGGGCCAGCTGCTGGTCGTACATGCCACGGAACAGGTCGGTGCTGGAGCTGGCGAACTCGTCGTAGCTGGGCGTGGCCTCGCGCATCGACTTGATCATCTGCTGTACCAGCAGCGATTCGAACTGGCGCGCGACCTCGCGGCTCGCGGCCTTGGCATCCTGCTTGGCCAGCGTGCGCAGGCCGTCGGCGCTACGCACATCGGCAGCGAAATCGCGGAGGGTCTGGTTGGCGTTGGTGGTGAGCATTGCTGCGGCACTCGGCGTAGGGTTGCCACTACTTCAGCAAGACCCGTGCCAGAACAAAACTGCAGCCCAGCAATGGAAAACGGCGCCGTAGCGCCGTTCCGTCAACTCGACACAACCGGGATCAGATGATTTCGAGCTGGGCGCGCAGGCTGCCGGCCGCCTTCATCGCCTGCAGGATGGCGAGCAGATCCTGCGGGGTGGCGCCCACGGCGTTGAGCGCGCGCACCACATCGCGCAGGTTGGAGGCCTTCGGCAGCCGCACCACGCCGCCGCTGTCCTGCTGGATGCTGATGTCGGCGTTCTGCACGCCCACCGTGTTGCCGGTGGCGAGGGCGTTGGGCTGCGACACCTGATTGTTGGCGGCGATCGTCACCGTGAGGTTGCCGTGCGAGATCGCGCAAGGGTCGACAGTGACGGCCTGGTTCATCACCACCGAGCCGGTCCGGGCATTGATGATGACCTTGGGCGCCGCCTCCGGCGTATTGACGTCGATGTTCTCCAGTCGGGAGAGGAAGGCGACGCGCTGGTTGTTGTCGAACGGCGCGCGCACCTGGATCACCCGGCCATCGAGCGCGGCAGCCACCGGGCCCAGCGCACCATTGATCGCGGTGACCACGCGGCTGGCAGTGGTGAAATCGGTCTGCAGCAATTCCAGCTGCACGAACTCGCCCTGCCCCAGCGCGTTCGGCACCGAGCGCTCAACGGTGGCGCCGGCCGGGATGCGACCGGTGGCGAGCTGGTTGATCTGGGTGCTGGACCCGGCCGCTGCGGCACCGGCACCGGCCACCACCACATTGCCCTGGGCCATCGCATAGATCTGGCCATCGGCGCCCTTCAGCGGCGACAGGATCAGCGTGCCGCCGCGCAGACTCTTGGCGTTACCGATCGACGACACGGTCACATCGAGCGGCTGGCCCGGCCGGGCAAAGGCCGGCAGCGTGGTGGTCACGGTCACGGCGGCGACGTTCTTCAGCTGCAGGTTGTTGCCGTTGGGCACCTGGATACCGAGGTTGCCCAGCATGTTGATCACCGATTGCACGGTGAACGGGGTCTGCGTGGTCTGGTCGCCGCTGCCGTCAAGGCCAACGACCAGGCCATAGCCGACCAGCTGGTTGGGCCGCACGCCGGCAAAACTTGCCAGGTCGCGGATCTTTTCCGCGTGGGCGCCCGCGGCGCCAAGCAGCAAGGTCAGGGCCAGGATCAGCCGTCGCATGGTCATTTCCTCAGAACGGGCTCACGATTTGGAAGAAGCGCTGCAGCCAGCCCATGGTATTGGCTTCGGCGATGTAACCGCGGCCCACCTGCTCGATCCGCGCGTCCGCCACCTTGGTCGACGAGATGGTATTGCCGGCCTGGATGTCGAACGGGTTGACGATGCCGGTGAAGCGCAGCGTGTTGTTCTGGCCATTGATCGAGATCTGGCGATCACCACCGACAACCAAGTTGCCGTTGGGCAGCACCTCGACCACGGTCACGGCAATGGTGCCGCGGAAGGTGTTGGTGTTGTTGGTATCGCCCTTGCCCTCGAAGGTATTCGAAGTATCGGCGCCGACCCCGGTCGGGCGTGCGATGAACTTCTCGAAGTAATCCGGGAACAGCGGCAGATCGCCGGTGGTCTGGAAGTTCAGGCTGCCGCTGCGGTTGCTGCTGCTGTCCGAGCTGTTGGAGGCCGTGAGGTTCTCCTCGACCCGGATGGTCAGCAGATCGCCGACCATGCGCGCCACCCGCTCTTCGAACAGGTTGCGGGCATTGCCGGCCTGGAAGATGGCGCCCTGGTTCTGCGTCGGCAGCAGCGGCTGCGATGGGCGGGCGGAGGTCGGCTGACTGACGATGGTCTGCGGTTGCAGCGCACACGCCGACAGCAACACGGCGGCGCAGGCGATGACGAGGCGTTGCATCATGGCGACGATTCCGGTGATCACAGCTGCGTGAGGCGCTGCAGCATTTCATCCGAGGTGCGGATGGCACGCGAGTTGATTTCGAACGCGCGCTGCGCCTGGATCATGTTGATCAGCTCCTCGGTCACGTTGACGTTGGACGTCTCCACATAACCTTGGTTGATGGCCCCCAGACCGTTGGTACCCGGCTGGCCGACCACCGGCGCACCAGACGCGGCCGTTTCCAGGAACAGGTTCTCGCCGATGGCCTGCAGGCCCGGCGGGTTGATGAAGGTAGCCAGCTGGATATTGCCCAGCTGTACCGGTGCCGCCGCATCATTGTTGACGATGGCGGTCACCGTGCCGTCCTTGCCGATCGACAGCTTGGTGGTGCCGGCCGGTACCTGCAGCGCCGGCTGGATCTGGTAGCCGCTGGACGTGACCACGTTGCCCTGGCTGTCGACCTGGAAGCCGCCGTCGCGGGTGTAGGCGGTGGTACCGTCCGGCAAGGCGATCTGGAAGAAGCCCTCGCCGTTGATCGCCATGTCGAGCGTGCCGTCGGTGAGCTGCAGGTTGCCCTGGATGAAGATGCGCGCGGTGGCGACCGGCTTCACGCCGGTACCGAGCTGCAGGCCAGTGGGCAGCTGGGTCTGCTGGCTGGTCGAGGCCCCCGGCTGGCGCATGTTCTGGTACAGCAGATCCTCGAAGATCAGCCGCTCGCGCTTGAAGCCGTTGGTATTGACGTTGGCGAGGTTGTGCGAGATGACATCGACGTTCATCTGCATCGCGTCCATGCCGGTCTTGGAAATCCACAGCGAGCGCATCATGGCATTGGTTCCTCGGGTTCTTCTGGCGCGTTAGATCGCGCTCATGGTCAGCAGTTGCGAAACGGCGCGGGCATTGGCATCCGCGGTCTGCAACAGCCGGACCTGGGTATCGTAATGGCGTTGCGCGGCGATCATGTCGACCAGCGCATCAACGGAATTTACATTGCTCGATTCAAGCGATCCGGCGTTGAGCCGCACATTGGCATCGACCTGGGCCGGCTCGCCGCTGCGCTGGCGATACAGGCCGTCGTAGCCGCGATCAAGTGTGGTGAGATCGGGGTTGACCAGCTTGAGCCGGCCGATCTCGTTGCTCTGTGCCGGGTTGTTCACGTCGGTACCGGTGACCGTGCCATCCTTGGCAATGGTCACCCGGTTGTTTTCCGGCACGGTGATCGGGCCGTTCTCGCCCAGCACCGTCAGGCCATTGCGGGTCTTCAACAGACCCGTGGCATCGATCTCGAAGCTGCCGTTGCGGGTATAGGCCTCGCCAGTGCCGGTCTGCACCGCCAGCCAGCCATCGCCTTCCACCGCCACATCCAGATCGCGCCCGGTCTGCTGCAGGATGCCCGGCGAGAAATCGGAGCCGGTGCTCTGCTCCACCACGAAGGCACGGGTCGGCAGCGTGTTGCCACCGCCAATCACCGGCACCGCGCGAAAGCTCTCCAGTTGAGCCCGGAATCCCGGAGTGCTCACGTTGGCGAGATTGTGCGCGATGGCCTCCTGGCGGTAGGCGCTGTGCTTGGCGCCATTCATCGCGGTGTAGATCAGGCGATCCATATGCTAGTCGGCCCGGCTTACAGGTTGACGATGGTCTGCAGGATGGTGTCCTGCGCCTGGATGGTCTGCGCATTGGCCTGGTAGGTGCGTTGCGCGACGATCAAGTTGACGAGTTCGGCGGTCAGATCGACGTTGGCATCCTCGACCGCCGCCGACTGCAGCAGGCCCAGATCAGTGGTGCCCGGGTCGCCGACGCGCGGCTGTCCCGATTCGAAGGTCTCGGCCCAGCGGTTGTCGCCCAGCGGCTGCAGGCCCTGCGCGTTGGTGAAGTTGGCCAGCACGATCTGGCCGATCACCTTGGTCTGGCTGTTCGAATACTGGGCAAGGATGGTGCCGTCCTTGGCAATCGACATGCCGGTCAGCACGCCGTCGGCATAGCCGTCCTGGCGCAGCGTGTTCACGCCGAAGTCGCTGCCGAACTGGGTGGAGCCAGCGAAATTCACGTTGAAGCTGAATGGGCTGGTCGCGCCGTTGGGAGCAACCAGGTTGGTGCTGAACACGAAGTTGGCGGCGCTGTCCGGGCGGGCCACTTCCGGCGTGGCCGGGTTGGCATCATCGTCATAAGTGGTGCTGAGCTGGCCGTTGCCATCGAAATACAGATAGCCCTGCGTCAACGCGCCGGTGCCATCCGGATCGGCAGGCACCGGGGCTGCGCCGTCGAACGAGGTCTGCACTTCCCACTGGTTCACGCCGACCTTGGAGAAGAAGAACTGCAGCGTGTGGCGCACGCCCTGGGCATCGTAGACATCCGCCGAAGTCGAGTGGGTGTAGGTCGATGCATCGCTGATGTTGAGCGGGCCGACGCCGGTAGGCGGCGCGGTACGATCAAGGATGGGCGAGGCAGCGTCGAGGTTGGCACCCAGCTGCACGCCAGAGTTGGACAGACCCGATGCGCCGGTGGCGCGCGCACCGACGTTGCTCACCGTCACCTGCAGCGGCTGCGGCTGCCCGCCCTTGATCAGCGTGCCGGTCACCGGATCGGCCAGCCAGCCGGTCAGTGTCTGGCTGCCGTTGACGATATAGCCTTGGCGATCGAGCTGGAACTGGCCGTTGCGGGTATAGGTGACCGCGCCCGACGGATCGAGCACACGGAAGAAACCATTGCCGGTGATGGCGATGTCCAGCGGATTGTTGGTGGTGGTGATGTTGCCCTGGCCGAACTGCTGGGCGATGTCCTTCACCCGCACGCCGATCCCGGCAATGTTGCCGGACGAGGCGAAGGTTGCCGCGAACACGTCGGCGAATTCGGCACGCGAGTTCTTGAAGCCCACGGTGTTGGCGTTGGCGATGTTGTTACCGATCACATCGAGGTTCTTCGATGCAGCGTTCAGGCCGCTCAGCCCCTGTTGGAAACCCATTTCTCTTCTCCTGGCATTGCCGCGCAGTGCACGGCGCCGATTACATGACCTGAACGATGTCCTCGAACTTCACCTTGCTGCCGCCGGCCAGGTTGACGTTCACGCCTTCCTTGCCGAATTCGACGCTCTTCACCGTCTGCCAGCCATTAACCGTCAGCGCGATTTCCTTGCCATCGCCATTCAAGCCCTTGGCCACGATGTAGTAGTCACCGGCCGGAGCAACGGTGCCGTCGGCAAGCTTGCCGTTCCACTCGATCGGCAGTTGCTCGCCGGGCTTGGCGGTGCCGGCCATCTGGTCGACCACCTTGCCGTTCTTGTCGATGATGGCGATGGCGACCTGCGACACGTTGTCCGGCACGGTGACGCTGGCCTCGACTTCCTTGGTGCCGTCGAAGGCGAACTTCTCCTGCGGCGCCATGGCTTGTTTGCCGACCAGCGCAGCGGCCTGCATGCTCTGCGAGGCGCCGTAGGACGACAGCAGCGTCGCCATGGTGGTGTTGAGCTTCTCGATGCCGGTCACCGTGTTGATCTGCGCGATCTGGCTGGTCATCTCGGCGTTTTCCATCGGATTCATCGGATCCTGGCTTTGCAGCTGCTTGACCAGCAGCTTGAGGAAGCGGTCCTGCGCCTCCTGCATGTCCGTGGTCTTGCTCGACTCGTTCTGGTTGATCTTGCTGTAGTCGAAATCGGTCTTGCTGGTCGCGGCGTTGGTATACATGTCTCGTTACTCCGGTCAGGACTGGCCAAGCTGCAAGGTGCGCATCATCAGCGTCTTGGCGGTATTCATCACGTCGGCGTTGGTCTGGTAGGCCCGAGAGGCCGACAGCATGTTGGTCATTTCCTCGACCACGTTGACGTTCGGCATGGCGATGTAGCCATTGGCATCCGCCAGCGGATTCTTCGGGTCGTACACCAGCTTCGGGGGGGCCTGATCCTCGATCACCGCGGCCACCTGCACGCCGGGCATGTGCGAGGCCGCGCTGGTCATGGCGGTCTGGAACACCACCTGGCGGGCACGGTACGGCTGGCCGTTGGAGCTGGTGGCCGATTCCGCGTTGGCCAAGTTGCTCGCCACCGCGTTGAGCCGGGCCGACTGCGCGCGCAGTGCGGAGGAAGCGATATCGAAAGTACCGAACAGCGACATGGTCTATCCGCCCTTACTGGTTCTGCATCGCGCCGCGCAGGCCTTCGATGCGACGTTGCATGAAGGTGATGGCAGCCTGGTAGCGGATCGCGTTGTCGGCGAACTCGCGCATTTCGGTATCCATCTCGACCGTATTGCCATCGATCGAGGCTTGGTATGGGTTGCGGTACAGCAACTCCGGCGACAGCGGGTCGACCTGGGTCTTCGGCTGCAGGTGGCGTGCGTCGGTCGCCTTCAGTGCATCGGCCGGCTTGCCGGACACCGCCGCCTCATAGGCCGTGCGGAAGTCGAAATCGCGCGCCTTGTACTGCGGGGTATCGGCGTTGGCGATATTCGACGCAATCACTTCCTGGCGGCGTGCGCGCAGCGACAGCGCGGTTTCCTGAGGGGCGAAGTAGCTTTCGATACGACTGAGCATGGCGGCTGTGAGTAGCATGCGATAAGGATGCCTCTACTTAAGCAGGAAGCGTGCCATCGCAACCATCCAGCAGCGGCGCGGGTTGCGCTGCCCTACAGTGATGCAAGCGGCGCTGCCGGCGGCAAGCTTTGCCGCCCGGAAACGACAACGGCCGCACAGGGCGGCCGTTGCAGGCGTGATTGGAATATCAGTGCCTTTTCTGCTTCGGGCACTGGTCGCATGGTTTGCTACACACCTTGTCGAGCGACTGGGCCAGCGAACAGACCGAACGCCGGCAGGCCACAAAGCGGATCTTTTCCTCGTTGGCCAGATCGCGGTAGTGCCGCATCACGTTGTGCCCGAGGAAATCGGTGAAGAGGATGATCAGATCCACGCCCTTCAAGCTTGCCGGCTTGCGCTGGTGCGCAGCATGGCGACCGGAAACGTGCTTGTGGATGGCGATGCCATATTGCGACAGCAGATCAGGAATGTTGCCGAGCACGTCGGCGCCGACCAGGTATGCATTCATCGAGAACGTTTCCAGTGTGGATTGGCGAATTGCCCGTACCGGCAGTACGGTCATCAATATTGAGAGTGATTCTCATTTAAATACGAATGATTTGCAAGCCGAATTCCGATGAAAGGTAGGCGACACCAAGGCATCAGCTGATGTACGTTAAACAATCGTTTTATTCATTGCGATTAAGAAAAGCCATCACAGCGACTTCCTGGCAGTGCCTTCGTCGCCAGCCCTTGTCCGCGGTCAAGCGGGCCGGGGCGCACAGCGGCTAGGGTTGGACTGGGCGCCAAGGCGCCCTTGCCGACGACAAGGGCCGATCACGGCCCGGCGGGCAGAGCAAACGCGGTTCGCCGCGAACGGGCACCGATGACGGTGCCCTGGTCCAACAGGGAGGTAGACCGATGTTGATCGTTGTCGCCGCAGACACCCACGCGGGCGAGCGCCGCGTCGCGGCCACGCCGGAAACGGTGAAGAAATGGGTGAAGCAAGGCCACCGCGTGCGTATCGCCACCGGCGCCGGGCTGGATGCCGCCATTCCGGATGCTGCCTACGCCGAAGCCGGCGCCGAGCTAGCCGGCGGCCCGGCACTGTATGCCGGTGCCGAGCTGGTGCTGCAGGTGCGCGCGCCGCAGGCCGACGGACTGGCACAGTTGCCGGATGGCTGCACGCTGGTCGCGCTGTTCGATGCCCATCGCTACGCGCCGCGGCAATGGCTGGCCGACAAGCGCCTCACCGCGTTCGCGCTGGAGCGCATCCCGCGTACCACCCGCGCCCAGGCCATGGACGTGCTGTCGTCGCAGGCCAATGTCGCCGGCTACCGCGCCGTGCTCAAAGCAGTGCAGTACTACCCGCGCTTCATGCCGATGTTCATGACCGCCGCCGGCACCGTGAAGCCGGCGCGTGTGCTGATCCTCGGCGTCGGCGTGGCCGGCCTGCAGGCGATCGCCACCGCCAAGCGACTCGGCGCCGTGGTCGAGGCCTTCGACGTGCGCCCGGCCACGCGCGAGCAGGTGGAATCGCTGGGCGCGCGCTTCATCGAGGTGCCGACCGATCCGGCCCAAGCCACCGAAACCACCAGCGGCTACGCCAGCGAGATGTCGGCCGACTACCAAGCCAGGCAAGCCGCGCTGATCGCCGAGCGCGCGCGCGAAGCCGACATCGTCATCACCACCGCCCAGATCCCCGGCAAACCGGCGCCGCTGCTGCTGCCCGCCACTGTGGTCGACGCGATGAAGCGCGGCAGCGTGGTGGTCGACCTGGCAGTGGACAGCGGCGGCAACTGCCCGCTATCCCGGCCCGACGAAGCCTTCGTCACCGTGCACGGCGTGACCGTGGTCGGCGCCGGCCAGTTGGCGGCAGAACTTGCCGCCGACGCCTCCGCGCTGTTCGCCCGCAACGTGGCGACATTCTGCGCGCTGCTGACCGACGCGGACGGTCGCCTCGCCCCCGACTTCGCCGACGACATCGTCGCCGCCACCTGCATCGCCCATGCCGGCGAGCTCAAGCCCCTGTGATCGCGGAGCCCATCATGAATACCCCACTCGTTGCCTCGGCAGTGGCCGAGCTGCCCCAGCAGGCGGCCGTCGTGGCCGCCCATGCCGGCGTCGACCCGGTGATTGCCAGCCTCACCGTGTTCGTCCTGGCAATTTTCGTCGGCTACCACGTGGTCTGGAACGTCACCCCCGCGCTGCATACGCCGTTGATGGCGGTGACCAATGCCGTCAGCGGCATCATCATCGTCGGCGCGCTGCTGCAGGTGGTCGACATCGGTGGCGCCAGCATCACGTTCACCAGCGTGCTCGGTGCCATCGCAGTGTTCCTGGCCAGCATCAACATCTTCGGCGGTTTCCTCGTCACCCAGCGCATGCTGCAGATGTTCAAGAAGAAGGAGCGCTGAGATGCAGAACGTCTACGCGCTGCTCTATCTTGTCGCCGCTGTGCTGTTCATCCTGGCACTGCGCGGCCTCTCCTCCCCGGTCTCGGCCCGTCGCGGCAATCTCTACGGCATGGCCGGCATGGGCATTGCGGTGCTGACCACGCTGGCGCTGGCTGCAAGCCCGGTGTGGTGGCTGATTGCGAGTGCCGTGGCCGCCGGTGGCGCGATCGGCGCCTGGCGCGCCCGCACCGTGGCGATGACCGCGATGCCGGAGCTCGTTGCCGCCATGCACTCGCTGGTGGGGCTTGCCGCCGTGCTGATCGCCATCGCCGCGATCTATCACAGCGGGGTCCATCACACGCCAGTACAGCAGGTGGAGCTATTCATTGGCGCGTTCATCGGCGCCATCACCTTCACCGCCTCGGTGGTGGCATGGGGCAAGCTCTCGGGCCGCTTCGCCGCCAAACCGGTGCGCTTTGCCGGCCAGCACCTGATCAACCTCGCCGTCGCGCTCGCGATGCTTGGCTTCGGCATCGCCTACTTCATCAGCGACAGCCATGCGGCCTTCCTGATGATGGTGGCGCTGGCGCTGATCCTGGGCGTGCTGCTGATCGTGCCCATCGGCGGCGCCGACATGCCCGTGGTGGTGTCGATGCTCAACTCGTATTCGGGCTGGGCCGCAGCCGGCATCGGCTTCACGCTGGACAACCCGGTGCTGATCATCGCCGGCGCATGCGTCGGAGCGTCCGGCGCCATCCTCAGCACCATCATGTGCCGCGCGATGAACCGCTCGCTGGTCTCGGTGCTGCTGGGCGGCTTCGGCACGCAGGACAGTGCCAGCGGCGGTAGCAATGGCAGCGAGAAGAGCTACAAGTCCGGCAGCCCGGAAGACGCGGCCTTTCTGATGGGCAATGCCGAGAGCGTGGTCATCGTGCCGGGCTATGGCCTGGCGGTGTCGCGCGCACAGCACGCGCTCAACGAGCTGGCGGAACTGCTGGAAGCACGCGGCGTGAAGGTACGCTACGCGATCCATCCGGTGGCCGGCCGTATGCCGGGCCATATGAACGTGCTGCTCGCCGAGGCCGAAGTACCGTACGACAAGGTGCTGGAGATGGAGGAGATCAACAATGAGTTCGTCACCACCGACGTGGTGCTGGTGATCGGCGCCAACGACGTGGTGAACCCGGCCGCCAAGAGCGATCCGGCCAGCCCGATCTACGGCATGCCCATTCTCGAAGCGCACAAGGCCCGCACGGTGCTGGTAGTGAAGCGGTCGATGAACGCGGGCTACGCCGGGCTCGACAACGATCTCTTCTATCTCGACAAGACGATGATGGTGTTCGGGGATGCCAAGAAGGTCGTGGAAGGCATGCTGCAGTCCGTTCATTGATGTATTCCGGGTGCCGGCTTGCATGCTGGCGCCCGCAACAAGCGGTGCGGCGTGTCGTTTAACTATTCATGACCGAGGAATCGGCGCACAACGCCTTGACTTCCGGCGCGCGGCCAGCCAAACCGGCTAGACGATAACCCGCTCGCATACGTCATGAAAAAAGCACTCACACTATTGTTGTTCACCCTCAGCTGCTGGCTGACGCTCGCCCAGGCGGAAGAATCGGCACCGACGCCCGCTCCAGCCCAACCCGCTACCGTGGTGGTGCTGAACCGCGAGGTCGCAACGCTGCGGGTTTCAATATTCGGCTATAGCCCGGCCCAGCGGGTGCGGGCAGCCGAGCAACGCATCGACCAGATGCTGAATAGCGCCTCACCCGGCAAGCTGCACGCCCGGATCGATGCCCAAGGCGCCGTAATCGAGCACGACAACACCATGCTGTTCACCATCCTGCCGCAGGACGTGGACAAGCTGGCCGGCGACACGGTACAAGCGGCGGCCAAGCGGGCCGAGCTGGCCCTGATCGCCGCGATCGCCGATGCCCAGGCGTTCCGCAAGCCCGCGGACTACGCCTGGGCAGCTGCACGCGCCGTGCTCGCGACGATGGTGGCCGGCTTCGCCTTCCTGCTGCTGGCCAAGGGTTGGCGCTGGTGGCGGCAGCGCGCCCTGGTCCTGCTACTGGGTGCGTCGCGCAAGTTTGCGG
The DNA here is from genome assembly GCF_008033135.1 of Chitinolyticbacter meiyuanensis. Taxonomy (NCBI): domain Bacteria; kingdom Pseudomonadati; phylum Pseudomonadota; class Betaproteobacteria; order Neisseriales; family Chitinibacteraceae; genus Chitinolyticbacter; species Chitinolyticbacter meiyuanensis. Next base: position 3,162,717 of record NZ_CP041335.1, read on the forward strand.
CCGGCCCCTTCACGGTCACACCCGGCATCGTGCAGCAGACACTGCATTGGCTCGGCATTGTGCTGATGTGGCCGGTGATGCTGCTGCTGTCCTACACGTGGATCTCCTTCGTGCTGGGGCAGTTTCCCCACACCCGCATCTGGTCCGAACAGCTCGACCGGCGTGTGATCGATTTCCTCGGCGACATGATGGCCTCGGTGCTTGATGCCTTGCCTGGGCTCGCCATCGCCGTGTTCATCGTACTGCTCACACGCTGGATCACCCGCAGTATCAACTTCACGTTCCGCCGTATCGAAAGCGGCCAGTTGCAGATCGACTGGTTCGACGCCGATACCGCCTCGACCACGCGGCGCTTGCTGGTGTGCCTCTCCTGGCTGATCGCCTTGGCCATGGTCTACCCCTACCTGCCCGGCGCCAATACCGAGGCGTTCAAGGGCTTGTCGGTGATGGTCGGCCTGATGGTGTCGCTGGGTGCTTCCAGCGTGGTCGGCCAGTTCGCCAGCGGGCTGATCCTGATCTACAGCCGTTCGCTCAAGGTGGGTGAATACGTGAAGATCGCCGACCAGGAAGGCACGGTGGCCGAGATCGGCCTCTTTGCCACCAAGGTGCATACCAACCTGCGCGAGGAGATCAGCATTCCCAACTCGGTACTGGTCAACCAGAGCGTGCAGAACTACAGCCGGCTCGCTACCGGCGGCGGCGTCATCGTCTCGGTGGTGATGACCATCGGCTACGACACGCCGTGGCGGCAGGTCGAGGCCATGATGCTGGAAGGCGCCAAGCGCACCACCGGCATCCTTCCCATGCCCGCCCCCGTGGTGTTCCAGACCGCGCTTGCTGATTTCTACGTTGAATACAGCCTGCGCGTCGCTTTGTCCGAACCACGCCGCCGGTTGCAGATCCTGAACGAGTTGCACGGCCACCTGCAGGACGTGTTCAACGAATACGGCGTACAGATCATGAGCCCCAACTACGAAGCAGATCCCGACCATCCCAAGCTGGTGAAGCCCGATGACTTCTACCCCGCTCCGGCTCAAAAACCCGCGGGGCAGAACCAAGCGTGAACGAGGCCACATCCGGGTTCAGCCTGCCAGCTGGCATCCTGCTGCTCGCCGTCGTGGTGACGGTGACGTTGAGTCGGTGGCTGCCAGTCTGGCTGCTCAGCGGCCTCGCCGTGGTGATCGCCTGCAGCGCGGCGCTGGCGTTGCAGGCGGCGATCCGGCAACACCGCCCGGCGCGTGCCCACGCGGTGACGGATGCCGAAGCACTCGGGCTCGAAGCCATGCCTGAGGCAACCGACGACGACTGAGCGTCAACCCAGCAGTACCACCTTGCCCTTGTTGTGCCCGCCAGCGAGCCAGGCATGTGCCTGTGCCGCCTCCGGCATGACGAAGCAGCGATCCAGCGTCAGCCGGATCTTGTCGGCAGCCAGCCGCGGCAGCAGCCAGGGCCAGAGCGCGCTCGACAACGCGGCCTTGCGTTCCACCAACAGCGCACGCAGGGTCGAACCGATCAGCCGCTGGCGCTTTACCAGCAACACGCCGAGGTTGGCCTGCGCCTCGCTGCCGCGCAGCAATCCGATCAGCACGATGGTGCCGTCCCGATTCAGGCAGGCCTGGTTACGCGGCAGGTAGTCACCGCCGACGGTATCGAGGATCAGGTCGGCACCGCCCCAACTCTTGATTGCGCCGACAAAGTCCTCGCAGTGGTAATCGATAGCAAGCTCGGCGCCGAGCTCGCGGCACCAGGCGCATTTGTCCGGCCCGCCGACCGTTGCTGCTACGCGTGCACCGAGCGCGTGTGCCAGTTGGATGGCTGCGGCGCCAACGCCGCTGGCACCGGCATGGATCAGCACGCGCTGACCGGGCCGCACCTGCCCGATATCGACAAGATTGAGCCAGGCGGTCAGCCACGTTTCCGGCAAGCTTGCCGCTTGTTCGTCACCGAGCCCCGCGGGCTGCGGTACGGCAAGCCGTGCGTCGAGCAGGCAATACTCGGCATAGCCACCGCCAGCAACAAGGCCGAACACCTTGTCGCCTATGGTAAATCCGGCCACACCATCGCCGATGGCAGCCACCTCGCCTGCAACCTCCAGGCCCAGTATCTCCGACTCACCCGCCGGCGGCGGGTACTGCCCCGCCGCCTGTACCAGGTCCGCACGATTGACCCCGGCAGCTCGCACGCGCACCAGCAGTTGTCCCGGGCCCGGCTCGGGCTGCGGCGCTTCACGCCAGATCAGATCGGCGCCGGCAGCGGTCTGGGTGATTGCGTGCATCGTCGCCATTCAGGTCTCCGAAATGCCGGCCATGGTTTCATCCACCGACTGGTGAGGCAGCGCCAGGTATTCATGGCTCTGCATCTCGGTCAGCCGGCTGGCAGTACGGAAGAATTCGCTCGCCTGAGGACCTTCGACATAGAGCTGATCCACCGGCACCGCGGCCGACAACACCAGCTTGACCCGGTGATCGTAGAACACGTCCACCAGCCAGGTGAACCGGCGCGCCGGATTGGACTGCGCAGCGGTCAGCTGCGGCAGGTTGGCGATGATGACCGTGTGGTACTCACGCGCCAGCTGCAAATAGTCGGCCTGGCCGCGCCCGTCGCCGCACAGCATGGCGAAATCAAACCAGATTACGCCCGGAGCATGTCGCTGCGCCTTGAGCTTGCGGCCCTGCACCGTCAATGTGCGCTCGAGCTCACGACCGGTCGCAATCGCGTCGAACAGCGTGGTCAGCTCGCGCTCCGCAGCAGCATCGTGCGGCATCAGGTAGGTCCGTGCCGCGGTCAGCGTACGCATCCGGTAGTCGGTGCCGCCATCGACGTTCAGCACGTCGAGCTTTTCCTTGATCAGCGCGATCGCCGGCAGGAAGTTGGCGCGCTGCAGGCCGTTGGGATAGAGGTTGTCCGGCGCATAGTTGCTGGTTGCCACCATCACCACGCCGCGCGTCAGCAGTTGCTCCAGCAAACGCCGCAGCATCATGGCATCGGCGATGTCGGAAACATGGAATTCGTCGAAGCACAGCACGCGCACGTTGCGCGCCCAGCGCTCGGCCACCTTGACCATCGGATCGCTCACGCCCTGCAGCTTGCGCAGTTCGGCATGCACTTCCTGCATGAACTGGTGAAAGTGCAGCCGCTTCTTGCGCCGATACGGCAAACCGGCGAAGAAGGCATCCATCAGGAAGCTTTTGCCGCGCCCTACCCCACCCCACAGATAGAGCCCCTGCGGCAATTCAGGCTGCGGCAACAGCGTGCGGCCGAACCAGCGGTTGCGCTTGCGCTTGAACTCGACCAGCGCGTGCCACAGCGCATCGAGCCGGGCGATCGCGGCGGCTTGCGCCTCGTCCCGGATGAAGCCGGGCGAACCGGCAAGACTGTCGTACCAAATTTGTGGGCTAATGCCCGTATTTGAGGGGATCATTCGTAGTTGAGAAATGTTTTCTACAAAAATCGGAAATCAGGAGAGTTGCAGTAAAATCCCTCGAATCAGGAAAAAAGGTATTTTCAAACTTTATGAAGAAAAATTATATCGGGTTATTCCTGCTGATTGGACTCTGCTTTTCTACGGCACAGGCTTGGGACGGAGAGCCTGGCCCCATAGAACCTGGGAGTGAAGGTGAACCCGTTTATTTCACCCCTATCGACCCCGAAAAACCCAAGCTCGGCGTCGAGTACTCCGCAGTACAAATCGCAGAATTCAGCGCTAGCGCCGTTACTCAGTTTCTCGCTGAACGCCGCAGCTTCGGGATTTTGGCATATACGAAACCCAACTACATTCGGAGCTTCTTGTACGCACCGCTGGAAAAGTACTTCCGCAGTGAAGAAGCGTTAGGAGCCAAACTGCCAGCGAATTATAGATCAGCAATCGATGATGGGGTTGCAGAGGGAATAAAGCGTTCAGAACAATAAAAATAGAAAACCCCGGTAGTCCCGGGGTTCTCACATCGAACTACGCCAACGTATTACAGGCTCGATGCTTCCGCAGCCAGGTATTCAGCCACGCCCTTGGCATCGGCCTTCATACCCTTCTTGCCCTTGTTCCAGCCAGCCGGGCAGACTTCGCCGTGCTCTTCGGTGAACTGCAGCGCGTCGACGGTACGCAGGGTTTCATCGATGTTGCGGCCCAGCGGCAGGTCGTTCACCAGCTGGTGACGCACGACGCCGGACTTGTCGATCAGGAAGGTGCCGCGGAAGGCGACGCCATCGGCCGACTCCACGTCGAACGCCTTAGCGATTTCGTGCTTCACATCAGCGACCAGGGTGTAGCCGACCGGGCCGATGCCGCCCTTGTCCACCGGGGTGTTGCGCCATGCGCTGTGGGTAAACTGGCTGTCGATCGACACGCCGATCACTTCGACATTGCGCTTCTTGAACTCTTCCAGGCGGTGATCGAAGGCGATCAGTTCGGACGGGCACACGAAGGTGAAGTCCAGCGGATAGAAGAACACCACGGCATATTTGCCCTTGATGGCGTCTTGAAGGTGGAATTGGTCGACGATCTGACCGTTGCCGAGGACGGCAGCGGCGGTGAATGCGGGAGCTTGTTTGCCAACGAGGACAGCCATGGTGATCTCCTGGGGTACGGACGGTTTGGAAAAGGCGTCGGCAGGCTGGACGCCCGCCGGATCAGAATAGGCGCGCTAAAGATAGACGCTCGCCCGGCACCCGTCCAATAAGGAAACTTCATATGGCCCATAGGTGGTCGCTATGAAGCGCGAAACGGATTGTCAGCTTACATTGAAGCGGCCATGATGGAGCATGCACGACCGAGGGAGGAGTCATCACATGGACAAGATCAATAGCGTGCGCCGCGCCCTGCTCGGCTTGGCCTTGGGCGCCGTGGCGCAATGGGCTCTCGCCGCCTCGCCTGACGACCCCGTCACCATCCTCACACAGCAGGATGTGTACAACGACTACCAGCGTTTCATCGGCAACCGCAATCCGTTGACGCTGACCGATTTTTCCGGAGAAGGCTCGCGCCGCGATGTGGTCGAGGTGGTGCTGACCCAGCAGGCGCTGCAGCTGGGCGGGCTCAAACGTCCGGTCAAGCTGGTGAAGGTCGATCACAGCAGCGATTCATACAGCCGCTATCTGCGCGAGATCACCTCGGGCACCGCCACGCTCGGCGGCAATACCGCCTGGTTGATCGACCTGGATGCCATCAAGGACAAGGTCTACATCAGCCCGCCGTTGATCGCCCAGGGCGAATTCGAGGCGGGTCTCTATACCTCCGCCGACAATGCCAAGGCGCTGGCCGCCAATGATCTGCCCAAGGTGAAGAAGCTCACCGCCGTGGTCGCTGAAAGCTGGCGGCCGGATGTCGCCACGCTGCAGAGCCTCGGCATGGCCAACGTTCTGCTGACGCAGAGCTGGGAATCGATGGTCGGCATGGTCTCCAAGCGCCGCGCCGACGTACTGCTGGCGCCATTCCAGCCGACGCCGGACATGGCCTTGCAGATCGGCAGTGTGCGCTTTCTGCCCATTCCCAATGTCAAGGTCGGCCTGCAGGGCTCGCGCCACCTGTTCGTCAGCCGCCTCGCGCCGCACGGTGCCGAAGTGGCCAAGGCCCTGGAGAAAGGGCTACTCATCCTGCGCGAGCGCGGCGTGCTCAGCCGGGCCTATACTGAATCGGGCTTCTACAACACCCGCACCGACGACTGGAAGAAGCTGAACTGACCGCCACGGCGGCACAATTGAAAAAGGCCGGGATCAACCCGGCCTTGTCGTTTGTGCGGCCTGCCTCAGGACTGCAGCGTGGGGCTGGGCATGCCGATGTGGTAGCCCTGTAGATAGTCGACACCGATCTCGCGCAGCACTTCGACAATGGCCTCACTCTCCACATACTCGGCAATGGTCTTGCGGCCCATGGCGTGTGCAATCTCATTGACCGCAATCACCATGTGCCGGCTCACGGCATCGTCGACCACGTCGCGAATCAGGCTGCCGTCGATCTTGAGGTAATCCACCGGCAGGTTCTTCAGGTAGGTGAACGACGAGAAACCACTGCCGAAATCGTCGAGCGCGAAACGGCAACCGCGGGCACGCAAGGCATCGATGAACTGCGTCGACTCCTGGATATTGGCAATCGCGCTGGTCTCGGTGATCTCGAAGCAGATGCGCTGCGGCGTCACGCCCGAATGGTCGAGCCGCTCCATCACGAAATTCAGCGTCTGCCGGTTCAGCGACTTGCTCGACAGGTTGACCGACAACATGGTGCTGGCCGGGCAGCCCTGCAGCACGTCGATCGCATGGGCGATCACCCAGCGATCGATGGTTGCCATCAGATCGTAGCGCTCGGCGGCCGGAATGAAGGCGCCCGGCGAGATCACGCGGCCATCCTCGTCCACCAAACGCAGCAGCACCTCGAAGTGCGGCTCGCCGCGCGCCGGGTCGGTGGGCACGATGGGCTGGAAATAGAGCCGGAACCAGTCCTGCTCTGCCGCCTGGCGCAGCGTGGCCAGCAGTTGCAGTTCGTTGTGCCGCCCTTCCAGATTCTCGGCCGAGCCGCGATACCAGGCGAAGCGGTTACGCCCCGCCTCCTTGGCGGCGTAACAGGCCACGTCTGCCCGGCTCATCACATCCTGCGGCGCGCACATCTCGCGATCCATGCGCACGAGCCCCATCGAGCCCGTCACCACGAAGGGCCGATCGCCCCAGACGAAACGGTACTGCTCCAGCGCCAGCAACACGTTCTGCGCCAACTGCTGCGCATAGCGCTCGTCGGCGTTCTCGACCAGGATGCCGAATTCGTCGCCGCCAAGCCGCCCGACCAGCACGCCTTCGGGCAGGTGTTCGCGGAATTTCTGTGCCAGCTGCCGCAACAGCTCGTCGCCCGCCTGGTGGCCGCAGGTATCGTTGACCAGCTTGAACTGGTCGAGATCGAGCTGCATCACCACCCGTGCCTCACCGTATTCCTGCACCAGATCGCGCGCGGTGGCGAGCGCGGCCATGAAGCCGCGGCGATTGGTCAGGCCGGTAAGCTCGTCGTGCATGGCCTGATAGGCCAGCCGCGCGGTCAGTGCCTCGGCAGCACTGATGTCGTGCAGCGCCACCACATAGCCCATGCCGCCGCCGGTATCGCCGATCGGCACGATGGCCATCTCGACGCGATAGTGTTCGCCGTGGCGGTTGGTGATGGTGGTCTTGACGGCACCCGGTGGCAATGCACCGGTCTGTGCCAACTGCAGCAGCGAGGCGAAATCCGCCTCGCCGGTATCGTCAAGTGTCACCACGATCTCGGTGATCGGCCGGCCGCGCGCTTCGGCGAAGGTCCAGCCGATCAGCTTTTCAGCTGCCGTATTGAGCAGCTTTACCCGGCCATCGGCAGTGGTGGTGAGGATGGCGTCGGCCACCGAGCGCAGCGTGACCTCCGCCAGCTCCTTCTCGCGCAACATCGCCTGCTGCGCCTCGTCGCGCTGGGCGTTGCCGATCTGCAGGTTGCGCCGCATGGTGTTGATGGCGTCGGTCAGCGTCTGCAGCTCGTCCTCGCCAGCGCGCTCGCGCGCCAGCACCAAGGGCGCAGTCAGCCGCTCGTAGTTGAAGCGGCGGGTGTAGTCGGCGATATGGCTGAGGTGGCGCGCAATCAGCCGGTGGTAAAGCCAGAGGAAGGCCAAGCCTGCCGTCATCATGCCGGAGCCCAGCAGCAGCAGCATGCGTCCCAGCTGCGACACCAGCTGCGCCTGCAGGCCATCGAGCGTATTGACGAGCTCCAGCTCGCCGAGCGGCACGTTCTTCTGCGTCAGCGGATGTTCATATTCGACCGTATAGCGCTTGCGGATCATGGTCGAACGCGAGTCGGGCAAGTGCCCGACCTCGTAGCGGGTACCGTCGGGCTCGACGAGCTCTGCCCAACCCACCACCTTGGTCTGCAGCAGCGAATTGAGCTGGGTGCGCACCGCCTCGGTATTCACCAGCCACAGATTGACGGCGAGCTGCGGCCGCACGCTGCTAGACAGCCGGTCGAGATCCGCCTCGAGCCGCTGCAGGCTGCGTTGGTATTCGATGCGCACCAGAATGATGGTCAGCGAGGCGGTCACCAACAGGCTGACCGCGATCACCGCAGCCACCATGCGCCAGGCAAGGCGGTTTTCGCGGTAGAACTCTCTGGCGCGGCGAAGGAGATTGTGCAGCACGTTGCCCGGTGATCCGAATCATGGTTTTGCATTGCAGGATAATCGGTGGGCATCGCTGGCACAAATCGTAATGCACGTGGATGCATCGCGACATCCGGCAGGCCAGCGCGGCCGGACGTCCGATTGCGTGACCGCGCCCACCCAGCGGTTCGGCGGGGGCGAACGGCGGCGGGCGACGCGGTACAATCGCGCCACGCGCCCCACGAATGGCGCTCCAGACCTATAAACCGGGAGGAGTCATGAAAACCATAGGCTTAGCTGCCACCCTGCTCGCCGCGCTGCTACTCAGTGCCTGCGAGCCCACGCCGGATCCTTCGCAGTCGCAGGCGCAGTCAGCGGCCGTGCAACCCACTCTGCCAGAACCCGCGCAACCCAACCCACTGCTCGACAGCGCACCACCGGTATTCCTCGCCGTGGTCGGCGATTGCGGCAAGGTGTTGTTCGAAGGCGACACCTCAATGAGCGCAGCGGACTGCTTGGTCACAATCCGCAAACGGGCCACGGAAAAGGGCTTACCGGAGCTGACCGACGCTCAGCTCGGCGACATCAACATTGGCCATCGCTGGCGCTTCGAGCAGGAAAAAATCAAGCGCGAAGCAGCGGGTAAGTAAAACCGTAGAGATGGGCGGCGTTGAACAGGAAGTGCAGCGCAATCGCCGCCTCCAGCCGCCCACTCCACAGATAGGCAAGCCCGTAGCAAGCGCCGGCTACCGCGGCAAGCAAGGCGTAAACCACACCTCCACCGAAGTGCGCCAGACCGAATAGCGCCCCCGCTACACTGCACGCCAGCAATGGCTTGCCCCAAGCCAAGGTCAGCCGGCGTTGCAGATAGAAGCGGAAGAACGCCTCCTCCGCCACACAGGTGATCAGCAAGTTGCACAGCGCCCACAGCCAGGCCCATCTCGGCCAGCCGGGCACCAGCGCGATCAGTCCTGCTGCCCATGCCAGCCCCAGCACGCCCGCCAGTACCACTGGCAACACTAGCAAGCGCCGAGACCAACTCCAGCGCTGCGCCCGGGCAAACGCCCAAGCAGGGCCACCCAACAACACCAGCGCAATCAGCACCTTGTCGAGGTTGAGATAGAGGTCGTAGGGCATGCTGTACGCACTGGCCTGCACTCCATCCAGCAACAGCGGATTGCGCACGCCGGGCCAGACATGGATTGCCGCGCTGACCGCCCAGATCGTGAACAGCAGGTGCCAGACCCAATGCGGTCGGCGATCCATCAGGCTTCGCAAGAGCCAACCCGCCATCGCCATCGGCACGATCCACCATGCCAGCCAGCCGCCAGCCAGCGCAATCGCCAGTGCCACCAGGCCCAGCACGACGACAGCCGAGCCACGCCACCACAATGCCGCCGCGGTGGCCCCGACCGGGACAGCCAGCCAATACGGATCCATGCTCCGCTCCAAACAAAACGCCCCGCACAAGGCGGGGCGTGATGACCTGATCCGGAATTACTGGATCTTGGCCTTCTTGACCAGATCGTCGACGTACTGTTGCACCTTGCGGCCTTGCAGCTCGCGCTGCAGTTCCGGCTTCACTTCGTCGAAACTCGGACCCTTGGCATCGCGCACGTCGTCGAGCTTGATGATGTGCCAGCCGAATTGCGACTTCACCGGCTCGGACAGCTTGCCCTTCTGCAGTTCCTTCAGCGCATTGCCGAATTCCGGCACGAAGGAGTTCGGGTTGGCCCAACCGAGATCGCCGCCGTTCTGGCCACTGTTCTTGTCGATCGACTTTTCCTTGGCGATGTCATCGAACTTCTTGCCCTTCTTCAGATCGGCCAGGATGTCCTGTGCGGTCTTCTCGTCGGCAACCAGGATGTGGCGTGCCTTGTATTCCTTGCCCGAGAAGTTGACCTTGATGCGGTCATACTCTTTCTTCAGGTCGGCTTCGGAAACCGGGTTGGCCTTGACGTAGTCATTGATCAGCGAGCCGACCAGCACTTGCTGGCGCGCGAGATCGAGACGGGTCTTCACGTCGGCATTCTTTTCCAGGCCCTTCTTGGCGGCTTCCTGGGCCAGTACTTCATTGCGAACCAGCTCTTCCTTCACCTTGGCACGCAGTTCCGGGCTGTCCTTCTGGCCACGCTCGGTGACCTGCTTCACGAAGAAGTCCGCACGGTTGTCCGGGATGGCCACGCCGTTCACGGTAGCGACCGCAGCGACTGCACCGGTGGCAGCCAGGGCCAGGGAAACGGCAACAACGATTTTCTTGGTTTGACGCATTATTGCTTGGTCCTTCTCGGGAAAGTGCAGCTGAACTGCGGTTGATTCGATTCAGAATTCGTCCGGGGTCAGCGCCCGGATCTGCAGCGCATGGATGCGTGACGGAATCAGGTCGGCCAACAGGTTATAGATACGGCGATGGCGCGCCAAGGCCGTCTGACCGGTAAAGACAGCCGACACCACCGTGAGTTCGAAGTGCCCGCCGCCACTGGCAGCACCGGCGTGGCCGGCATGCGCAGCGCTGTCGTCGTGTACATCGAGCGATTCGGGTTCGAGCACGGCCAAGCGTTGCTGGATTTCGGCAATCAGCTCCATCACGGCAGCACGTGCTTGAATGGCTTCACCGTCACCGCTTGGTACACACCGGAGACGCGATACGGATCCGCCTCAGCCCAGGCCGCGGCGTCGGCCAGCGAGGCGAACTCGGCAACGATCAGACTGCCGGAAAAACCGGCCGGGCTTGGGTCGATGCTGTCGACGGCCGGAAACGGACCCGCCAGAACCAGCCGGCCTTCGTTCTTCAGCGCGTCTAGCCGCGCCAGATGCGCCGGCCGCTGTGCCAGACGGTCGGCAAGGCTCTCGGGTTTGTCGGTAGCCATGATGGCGTACAGCATCACTTGTCGTCCGTCAGCGGCTTGGTCGGTGCGTCATCCTGCAGGTGGCGCGACAGCATCAGCCCCACACCAACCATGAAGGCCAGCGTCAGCCCCAGCGTGCCAAAGGTCTTGAATTTGACCCAGGTCTCTTCGCTGTAACTGAAGGCCACGAACAGGTTGATCACGCCCATCACCGCAAAGAAGGTGACGAAGGACCAGGTGACACGACTCCAGATCGGTGCCGGCAACGACAGTTGTTGCCCCATCACCACCTGGATCAGATCCCTGCCCTTCCACAGCTTGGCCACGCCCAGTACCAGGGCAAAGGCCCAGTAGAGGGCGGTGGGCTTCCACAGGATGAAGGTCTTGTCATGTAGCAGCAGCGTGGCGCCGCCGAGCACTGCGATCAGGCCGAAGCTGATCCACAGCGTGAGCTCCACCTTGCGCCAGCGCAGCCAGGAGAAGACCACCTGCAGCGCCGTCGCGGCAATCGCCACGCCGGTGGCGACATAGAGATCCTTGGTGGCGATGTAGACGCCAAAGAAAATCAGGATGGGGAAGAGATCGAAGAGAAACTTCATTGGGCAGCGGGACCGATGCGATGGCGCATTATGCAGCGCGCCCTGTTGCGAATACAAGGCAGTACCACCGGTCGCAAAGCGCAAAAAAAAAGCGCCATGCGGGACATGGCGCTCAATTACCACTGGAGATACACGAAGCATCAGCTTGCGGAACCCATATTGCGCGCCATCCGGCCCGGCCGCCTTGACCGGGATCAATTTTATTTCTGGCTTTTCAAGAATATTTGAAGGAACTGCTGAGCGACCATGAATGAACAAAATTTCATCATCGCGGGGAATGGGGAGGTGGCGAGCCTGACCCCCGGCACTGGCATCAAAAGCTGTGGCTGCTTCCTTCCGGACCTGACCAGGTTCACCTTCTAGCCATGCGGGGAGACCCGCCGTAGAGGAGTGAAACTATATCACGTTTGCCTCAACCCGCCTACGCTGGCGTGCGATCACCGGCCACACAGGTCTCGAAACGCTGGCGTAGCATCGCCAACGGCTGAGGTTGCGCCAACAGCCAATGCAGCTTCACCAGCGCCGCCTCGGGCGTCATGTCGCCACCGCTCCACAAACCCGCTGCTGCCAGCGCGTTGCCGGCCGCGTATTGCCCCATGGCGACCGTACCGCGCGGGCATGCGGTCAGATTGACCATCGGGATACGCCCAGCCAATCGGGTCAGCACCTCGAGCAAGGCCGGGTGCGCCGGCGCGTTGCCGCTGCCATAGGTAGACAGCAGCAGCCCATCCGGTGGCGATTGCCGCAACTGGGCGGCCAGCCAGTCGGCATTGCATCCAGGCGCCAATGTCAGATGCAGCACACGCGCATCGGCCGCCAGCGGCTGTAACGGCTCGCCAATCGTCAATGCGTTGCTGGTCATTGCCAGTTGCCACCCGCCAGCCTCAAACACCGCGAGCGCCGCCGCGTTCGGCGCGGAAAATGCGTCCAGTGCGTCGCAGTCCATCTTGCGCACCCGGGTAGCCGGCCACAGCCGACCGGCGAATACGACGCCGATGGTGGCCTGATGGGCAGATTCCAGCCATGCCAGTGCGGCCGCCACGTTGCGCGGCGCATCGCTTTCGGCTGCGCCCCATGGGCGCATGGCGCCAGTCAGCAGCACCGGCTTGCCCAGCCCTTGCAGCTGATAAGCCAGGGCCGCCGCCGTCCAGGCCAGCGTGTCAGTACCGTGCAGCACCAGAAAACCGTCGTAGCCTTCAGCGGATTCGGCAACATCCTGTGCGATCCGCACCCAGTCTGCCGGCGTCATGCTGCTGGAATCGAGCAGCTGCACATATTCGTGGACGTCGACATATGGGTATTGCCGCATCAACTCACCGGCGAGCCAGCCAGGTGCCGTTGCCAGTCCGTGCGGGCCGGGGCGCATGCCGATGGTACCGCCGGTATGGATCACCCTGATGCGCATGGCCTTGCCTCTCGGTAGGCCAGTGGCGGCCTGTCTGGTTACAATCGCGGTTTACCTTCAAGCCCCACGCCATGACCATCGTCGACAATCGCAAGGCCTTTCACGAGTACTTCATCGAGGAACGCTACGAGGCGGGCCTCGTGCTGGAAGGCTGGGAAGTGAAGGCGATCCGTGCGGGCCGCGTGCAGCTCAAGGAAGCCTACGTCAATTACGCCAAGGGCGATTTCTGGCTGCTGGGCGCACACATTTCGCCGCTCGTCACCGCCTCCACCCATATCAATCCCGACCCGGTCCGCGCCCGCAAGCTGCTGCTGCATCGCCGCGAAATCGACAAGCTGGCCGGCCTCGTCGCCCGCTCCGGTTACACCGTCGCAGCGCTCAACCTGCACTACACCAAGGGCCGCATCAAACTGGAAGTGGGGCTCGCCAAGGGCAAGAAGCTGCACGACAAGCGTCAGAGTGAGAAGGATCGCGAATGGCAGCGCGAGAAGCAGCGCCTGGTTCGCGACACCGCCAAGCGTGGCTGAATATCAGCGCGTAGCGTCGTCGTCGAGGCCTTCGCCGATTTTGCCTTCCTTGCCGGAAAACAGGTCGCGGATGTTCTGATGATGGCGTGCGATCAGCAGCACGGAGATCGCCAGCGTCGCCCATAGATAATCACGCTCCGGCATCAGCCACGCCGTGAGCAGCGGCGCCAGCACCGCAGCGGTCAACGCGGCCAGCGACGAAATTTTGAAGCCTTTGGCGATCACCAGCCACACGACAAGCACCATCAGGCCAACGCGCCAATCGAGCGCGATCAGGATGCCGGCCGCCGTCGCCACACCCTTGCCGCCGCGAAAACCGAAGAATACCGGCCAGAGATGGCCAATGAAGGCGGCAAGCGCCACCAGCGCGATATCGCGCACCGACAGGCCAAGCCGGGGCGCCAACCACAGCGCCAGAAACACCGCCAGCCAGCCCTTCAGCGCATCGCCGAGCAAGGTCAGCAATGCGGCCTTCTTGTTGCCGCTGCGCAGCACGTTGGTGGCACCGGGATTACCCGAACCGTAAGTACGCGGGTCGGCCATGCCCAAGGCGCGCGATACGATTACGGCAAAGGAAAGTGATCCGATCAGATAGGCCGCCGCGATGGCGATTAGCGGTGTCATTGCAAAATCCACTACAATCGAGTGCTCGGCATTGTAAGGCATCTGGCGCAAGCGGCGTCAAACCCGCCCCCGCCTGTCGGCGAAATCATGGACATTATCTTCTTGCACAAGGTGCGTGCCCGCACGCTGATCGGCTGGTACGACTGGGAGCGCGTCGCCCCACAGGTGGTCGAGCTCGATCTGGAAATCGGCCTACCCTCCACACGCGCCTGTACCAGCGACGACCTCACCGACACCATCGATTACGACAAGGTGGTCAGCGATATCCGCCGGATTCTTGAGGAAAAACACTTCCTGCTGCTCGAAGCGCTGGCCGACCATATCGCCCAGGTGATCATGCACGACTTCAGCTCGCCGTGGACGCGCGTTTCGGTCACCAAGCTTGGCATCCTGCACGAAGTCGGCCGGGTCGGCGTCACCGTCGAGCGCGGCAGCCGCGGCTGAGCACCACGCCGCAACGTCGCCGATTCGACTATCTTATAGACACATCGCCTACCGACCTTTCCACCACGTCGCGCCCACACCGAACGCATGGACCGTCGCCTTCCACTCAGACTGCTCCCCGCCTTGCTGGCCAGCAGCGCCGCATATGCCGTGCCTCAGGCACAGCAGGCCAGCGGTACCGAATCGGGCAGCCTGCCGTGGACTTGGCTCATCCTGCTGGGCGCGCTCACGCTGGGTGGCTTGTTTTACCTGCGCCGCAGCGAACGCCCAGTGGCGGACCCGTATCCCGAAACGCGGCCTGCGCCAGGCTGGGAAACCGAAAGCCAGGAACGGCAGCGCTTTTACCATGTAGGTAAGGGCGTGGCCACCGACATCGCGCGCTCCGGCAAGCTGCCGGATGGCACTGAAACCCGTGCCTTCCTGCGGCATGCCAAGGCCACTTTCCTGCATCTACGCGCCGAAGCCGACTCGAGCAAGCGTGAGCAGCTGCGCAAGTATCTGGCCCCGGAACTCTTCGAGGAACTGAACCGCCCGGACATCGCCCAGGGCGAGCTAGCCGAGTTTCCCGAACTGCATATCGAGCTCGTCAATGCCGAGCAACAAGGCGAACAGCTGGTTGCCCACGTCCGCTACTACGGGAAAGTCGTGGCCTCGGCGAATTCAGCGCCGTTCCAGGAGACCTGGCGCTTTGCCCGGCGCCAAGGCGGGAACCAGCGCTGGCTGCTGTGGTCGATGAGCGAGCAAGACTGACTCGCCCGCAGCCACGTCATCACGACGGCCCAAGTTTGGTGGTACTGTCATGCCAGAGGAGTATCGCGACTGCATGTTTCGCGGCTGCGATGATTTCTCCTACAATCGCCGATCAGAACACGCTCATATAAGCCGCGCCATGCCCGCCAGCCGACTGCTTCTGCTTCTTCCCTTCCTGTTGCTCACCGGGTGTGATCGCGTCGGCGCGTTGCTCGATCAGCAGGCAGAGAATGGCAAGGCCGTCGGTGCTGCGTGCCGGCATAGTGGCCGGGCACTGGAGGATTGCTACCAGCGCAACTCCCGCATCTCCAAGGCCGACATCTTCGCCGGCTGGAAGGAGATGAACGAATACATGCAGCAGAAAAAACTAGACATCGTCCCGCCCCCGGTGGACCCCGTTGCACCGCCGCAAGCTGCCGATGCAGCACCTGCATCCGCCTCGGCCGCCAGCGAAGCGAAGCCGGCAACGGCAGAACATTAGCATCACGGAGAAACACATCATGGACGCCACAGTCCGCGCCTTCCTCACCCAGATCCCGATCTTCGAGGACTTTTCCGACGCCGATCTTGAGGTCGTCATGCATGCCGCAGTCAAACGGCAATTGCCCAAGGGCAGCTTCCTGTTTCGTGAGGACGATCCGGCCGAAGCCATGTACCTGCAGATGGAAGGACGCACCCGATCCTTCACCAGCGACAATCAGGGCAAGGAGTTTGTGTTCCAGATCGGCGAGCCGGGCAGCGTGTACGGCGAAATTTCGATGATCGACGACGCGCCGCGCAGCTGGTCGGTTCAGGTGGAGGAGGATTCGACCTTCATCATGTTCAGCAAGCAGGATTTCCGCACCGCACTGGAAACCTATCCGCAGCTGAAGGACAAGCTCATCCTCAACCTCGCCCGCATCATCCGCCAGCTGTCGCTGACGATGAAGAACCTGGCGTTGCTCGACGTCTACGGCCGGGTACGCGCACTGTTCGAAGAGATCGCCCAGACGCAGGACGATCACTGGATGATCGCCGAACCGCTGACACAACAGGCCATCGCCGATCGCGTCGGCTCGTCGCGTGAAATGATTGCCCGTATCCTGAAGGAATTGGTGTTCGGCGGCTACGTCAAGCTCGAGAACAAGCGCATCATCATCCTGCAGAAACTGCCGGAACGCTTCTGAACGGAAGCAACAAAAAACGGGGCATCTGCCCCGTTTTTTTTATGGTCCGACCAATTTCAAGCCACGCTCAACGTCTCGTCGATCAGCCCGCCCAGTACCAGGCGCAATTGCTGGCCCGAGCGAATCGGCCCCACGCCCTCTGGCGTGCCGGTGAAGACAAGATCGCCCTCGGTCAGGCCGAAGCGCTGCGATAGCCAGACCAACAAGGCCGGAATATCGAAAGCCATCTGGCTAGCCTCGGCGTATTGCCTGGTTTCCCCATCGATTTCCAAGCGGTAGCTGACCTCGCCCGGAAATGGGATTGCTGGTGCCGGCACGAACCGGGTCAGTGCCGCCGACCCGGCATAGCCCTTGGCCAACGTCCATGGCTGCCCATTCTGCTTGGCCACCCGCTGCACATCGCGCGCGGTCAAGTCCAGCCCCAGCGCATATCCTGCGACATAGGACATGGCCGCAGCCCGGTCGATATTGCGGCCATCGCGACCAATGGCCACGACCAGCTCGGCCTCGTGATGGATTTCCACTGACCAATCCGGCAACGCAATGGCGTCGCCATGTGGCATCAACGCCGATGTCGGCTTGAGGAATACCACCGGCTCGGGGCCGATGCTCGACCCCATCTCCGCGGCATGGGCAACGTAGTTGCGCGCCACGCAGAAGATGTTGGCGATGCGCAGTGTACGGGCGCCGATCGCGATCGAGGGAACAGGCATCTATTTTTTACCCTTCAGGCCAGCCAGCGCGCCGCGTTGAACAGCAGTACGATGGCAACCCACAGCAGCACCGAACGCCAGATCAGGCCAACCGCGCTCGCTAGGTAATCGGGCGTTACCGCATCGCCGATGCCGAGTTCCGGCCGGAACTTCACCGTGTGATCCTGATGCAGCGCTTCGCCCAAGCGAATGCCAATGGCCCCCGCCCCGGTCGCCAACAGGATGCCATGCGCGTAGTTGCCCCAGGCACGTGCCTGCGAGCGCCAGCAATAGACCGCATCCTCGAAGTCGCCCATCACGGCGAAGCTCGCGGCGGTGAGGCGCACCGGTAGGTAGTCCAGTGCCTCCTGCACCGCGAGAGCGAAGCGCCCGAACGGCTCGGTATCGGAGTACGCCCCCCACTTCTGCGCCAGCAGACTCGATGCGCGGTACAACACCGCGCCGGCAGGGCCGGCCAGCCACGCCAGCGCAACGAACCAAAACAGCGTGCCGAACACATACCGATACGAGTCGATCAGGCCCTGCTCGACCGCGACCCGCGACACTTCGTCCTCGTTCATCTCGGATGCATGCTGCCCAGTCCATTCAGCGAGCAAGGCACGCGCCGTCGGCAGGTCTTCCGCCTGCAGGGCACGGGAAATACCTGAGAACGCGGAGCTGAACTGGCGGAAACCCATGGTCAGATACAGCACCAGCACCGACCAGGCAAAACCTATCACCGGGTTGAAGTGGGCCAGCAGGAAGTAGACGCCCACCGCAATGGCCAATAGCGGCAACACCGCCACCAGCCAACCGTAGATGCCGTTGCGGTACTCCCCGGCATTCAGGGCACGCTTGAGGCGGTTGGCAAGGCGGATGAAGGCGAGATACGCCGGATTGCGGTTGCTGATGGGGCGCAACTGCTCCAGCGCAAGCGCGAGGATCAAGGATAAAATGGTCATGGCTGCTCTTTTTCTGACTGCTGGGCCAGTGCATTGCTTTCAGGCAAACGATACCACAGCGGCCCGCCTGCACCGAAGTCACACAACGGCAGGCTTGAAATCGCCGCCCCAGCCCCCATGCTAGCCCTGCCCCCGAATCCCCACAGAACCGACCAACACGGAGATCCACGATGGAACACAAGCTGCCCGAACTGCCCTACGCCCAGGACGCCCTCGCCCCTCACCTGTCGGCCGAAACGCTGTCCTACCACTATGGCAAGCATCATCAGACCTACATCACCAATCTGAACAACCTGATCAAGGGCACCGACAACGAGAACAAGTCGCTGGAAGAGATCGTCAAGACCGCTCCGGCCGGTGGCCTCTATAACAACGCAGCGCAAACCTGGAACCACACGTTCTACTGGCTGGGCTTCGCCCCGAACCCGAGCGGCACCGATCGCACTCCCGTCGGTGCACTTGCAGAAGCCATCAATGCCAAGTGGGGTTCGTTCGACGAATTCAAGAAGGCATTCAACACTGCGGCCGCCGGCAACTTCGGCTCGGGCTGGACCTGGTTGGTGAAGAAGCCCGATGGCAGCCTCGACATCGTCAACACCGGTGCCGCCGGCACGCCGCTGACTACCGCCGATGTAGCCCTGCTGACCTGTGATGTCTGGGAACACGCCTACTACATCGACTACCGCAACAGCCGCCCGAACTACCTCGAAGGCTTCTGGAAGCTGGTCGACTGGGACGTGATTGCCCAGCGCTTGGCGGCCTGAGTACGCCGATAACCTTCCCGCTCATCGGGGCCTAACGGTTCCGATTGCGGTCAAAAAAGGGACAGCCTGAGCTGTCCCTTTTTTGTGGCTGACAAATACCCCGTACAGCTGCTGCAATGCAGCATCACCCCATTGCTCTCCTGACGGCGGTTTCGCTGGACTTCGCGTTGATCACCACGCCAGGGCGCATCCTGCCTGGATGTGCCGCCGCCGGAGGCAGCGTCGCGTTTTCACAACAAGCTTACGTACCGAGCAGCGATCGCGCGTGGAACCGTGCATGCTTACATCAGTCCTATCAGCGCTCGAACCCACACCTTCCGGCCAGGCGTCATGCGCGTGCAGGCCGCGACAATATTAGGTTTGACGCATACTGGCCGCTTGCCGCCCGCCAAAACGGCGTATTACGATGGTGCACGGAGGAATGAAGCCCGTGGCCCATCTGGGCAACGGATTTCAATCACAGCACATCGAGATAACTAGAAATGCGCAATCATCGTTCCCTCGCTCGTGGCTTCACGCTGCTTGAGCTGTTGGTCGTTATCCTGATCATCGCCATGCTGGCGGGCTATGTCGGCCCGCGACTGTTCGGCAAGGTGGGTGAGGCCCGCAGCAAGACTGCTGCCGGACAGATGAAGTCGCTGTCCGATGCGCTCGACCAGTACCGGCTCGACAACGGCGGCTACCCCACCACCGAGCAGGGTCTGGGCGCACTGACCGCCAAGCCGGCGGATGCCAACAAGTGGAACGGCCCCTACCTCACCAAGGAAGTCCCCAAGGATCCGTGGGACCGTCCTTATGTCTACAAGCGCCCCGGCGAAAACGGCCGTGAATTCGACCTGCTGACGCTGGGTGCCGACGGCAAGGCCGGCGGCAGCGGCGAAGACGCAGACATCGCGTACTGAGCTGACCCAGAACGCCTAGGCCATCATGCGTTACAAGGTCAAAGCCATACAGGCCGGTCAGATGACCGAGCTTGAGCTGGAGGCTGCCAACGAGGCCGAGCTCAGGGAACGCCTGGCCGGCCAGGGCATGCAGCCGGTCTCGTTCCGCGCCGAACGCAGCTTTTCGCTGAAGAAGAGCGATTTCGCACTCTCGCTGTTCACGCAGGAGCTGATCGCGCTGATCGAGGCCGGGCTGACGCTGGTCGAAGCGGTCGAAACCCTGAAGGAAAAAAGCGCGCAGGATGGCAGCCGCGTGGTGCTCACCCGCATCATTGAAGGCTTGTATCAGGGCCTGCCGCTGTCGCGGGTACTGTCGACCATGCCCGAGCACTTTCCACCGCTATACATCGCCACCGTGGGCTCGGCGGAAAAGACCGGTCACCTGGCCGACGCCTTGAAGCGCTATCACCATTACGAATCCCGATTGGCAATGGTGCGCAAGAAAGTAGTGTCGGCACTGGTCTACCCGATGGTGATTATCACCATCGGCGGGGCCATCATGCTGTTCCTGTTGTTCTACGTGATTCCCAAGTTCAGCCAGATCTACGCCAGCATGAAGACGCTGCCGTTCGCCGCACAGGTGATGTTGTGGTGGGGCGAGCTGGTGCACAGCAACGGCACCGTGATTTTCGCCGCCATCATCGGCACCATCGCCGCCGTCGTGATGCTGCTCCGCACGCAGGCCGTGCAGGCCATGCTGCAGGAGCTGTTCTGGCGCATTCCGCGGCTGGAAGAATACCGCCGGCTGTTTGCGCTCACCCGCTTCTACCGCACCGTCGGCCTGCTGCTGGCCGGTGGTCTGTCCATCATCGCCGCCATGGACCTGGCAGCGCAGCTGCTGCCGCAGAACATGCGCCTTGCGCTGACACGTGCCATTGTCGACATCAAGTCCGGCCAGCCGCTCTCCAGCATCCTGCCCAAGTACGGCCTGACCACGCCGGTGTCCGAGCGCCTGTTGCGCGTCGGTGAACAGAGCGGCGAATTGGCCACCATGACCGAGCGCGCCGCGCAGTTCTGCGACGAGGAACTGGAGCGCGCCATCGAGATGTTCACCCGGCTGTTCGAGCCCATTCTGATGCTGATCATCGGCGTGATGATCGGGACCATCGTGTTCCTGCTCTACATGCCGATCTTCGAACTCGCAGGAAACATGCAATGACGAAGCACCTCGCCGCCGGAGCCTTGCGATGAGCGAGCTGACCCTGGACCTGATCCAGCACTTGCGCCAGAACGCCACCGGCGAAAATGGCCTGCCCTTCCTGCTGCAGCAGACACTGGGGCTTGACGACGTCAGCTATCGCGAGGAGGTCGGCAGCTTTCTCGGCATGCCGACGCTGACCACCGACGACCTCTCCGCGCTGTTTCCACGCTACGACGTCATCCCCTACGCCGATGCTGTGTCGCGCCAATGCCTGGTGGTCGAGGATACCGATGGCACTCAGCTGCTGGTACTGGGCGATCCGTTCGATCCGATCACCCGCAACTGGGCACAGCAGCGTGTGCCGGCCGGCGTGCGCTCGGCCTTTGCCCATTACGACGACCTGCGGCACTACCTGGAAAGCTTCGAGACCTCGCACCGCGCGATGGATCAACTCGCGGTCGGCGAGAACAGCAGCGACAGCGGCGAACAGGTCACCGAGATCTCGCTTGCGACCATCGCCCAGGACACCAATCCCATCGTCAAGCTGGTCAACTCCACGCTGTACGATGCGCTCAAGTCCAAGGCATCCGACATCCACCTGGAAAGCACACCGTCCGGGCTCGCCATCAAGTACCGCATCGACGGCGTGCTGCTGCATATCGGCGGCGCCAACGGCACCGAGACCGCCGAGCAGGTGATCTCCCGGCTCAAGGTGCTGGCCGATCTCGATATTTCCGAGCACCGCATCCCGCAGGACGGTCGCTTCAAGGTGTTGATGAACCAGCGCGACATCGACTTCCGTGTTTCCATCATGCCCTCGATCTGGGGCGAGGACGCGGTGCTGCGGGTGCTGGACAAGCAAAACGGCGGCGACGCATTCAAGCAGCTGCGGCTCGACATCCTCGGCCACGACGAGCAGACCATGGCCGCGATCCGCAACCTGTCGCACGAGCCCTATGGCCTGCTGCTGGTCACCGGACCCACCGGTTCGGGCAAGTCGACCACGCTCTACGCCACGCTGTCCGAAATCAATACCGGTGAAGAGAAGATCATCACCATCGAGGACCCGGTGGAATACCAGCTTGCCGGCGTGCTGCAGATCCCGGTCAACGACAAGAAGGGCCTCACCTTCGCCCGCGGCCTGCGCTCCATCCTGCGCCACGACCCGGACAAGATCCTGGTCGGGGAAATCCGTGACGGCGAAACCGCCAATATTGCGGTGCAGGCCGCGCTGACCGGTCACTTGGTGCTGACCTCGGTGCACGCCAACAACGTGTTCTCGGTGCTCGACCGCTTCATGCACATGGGCGTCGAGCCCAACAGCTTCGTGGACGCGCTGATCGGCGTCGTAGCCCAGCGGCTGATCCGCAAGATCTGCTCGCATTGCATCACCGATGATGTACCGGACGACGAGACGCTCAAGGTCTCCGGCCTGACGCGCGAACAGGTGGCCGGCTGGCGCTTCCGCAAGGGTGCCGGCTGCCAGGCCTGCCGCGACACCGGCTACCTCGGCCGCCGCGCCATTGCCGAAGTGCTGCGACTCAACGATGAACTCAAGCAAGGCATCGCCGCCCGTGGGCCGGCGGTGGAAATCAAGCAACTGGCAGCCAGCCACGGTTTCATCTCGATGCGCCAGGTCGCGCTCAAGGCTGTGGCGCGCGGCGAAACCACCCTTCAGGAAATCAACCGTGTCACCTTTGTGGATTGAGCACTGCGCGTGGCTGACCCGCCACCACGCCCTGCTCGCCAGCCAGGGCTGGCCGGCGGGAGGGTCCGGCGTGCGCCGGCAGCGCGCGGCGATCGACAACAATGCCGATACCGCCGTGATGCGGCTGCAACAGCTACTGGCAGACGCACCACGCAGCGCCTTCAAGCAGGACAGGCTGCAACTGCTGCTGGGCGGCAGCTGGGCCCGCTATGCAGTGCTGCCATGGCAGGACAACCTGTTCAACGACAACGACTGGCGCGGCTACGCGGCAGTGGTGTTTGCCAAGCAATACGCCGTGCCAGTGGAAAACTGGCGTATCCGCGTCGCACCTGGGCCTTTCGGCCAGCCTCGGCTCGCCGCCGCGGTCGACGAAGGCTTCTACCAGACGCTGGCCGAGCTGGCGCGCTCGTCCCGACTCAAGCTCGCTGGCGTCACGCCGCTGCTGACCAGTGCGATCAACCTGCACCAGCGCAAGCTCAAGGGCAAGGAGTTCGCCTTCCTGCTGCTGGAAGCGGATCACGCCACCTGTGCCTTCCATCATGGCCACGCCTGGCGCGGCGTGGTGACACTGCCCAACACCATGAGCGGCGAAGCCGAGGCCTATGCCCTGGCCGCGCTGGTGCGCGACGCCGCGATGCTGGCCGGCCAGGCATTGCCGGATCAGGTCTACGTCGCGTCGTCCGAGCTCGGCATGCTGTCGGGCGAAGCCGGTGACTTCGACGCACAATGGCTGGGCGGCGTGCACGCACACTTCGGTCATCGCAGCGAATGGCAAGGAGCGACGGCATGAAGGCGGTCCAGCTCGATTTCCACAAGACCCCGCGGCAGACGCCTTGGCTGGGGCTGCTGCTCACCGCCATCGGCGCCGTCGCCATGATCTGGGTGGTCGACCAGCAGGACCTGGGCAAAGCAGCAGCCGAACAGCTGGGCCAACGCGAGGAGCAATACCAGCTGCGCAAGCGCAAGATGGAAGAAGCCCGCGTCGCCGAGCAGAAGAAAGAGCCGGCCAACGAGAAAGTGGCTCGCATCCTCACTGCGCAACGTGCACACATGCTGCCCGCACTGTCGGTGCTGGAGCAGACCTGGACCAAGGACATTGCCTATACCCGGATCGACGTCAGCGTGGCCGATCGCAACATCAAGCTGGAGCTTGAAGCGCGCACACTCGACGACGCGTTGGCGCTGGTCGATGCCATATCCAAGAAGCCGGCGATCGAGCGTGTCACACTGGCCCGCCAGGGGGTGAAGCTGGCCGATCCATATCGCCCGGTGCAGACCGCGATCGAGATCCAGTGGCGGGAGGACAAGCCATGAACGCGCAGCAGCTGAAATGGCATGCGCGACAGTGGTCGCGCTACGCCGGCCTGCTGGGTCTGGTGGGCCTGGGCCTGCTGGTGTTTGCTGCGCTGGTCTACACCAAGGACGTGAAGCCGTTCGAACGCGACCTCACCGAGCGTGAAATCAAGCTGGACCGCGACCTGGCCGAACTCAAGCGTGCCGCCGTGCAGCCGCCCTCGCCCATCGAACAGGCCGATCTCAATCCGCCGGATAGCTTCACCACCTTTTTGCGCGACTCGGCCCAGATCGCCGGCAAGCATCGGCTCTCGGTACTGCAGTCGGAATACAAGACGGTGACCGAGGCCGATGGCGCGCTGGTGCGTTACGGCGTGCAGTTCCCGGCCAACGGCCGCTACCCGGATCTGCGTGACTTCATCGGTGCGATGGAAGCACAACCAGGGGTGCGGGTCGAAGCGCTGTCGGCATCGCGATTGCAAGTCGGCGACGAGCTGCTGACCGTGCAGCTGCAGCTCTCTTATCTCACGGAGGTGCGCTGATGTTGTCGCGTCCCGTGCTTATCCTGCTGGCTGGCGCCCTAGGGCTGGTGATCTACACCGCGATGCAGGGCGAGGGCGAAGAGACGGTCGAGGCCTCCGCCCGCCCGCGCAGCGCCGCCGGCGAAATCACCCGCGACACCACCGCGCCGACCGCCTCCGGCGCCAGTGCAGCCAGTGCCGTGGCAGCAAGCGCCGTGCTCGCCAACCTGTTCCCGGCGCAGAGCTGGGCACCGCCGCCACCGCCGACACCGACACCCGGCCCGCCACCGCCGACGCCGATCCCGGTCGCCCCCCCGTTGCCATTCACGGTGGTTGGCTCCTGGCACCAGCGTGGCGTCGACCAGATCGTGGTCGAAGCGGCGGGCCAACAATTCGTGCTATGCCAGCGCTGCGATGCGCTCGGCCGCATCCAGCAAGGCGAAACCCTGCTCGGCAGTTACCGGCTCGACTCGATCAGCCGCGAAGCCGTGGTCTTTACATACATGCCATTGAATCAGCAGCAGACGCTGCCGGTAGGAGGAACGCCGTGAAGCGTGCGTTGATCGTTACCCTTATTTCCGCCGGCCTGATCGCGGGTTGCGCCGCCGATCTCGCCCGCCAGCAGGGCGAAGACCTGATCCACCAGGGCGACAGCCAACAAGGCCTGACGCTGCTGAAGGAAAAACTGGCGGAACACCCTGACGACCTGAAGCTGCGGGCTGCCTACGAGCGTGCGCTGGTGAATCTGCTGCTGGAATTGCAAGCCGATGCCGACAACGCCATCCGCCGCGGCGACTACACCACGGCCACCGCGCGTTACCAGCAGATCCTGTCGTGGGACAAGAACAACTATCGCGCCAAGGAAGCACTGGCGTTGCTGGAAAGCGCCGCCAAGCGCGACTCCATGGTCAAGTTCGCCCGCGACAACAAGGACACCCGGCCGGAAGAAGCGCTGCAGGTGATCCGCCAAGTACTGGCGGAAGATCCGAACAACAATCAGGCACTGCGCATCAAGTCGGATATCGAATCGCGCAAGGCCCGCGAGGCCAGCCTCAAGCCATCCCTCGCGCAGGCACTGAAAAGCCCCATCTCGCTGCAGTTCCGCGATCAGCCACTGATGAGCGTGTTCGACATCATCGCCCGCATTGGCAAGGTGAACTTCATCTTCGACCGCGATGTGCCGCCCAACCTCAAGACCACCATCTTCGCCCGCGACACCACGGTCGAGGACGTGATCAATCTGCTGCTGGCCACCAACCAGCTCGACAAGAAAATCCTCAACGACAACACCATCATGATCTACCCGCGTCGTCCCGATAAGGATCGCGACTACAAGGATCTGGTGATGAAGACCTTCTACTTGAACAACGCCGATCCAAAGCAGGTGCTGGCGATGCTCAAGCAGATGGTGAAGACCCGCGACGTCTACATCGACGAGCGACTGAACATGATCATCATGCGCGATACCGCCGACGCGATCTCGGTGGCTGAGCGGCTGATCGCGGCACAGGATCTGCCGCAGTCCGAAGTGGTGTTCGAAGTGGAAGTGCTCGAAGTGGGTAGCACCGACGTGGTGAATCTGGGTATCGACTACCCCGACTCGATCAAGGCGACGTTCGATACCACGCGTGATGGCGCAGCACTCGCTCCGCTCAACCTGGCTGAGCTCTCCAACCTGAACAAGAGCAATGTGCTGGTCAACGTGGGCTCCATCTCCGCGACCGCCAACTTCAGCCGGACCCGTGGCAACAGCACCATCCTTGCCAACCCGAAAATCCGGGTGAAGAACCGCGACAAGGCCAAGGTGGTGATCGGTGATCGCGTGCCGGTGGTGACGACGACGAACTCGAACGGCGTCTCGACCGAAACCGTGAACTATCAGGACGTCGGCCTGACGTTGAATGTCGAGCCGCAGCTGACCAACGATGGCGACATCGGCGTCAAGGTACAGCTCGAAGTCTCCAACATCGTCGACACCATCCGCACCACTACCGGCCTGATCGCCTATCGCATCGGCACCCGCCGCGCCGAGACCAATATGTCGGCCCGCGATGGCGAAACCCAGGTTCTGGCCGGCTTGCTGCAGCGGATCAACCAGGTCACCAAGAATTCGATCCCAGGCTTGGGCGATCTGCCCATCCTCGATCGCATCTTCGGTACCCGCAACGACAATGCCGAGAAAACCGAGCTGGTGTTGATGATCACCCCGCGCATCGTGCGTAACCTGCCGGTTCCGGGCCAGTACGTGACCCAGTTCGACAGCGGCACCGAGGGCTCGATCTCGACCGATCCACTGCGTCTGCGTGATGCATCCACGGTCAACGTCACCGGGGGGGGTGGCGCACCGATGCCTTACGTCGCGCCGGCGCCCGAAGCCCAACCGGTACCGCAGCCACAACCGGCGCCGCAACCCGTGCCGCAGGAGCAATCTGCCCCCGCGCCGGTCCGCAGCACCGGCGGGCTCGGCCGGCGCTGAGGCGGACCGTAATGCGCCGGATGCGCGGCTTCACGCTGATCGAATTGATGGTCACACTGACCATCCTCGCCGTACTGGCGTCGGTCGCGCTGCCCCTATCCCAAGTGGCCGCGACCCGCTCGCGCGAGGAAGAGCTGCGCCGCGCGCTCTGGCAGATCCGCCTCGCCATCGACGCCTACAAGGTCGCCAGCGATGATGGCAAGATCCAGAAATCGCTCGACGAATCGGGCTACCCGCCCGATCTCGCCGCCTTGGTCGATGGCGTGAAGGACATCAAGGATCCGACCGGCAAAAAGATCTACTTCCTGCGGCGCGTCCCGCGCGATCCGTTCTGCGACTGCCCCAGCAAGACCAATGCACAGACCTGGGGCCTGCGCAGCTATGCCAGTCCGCCCGACTCTCCGGCCGAAGGGCGCGATGTGTATGATGTCTACTCGACCGCTGACGGCACCGGCCTCAACGGTCTCCCCTATCGCGATTGGTAAGTCATGTCCCTGTCCCTGCGCCGCGGTTTCACCCTGATCGAACTCCTCGTCGTGCTCGCCATCATGGCGAGCCTCTTGACGCTGGTGGTGCCGCGCTACTTCCAGCAGACCGACAAGGCTTCCGAGACGGTGCTCAAGCACAATCTCGTGTCGATGCGCGATGCCATCGACAAGTTCTATGCCGATACCGGCCGCTATCCCAGCACGCTGGAGGAAATGGTCGAGCGCAAGTACCTGCGCGAGGTGCCGGTGGACCCGGTCAGCGGCAAGCGGGATGGCTGGCAAGTCGTCAGCCCCGAAGGGGGTAGCGGCGTCTACGACGTGAAGAGCGGCGCCACCGGGAATGGCAGCGATGGCAAGCCGTTCAGCGACTACTAGCCTTCGCGCCCAGCGAGGCTTTGCCTATGCCTGGGTGCTGATGATGGTGCTGGTGATGGGTATCTATCTCGCCAAGCTTGGCGACGTCTGGCAGACCCGTATCCAGCGTTCGCGCGAGGAAGAACTATTGCTGGTCGGCGATGAGATCCGCCGAGGGATCAAGGCTTACAGCGAGATCAATGCCGGCGGTGGCCCGCAGTATCCGAAGACGCTCGACGACCTGGTGCAGGATCCCCGTGCACCATTTGCCCGCCATTTCCTGCGTAAACCGTACAAGGATCCGATCACCGGCGAGGATTGGGCCTACATCGGCGCGCCGGGCGGTGGCTTTATGGGCGTGTACAGCAAGTCGTTGCAAAAACCGCTCAAGCAGACCGGCTTTGCCTCCATCTATACCTCGTTTGCCGATAAGCAGAACTATCAGGAATGGAAGTTCGCACATTGGCCAGGCGGCGGTAGCCGCACGCGATAGATTCAACGCAAGACAGATCGCCGATGACATCCTCGCTACATCAGGATACGATTAAATTCTGAATTTAAAATTAACGCCACTGAAAGAAAAATCCTTTATCATGCGCAGGCAACCCTCGCCATCCTCGGAGTGCTTACGCATGAAACGCCTTCTCCCCTACGCGGCCGTCGCGCTGCTGGCGGCCAGCCCGCTCAGCCATGCCGCACTGATCCAGCAAGACATCAACGTCACCAGCAACGGCGCCTGGAGCACCAGCCTGCTCGCCAACGCCCTGCACCAGTTCTCGCTGGACAATCCCGGTCAGTACACCTTCAACTTCACGCTGACGCCGAATGCCGGCTCCAGCGCCATCGCCTCGCTGCACGGCGTGCTCGGCCGTCAAACCCAGCCGGGTGCATCGTTCACCGAGATCGTTGCCAACCCGAATGTGGGCAGCAACAGCTTCAGCGGGTCGCTGAACTTCGATGCGCTTGCCGCCGGCAACTATGACTTCTACCTTGCCTTCACCAATTACCAGCCGTGGAACGGCACGCTGAGCTACTCGGTGAACCCGGTACCGGAACCCGCAACCATGGCGCTGCTCGGCCTGGGCGGCGGTGCGCTGGCATGGCGCCAGCGCCGTCGCAAGACGCGCAAGTAAGACATCAAGCAGCAGTGAAAAACGGCGCCGAGGCGCCGTTTTCATTTGTTGGGCGATCAGATCTGCCCGAGAAACCAGTTCACGATATAGAAGTGATCTTCGAACAACTGGGCTTCCATCCGGTTGAATTCGAACAGCGGCACCCACTGCGCCCGATCCGCATCATCGCTCGCCCTGACCTTGGGCAGGCCATCGCCAGTGGGGGCGAGTTCGATCAGGAAGGCATGGGTGATGGTGCGGCCACGCAGCGAACGCTGCGGGTGATCGAACACCCGGCTGGCCCGCACCGAGCCCGCCAGCACCGGCGCCGGCACCTTGAGCCGTGTCTCTTCTTTCAGTTCGCGGATCACCGCATCGCGGACTGGCTCATCCTGCTCGACAAATCCCCCTGGCAAGGCCCACAGGCCCTTGCCAGGCATGCCACGACGGCGTACCAGCAAGATGTGACCGGAGTGGATCACCACCGCATCGACGGTGACAAACGTCGGCGGATACGGCGCTACCGACCATGCAGCACGGAACTGCTGCAGGTAGCGCTGCTCCGCCAGCAAAGCGGAGAAAACGTCAGTTTTACGAAAGTTTAAAAGCCAGTCATAGACGGCGTCAGGCAGTTGCTCGCGGCAACGGGCAAGCTGCGACTCCTGTTCGGTGAAGAGCGCCTCGCGCACCTTGCCCGCGTCGACCCCAGGCAATTCATCAACCTGCTCGCGTTGCCATTGCGGAAACAGTGCGAGGTAATGGGTGCCCACGCCCCGACCGTTGGCTGCTGCGACAAGGCCAATACTGAATTCCGCCGCCCGATGCCCCAGGCTTGCTGTATCGACTGCGATGACCTTGTCGACCAGATTCTGGACCTCGGTGACCCATTGCTGATCGTTGTACATGCGGTCCGAACAGCCGACCACGAACACACGCTCCTGCCAAGCCGCAGGCAAGGCAGCCCGCAGCATGGCTTCGCGCTCAGCCAGCGAGAATGGATTGCGCGGGCTGATCGCCTGGCGTGCCGAGCCACAAACCACGATCAGCTTGTCCGCCTGTGCCAGCGCCGCCTCGATTACCTTGAGGTGGCCGAGATGCACCGGCTGGAAACGGCCAATGAAGACCAGATAGTCGTAGCGCGCCGCGTCGGCTTGCCGGTGAGCGATGGCCTGGCTCACAGCACGCCCTTACTGGTAGTAACGTTTGGAGAACTCCAGCATGCGCTCGATAGGCTGGCGCGCTGCATCCATCTGCTCGTCGCTCAGGTAGTCGATCCGGATGCCCTCGCCCGCCTGTGCCCGCTTCAGCGCCTCGATGGTGTTCATCTTCATGTACGGGCAGGAATTGCACTGGCAGCCGGCGTAGATCGGCGCCTGGCGGATATCGAGGTCCGGCCGCGCCAGGCCCATGTTGTAGAGAATGCCGTCTTCGGTCGCAACGAAGATCACCGCATCGGGCTCAAGATCATACGACTTCACCCAGTTCAGCATGCCGGAGGTGGAGCCGACATAGTCGGCCTGCTGCAGCACCGGCAGCGGGCTTTCCGGGTGGGCTATCAGGTACTTGGCACCGGTGACCCCAGCGAACGCCTCGTCGAGTGCGCTCTGGTTGAACTTGTCGTGCACCTCGCAGACCGCCGACCACAGTGGCATGTCGTAGTCATACTGAAAGTTGAGGTAGGCGCCCATGTTGCGATCCGGTGAGAAGATCACCTTCTTCCCCTCGGCATAAAGGTGGGCAATGATGTCGTCGACATTGCGACTGGTCACAATCCAGTCGGACAACGCCTTGTGCTCAGCCGAGCTGTTGATATAGCTGACATGCACATGGTCCGGATGCGCCTCGCGCCAGGTCTTGAGCGCGGTGACGTCGGTCTGCGTGACGAGCGAACAGGTCGAGCGCGCGTCCGGCAGGATCACCTCGGCATTTGGGTTGAGGATCTTGGCGGTCTCGGCCATGAAGCGCACGCCGGCGAACACGATGGTGTCCGCGCCGCACTCCTTGGCATAAAGCGAGAGTTCCAGGCTATCGCCGACCTTGTCGGCCATCTGCTGGATTTCGGGCTGGCAATAGTAGTGCGCCAGCGTGACGACCTTCTTGGTCATGGCTGTTCCTTCCATGCGAGGGTACGGGCTCACCCCGTGACCGTGATTGATGTGACACAACCGGACCGACGCCCCTGGACCAGCATCGCAGCGCATCCCGCCACGACCCCATAGGCATCGGGTCGATTATTTTATACGTTTCATCAAGCGATTAGGGAAAATCCAGCGCCATGCCGGCACGCTGGTGTTGACAGCATGCAGCGTCACAACCATAATGCGCCTCTCTGTTGCAGCACTGAAGCAGATGCGGGATTAGCTCAGTTGGTAGAGCGATACCTTGCCAAGGTATAGGTCGAGAGTTCGAGCCTCTTATCCCGCTCCATTCTTCTTCATGTGATTTGCCTGCAGATGCGGGATTAGCTCAGTTGGTAGAGCGATACCTTGCCAAGGTATAGGTCGAGAGTTCGAGCCTCTTATCCCGCTCCAAACATCGAAGAAAGGGAAACGCACATGCCTTTCCCTTTCTTTTTGCCCCATACGGCGGGTTAGCATAGGGGTAATGCAGCGGATTGCAAATCCGTGGACATCGGTTCGATTCCGGTACCCGCCTCCAGTAGCATCAAGCATTGAGCCCCGCACCCGCGGGGCTTTTTGTTTTCTAGTCTAATGGGGCCGAGCTACGCCCAAACGAAAATCCTCATCTCTTGCTGATCGAAAACAGCGTCATGCTAGTCGATCAACGAATCAGTAGTCGGAGGACGACGGTCCAATTCCTTGGATCTGGCCTGCGCGGATACGCAGCTCATCCAAAGCCTGTGACATCACTGGCCTTCGGATTAGCCGTGACGTGGGCATACCTACCGTTCGTCGCCTTCACCGGTCGGACTTAACCCGTTTTTCCTTCCCGCTCCGTTTCATCGCGCACACCCGCTACGGAGCACATACGATGTATACCCGCCTGATTCCGCTGTCCCTCGCCATCACTCTCGCCGCATGCGGCAGCACCCGCACCGAGGAAGTCGCGCAGGCCAGCAGCGCTTCTTTGGATTTGGCGTACCGCCGCGCAGATGCCGCTGCCACGGCCAGCGCGGCAGATCATGCAGCCAAACAACGTGTCGCCGTCGCCGCTGCACCGGCCATGGCAGAGGCGTGGGCACCGCCGCCGGAAAATCGGGAGCGTTACGCCGGCAAGGACGACAACCCGGTCAAAGCGGTGGCGGAAGAGCCGGTTTCAACCTTCTCGATCGATGTCGATACCGGCGCCTATGCCAATGTGCGCCGCCTGCTCAATGCCGGCGAGCTGCCGCCGGCCGAAGCGGTACGTGTCGAAGAGTTGATCAACTACTTCCCGTACGACTACACGGATACCGCCAAGCGGCAGCCCTTCGCCGTGCATACCGAGATCGCCCCCGCGCCGTGGGGGAACGACAAGCACTTGATCCGTATCGGCATCAAGGCGCAACAGCTGACTCGTCAGGCGCTGCCGCCGGCCAATCTGGTGTTCCTGGTCGATGTATCGGGCTCGATGAACGATCCGGCCAAGCTGCCGCTGCTCAAATCGTCGCTACGCCTCCTGGTCCAGCAACTGCGCCCCAGCGACAAGGTATCGCTGGTCGTCTATGCATCCAACACCGGCGTGGTGCTGGAGCCCACCGGTGACCGACAGCGCATTCTTGCGGCAATCGAGCAGCTGCAGGCGGGCGGCGCCACTGCCGGTGAGGCGGGCATCAGGCTGGCGTATCGCATGGCACGGCAAGGCTACGTCGCCGGTGGTATCAACCGCATCCTGCTGGCCACCGATGGCGATTTCAATGTGGGGATCGACAGCGTCGACGCACTGAAGAGCTTGGTCGAGCGCGAGCGCCAGAGCGGGGTTTCGCTGACCACGCTGGGCTTTGGCACCGGCAACTACCACGAAGCGTTGATGGAGCAACTGGCCGATGTCGGCAACGGCAGCTATCACTACATCGACACGCTCAACGAAGGTCACAAGGTACTGGTCGAGGAAATGAACAGCACGTTGGCCACCGTGGCGCGCGACGTGAAGATCCAGGTGGAGTTCAACCCCGCTCAGGTCAGCGAATACCGGCTGGTCGGCTACGAGAACCGTATGCTGCGGCGCGAGGACTTCAACAATGACAAGGTCGATGCCGGCGACGTTGGCGCCGGGCATACCGTCACCGCGCTGTACGAAGTGACCTTTGCCGGCAAGGCGGGCTACCTGCCACCGCTGCGTTATGGCAAGGCCGCACCAGCAACAAACAGGACCGGCGAAATCGCCCACCTGCGGCTGCGCTACAAGCAGCCAGATGGTGCGCGCAGCCAGTTGCTGGAAATCCCGCTACGCCGTAGCGATGCCAAGCCCAGCTTCGCCGCCGCCAGCCCCGACTTCCGTTTCGCCAGCGCGGTCGCAGGCTTCGGCCAGCTGTTGCGCGGCGGGCGCTACGTCGACGGGCTGGACTACGCGCAGGTCAGCCGCATCGCCGCTGGCGCGCGCGGTCCGGATCACTATGGCTATCGCGCGGAATTCGAGCGGCTGACCAACCTCGCCGCCTCGTTGACGACGACCCAGGTCGCCCAGGCCGAATGAGCGACAGTCGCCAGCGAAGGTCGGCCTCGCTACAGTAGCGCCCATGGCCGACCACGATCACGATCCACGCGACGACGAAACGCTGATGCAAGCCTGGCGGGATGGCGAGCTGGCTGCCTTCCGGCTGCTCTACGGCCGGCATCGCCTGCGGCTGTATCGCTTCCTGGTGCGCGAAACCGGCAGCAATGCCGCGGGGGATGAGCTGTTCCAGGAAGTGTGGCTGAGCGTGGTCCACCAGCGCGCCCATTACCAGCCGTGGGCGCGCTTCAGCACCTGGCTGCTGGAAACCGCGCACCGCCGCTTGGTGGATTGGCACCGGCGCGAACATCGGCATCGCTGGAACAGTGATCTCGATGCGACCGACGAGGTCGCCGACCATTGTCCGCTGCCGGACGACGCAGCAGCCAACCGGCAATCCGGGCGGCAG
Organism: Chitinolyticbacter meiyuanensis; assembly: GCF_008033135.1. Lineage (NCBI taxonomy): Bacteria > Pseudomonadati > Pseudomonadota > Betaproteobacteria > Neisseriales > Chitinibacteraceae > Chitinolyticbacter > Chitinolyticbacter meiyuanensis. The sequence continues at coordinate 3,196,688 of NZ_CP041335.1, forward strand.
CTGCGCGAATGCCTGCGCACGCTGCCGCCCGAACAGCGCGAAGCCTTCCTGCTCAAGGAGGAGCATGAGCTTGGGCTCACCGAAATCGCCCGCCTGACCGGCGCCGCGGCTGAAACGGTAAAGAGCCGCGTCCGCTATGCCATCGCCAAGCTCAGGATCTGCATGGAGGCGCTGGCATGAACGACGAGCCGCTACCGCATGACGAAACGCTTGCGCGGCAATACCGTGCGCTGCCGCCGGAAGCGCCGCCGGCAGCCCTCGATGCAGCCATCCTCGACGCCGCCGCGAAGGCCATCCAGCCACGCCGCACCCGACGCCAGTGGCCTGGCTGGCTGGTGGCACCACAGCTCGCCACGGTCTGCGCCACCTTGCTGCTGGGCGGATTCGTCTACCTGCTGTGGCCCAAGGCACCACTTGAGCTGGCTGATCCCGCCGCCTTGGAAAAGCAGGCCAAACAGGACAGCGACTACGCCGCGCCACCGGGTATCACGCAGTTGCCACCCGAGAAAGTGGCCAATCGTGCAACGAAGCCCGTGCCTGAACGAACCATCAAGCACCGTGCCGAGCAACCGGTAGTCGCCACGGCTGAACCCAAAGTGGCGGAAACCCTGCCGACCGATGTGGCCTTAGCCTACGCGCCTGCGGAAGAACTGCGCCGGAGTGCACCGGCGACCGCTGCAGCACCAGCCCCGATGCGCGAAAGCTCGGTCGGATCGACTGCCCCGCAGGCGGATGCAACGGCATCCGCACTGATCGATGAACGGTTCGAGCAAGGCATTCGGGAAATCCGTCAGTTGCTTGCTGTCGGCCATGTCGCCGAAGCAGAGCATGCTTGGCACATGCTGACCGCACGTTACCCGAGTGCGCCTTTGCCGGATGACCTGGCCCAACGATGGCCAGCGCCACAATCCGCTGCGAGCGCAGCAGCGTCTCAGCCAGCGGATGCACCGTCGCGCCGACTGGGAAAATGACTGTTTATTTATGTTTACAGAAAGGACAAAAAACAAAGCAACAGTTTTATGTCAGAAAATCTGAAATTCGCGGTGAACGTCAAGACCTGTTGCTCCATTGCAACTTGGCTGGCAGAGGCCACGCAAGGCCACTAGAATCAGCATAAAAACCGATTCCGCAGGTCTTGCATGAAACTCGTCACCTCGCTCACCAGCCCTTATGGCCGTAAGGTCCGCATCGTCCTCGCCGAAAAGCGGGTCGACTGCCCCTTGACCATCGTCTCGCTGCCGGAAGACGCCGAAGCAGTGAGCGAGTTCAACCCACTGGGCAAGGTGCCGGTGCTGATCATGGATGACGGCAAGCCGCTCTACGACTCCAGCGTGATCATCGATTACCTCGATCATGCTTCGCCATTCAGTCGCCTCACCCCCACCGACCACCGGCAGATGATCCGCGCCCGTCGCTGGGAGGCGCTCGCCGATGGCGTGACTGATGCAACGGTACTGGTAGTGGCGGAAAAGCGTCGCCCGGCCAAGCAGCAGTCGGCCGAATGGATCGCCCGGCAGCAGTCCAAGATCAACCGCGGTCTGGCACAGCTCTCCGCCGACCTTACCGATCGGCGCTGGTGCCTGGGCGATGCCTATAGCGTCGCCGACATCGCGGTGGGCTGCATGCTGGGTTATCTCGACCTGCGCATGCCGGAGCTCGACTGGGCGACCGCCTATCCCAATCTGGCCGAGCTGGTGGTGCGGCTCAACGAGCGGCCGGCGTTTGCCGAGACTGTCTATCGCGAAGCGCAGCCCGTCGCGGCCTAGCGCGCCTAAGCGCCGAGCGGCGGGTATTGGCGCTCGATTTCCCCTGCGGCGATCTGGGCGAGCGAGTTGAGGATGAGCCGGTGCTCATCATTAAGCTTGCGGGGCTGGGTGTCGACGACGAATACCGTACCGATGCAATGGCCATTCTTGAGGATGATGGGCGAACCCGCGTAGAAGCACAGCCCCACATCGCCCGCGACCAGCTCATGGGCAAGAAAACGCGGATCGAGCCTGGCATCGCGGATTTCCAGCGGCTGCATGGCCTCGACCACGTGCGTGCAGAACGACAGCGCCCGCTCCCCAGCCTGCAACAGCGGGGTCGTCGCTGCCTTGAACCAGACCCGCTGCGCATCCACCAGCGTCAAGCCAGCACCATGCATGCGCAGCGCGTGCGCGGCATAGGCGACGAGCTCGTCGAACACATGGTCCGGTGGCGTATCGAGGATGTTGAGCGCACGCAGCGCAGCGATGCGTTGTGCCTCGGAATCGGGCAAGGCCATGGGCTCGGCTCCCTCCAGGTCCGGTCTGATTGATGCCAGCCCAGCTTAGCCGAAGTTGATGTTATCCGCCGAGCTTGGCCATCAACCCGGCCAGCATTGCGCGCCCCTCCTGTCGGGTGACCAACGGCTCGGACTTGTCGCCGGCCAGCCGACCCGAGACGCGGATCTCCTCGCTGGGCAATTCGCGCAGGAAGCGGCTCGGTTCGACGATCTGCCATTCACCGGCGCGACGGCGCTTGCCGCAATAGGTGATGGTGAGGCTGCGTTGGGCGCGGGTGATGCCCACGTACATCAGCCGGCGCTCCTCCTCGACCATGTTGCCCTCGATCGAGTTGGCATGCGGCAGGATGTCCTCCTCGCAGCCGATCAGGAACACGTGCGGGTACTCCAGCCCCTTGGACGCATGCAGCGTGGTGAGCTTCACCGCATCGATCTCTTCCTCGTCCCGCCCTTCCAGCATGGTGATCAGCGCAATGGTCTGTACCACTTCCACCAGATTGCGGCCCTTCTCCTCGCCCTGCTTGGCGACCCAGCCGACGAAGTCGAGCACGTTCTTCCACTTGGTCTCGGCGGGCTTGGGCTCGTCGGTCTCGTAAAGCCAGGTCTCGTAATCGATCGCGGCCAGCATGTCCTGCAGCAGGCTGCCGGCCGCTTCAGTGCGCGCGCGGTACTGCAGTTTGTTGATGAACTCGGCGAACTGCTTGAGCGGCTCGTACTGCTGCGGCTGCACCTGGTGAATGAAGCCTTCCTCGAACACCGCACCGAACAGCGACACCTTGCGCTCAGCAGCGTAGGAACCCAGCCGTTCCAGCGTGACGTTACCGACGCCACGCTTGGGGGTGGTCACCGCGCGGATGAAGGCTGGATCGTCGTTCTCATTGGCGACGAGACGGAGGTAGGCGAGCAGGTCCTTGATCTCGGCGCGATCGAAAAAACTCTGCCCGCCGGAAATCGTGTACGGAATGCGCTGCGTGCGCAGCTGCGTTTCGATGATGCGCGCCTGGAAGTTGCTTCGGTAAAGAATGGCGTAGTCGCGGAACTCGGTACCGGCCTCGAACTTGTGCGCCTGCAGCTTCATCGCCACGAGTTCAGCCTCGTGCTCCTCGTTCTTGGCCTCGATGATCTGCACCGGGTCGCCAATGCCAAGATCGGACCACAGCGTTTTCTCGAAAAGCTTGGGGTTGTTGGCGATCACCGCGTTGGCGCACTTGAGGATGCGCGCCACCGAGCGATAGTTCTGTTCCAGCTTGATCACCTTGAGCGCCGGGAAATCCTGCTGCAGCAGGCGCAGGTTTTCCATATTTGCGCCACGCCAGGCATAGATGGACTGGTCATCGTCGCCCACCGCGGTGAACTGGCCGGATAGCCCGGTCAGCTGCTTCACCATCTGGTACTGGGTGGTGTTGGTGTCCTGGCACTCGTCGATCAGCAGGTAGCGCAGCCGTTGCTGCCACTTCTGTCGCACCTCCTCGTGCGCCTCGAAGAGATCGACCGGCAGTCGGATCAGGTCATCGAAATCGACCGCCTGATAAGCTTGCAGCGTGTCCTGGTAGGCGCGATACAAGCGCGCCAGATGCAGCTCGCCATCGGAATTGGCCAGCCGCAGCGCCTTGTCCGGTGACACCCGGTCGTTCTTGAGCAGCGAGATCTGCGAAATGGTCGAGCGCACCAGCGCCTTGTCGGTGGTGGTGAGCAAGTCCGAGATGATCTTGCCGGCATCGGCCGAATCAAGGATGGAGAACTGTGGCTTGTAACCGATATGGCGCGCTTCCTCGCGCAACATGCGCATGCCCAGGCTGTGGAAGGTGGATACCGTCAGCCCGCGCAGCCGCGCCGGGTCCATCAGCGAGGCCACCCGCTCCTGCATTTCGCGCGCGGCCTTGTTGGTAAAGGTGATGGCGGCGATGTTGCGTGCGTCCATTTGCGCCCGCTCGATCAGGTAGGCGATCTTCTGCGTGATCACCCGCGTCTTGCCTGAACCCGCACCGGCCAGCACGAGGCAGGGGCCATCCAGATAACGGACAGCCGCTTGTTGGGGAGCATTGAGCGTGTGCAGCATGGTCGATCGCGGCGGGGAAACGGCGCATTTTACCCTGCCCCTACAGGCGAGCCGGCGCCTTGTGTCCGGAATGCGCTGCTACGCTCAGCCCAGGTGGTGCTGCGCCAGGTGCAGCAGCACGCCGATCAGGCCGCCCACCAGCGTGCCGTTGATACGGATGAACTGCAGATCGACGCCGACATTGAGTTCCAGTCGCTCCACCATCACCGCGTCGTCCCAGCCCTTCAACTGGTCCGCGATGAAGCGGCCGATCTGCTCGCGATAGCGCGATACCGCACGGGCCGCCGCATCGCGCACGCTGCGATTCACCCAGCCCGCCAGCTGCGCATCCTCGCGCAACTGGTCACGCAGGCGGCGTGCCGCGCTCGCCACCTTGCTGCGCAGCAGCGATTCCGGCTTGCTGAAATCGGCTCGCAGCACATCGACCATACCCTGCCACAAGCCATTGAATTGGCGCTCGAACGACGGCGCCTGCGCCAGCTCCGCTACCCAAGCGCGAGTGCGGGCACGCAACGGCTCGTCGTGCTGCAGGCGCAGGATCAATGCATCGAGCTCGGTATCGATCAGCCGGCGCAGCGCGTGGTTGTCATCATCACGCACCCGTTCGAACTCATGGCTGACCGCCGCCACCAGCTTGCGCGCGACGAAACGCCCACCCGCCTCGTCCAGCGCCATCCAGCGCAGGTAGGAGAGCTCCTGCGCGATCATGCCCGACAACAGCGTCTGCACGTCAGGCCGTTCCAGTCGTTCGGCCACCTTGGCCAGCACGATGTCGAGCAGTTGCTGGTGCTGGCGCTCGGCCAGCAGCACCCCCAGCAGCTCGCCGCCGTGGCGCGCCCAGTCGAGCTCGGACAGCATGTCGCGCATCACCCGGCGCGCCGCATCGCGCACGTGCGGTGCGTCCAGCAAGGTCATCAGGTATTGCGCCAGTTGCTGGCTCTGCGCCGCCAGCTCCTCGACATGCGATGGCCGCGATAGCCAGGCGGCAATGCGGCGCGCCGGATTGAATGCCTCAATCCGCGCAGCTACCTGCTCGGCGGAGAGGAAATGCGTTTCGATGAAGCCGCCCAGGCTATCGGCGATGCGCACCTTGTTCTTCGGGATGATGGCCGTGTGCGGGATGGGAATGCCCAGCGGATGGCGGAACAGCGCGGTGACGGCAAACCAGTCCGCCAACGCGCCGACCATCGCGGCCTCGGCAAAGGCCGATACATAGCCCCAGACCGGATGAGCGTCTTCGAAGCGCTGCGCCAGCAGGAACAGCAGCAGCGCAGCGATCAGCAGCCCGGTGGCCAGCGTCCTGGCCTGACGCAGTTTCTGCCGTTTGGCCGCCAGCAGCAGCCGCTCTCGTTCGAGGTAGACGGGATCGGTCATGGCTGCATGATAGTCCAGACCTGGGCCTTACTCCCTGCTCCTCAGGGATCGCGGAAAGTGGTAATGACGAAGAAATGATGCGGCGGATTGCGCCGATGGAAGCCTTGGTCCTTGAACGAGCCGATGGTGATGTTGGTGTGTACCGGCCCGTTCGGCCCTTCCGAAAAGGTGATGCGCTGGTTGCGGTTCTGCTCGCGCCCTGCGCCCTGGTTGATGTCCGAATCGAGCGGCCACAGGTTTTGAAAATGATCGGGGCCGCCCCAGTCGAGGTCCACCACATGATCCGCATCCTGGTCATGATCCGACATGCGATAGCCGTGGCGGGCGGTGCGGCGCTTGATGCGGTTCATCTCGGTTTCGGTGCGACCGGGATTGACCAGCACCATGATGTCGCCAGCATCAGGGAAATACGGCACACCGATGCGGTCCGTCACGGCACCGGTATTGAGGTCGCGCAAATCTGTCGGCACGGTGCGACGGAAATCGGCCATGGCCGTACACATGTTGCGGGGCCGCCGACCGATGTGCAGCAATGTGCAGGTCGGCGTGAGTGTTCCATCGTGCGGGTCGGTCGCGCCGCTGCAATCGGCATTGGTGCTGCAGTTCGTTGCACTCTGATGCGTGGCAAGCGGCATGGTGGCTGGATAGGCGGTTGGTCGCTTGTACCAGGCCATCTCGATCGGATCATCGCGAGTCAACCCGGTGGGAATGCCGTTGCCGCCTGCAGGTAGCTGACCCGGTGGGCGCGGCCTTCCACCGCCGCCGCCGCCAAGCAGCCACTTGATGAGGTCCTCGAGATTGATCGATTCGCCCGACAGGTCGATATCCGGGTCCTGGCCGCGCCGCATCGGATCGATGTCGATGTCCTCGCCCCAGCAGTGATTCCATGCCGCCTGGGCCAAACGCCAGCGCTTGTGGAACAGGTTGTAGCCAACGAGCTCCAGGTCGAACTGGGCATCGAGGTTGAAATCGAGGTCGATGCAGCCGGGGAAATCGACGTTGGTGGTGAAACCTGGCTGGCCGTCGACGCACTCGACGCCAACGGTGCCGACAAACTCGGTGCTGAGCGTGCCATTGGCTTCGGCTTCGAGCCGGCCAATGGCACTGACGACATTGATCAGCGCCAGCCAGTTGGCGTTCGCACTCAGTTGCCCCCACAGGATCAGCCACGCGGTGAGATCGGCCGGGATGCGCAGCGTGGCTGTGCCGCTGTAGTCCCCGCGCAAGGGATCGACATCCATGCACATATCGGTGAGCCGCGCCGGGCCGATGCCAGCCTCGATGCCAGCCTCCATGCCCGCCTGCGCCAGCAGTTCCAGCTCGACGAGGAACACCGGTGGTGGCGCCTCGATCCAGGTCGACCAGACCTCGGTTTCCGGCAGCGACTCGCTCACGCTGTCACCGACGCTGCGACGGTTGAACAGGATGACTTCGGGCATGCAGATGCGCACGCGTCCTGGCCCGGTCGGCGCACCACCGCCACCTGCAGCCCCTCCAGCGCCGCCGCCTTGAGCCCCCGCATCGGGACCGCCGCCACCTGCCGCCGCATCCGCTGGGCAGGGGCCATCACACTCCGAAACGGCACGCGGCGGATCCGAGTATTTCCAGTAATCACTGTGCGGCTTGGCGCCAAAAATCCAGCCTATGGCGTTCTTGGCGCCATAGGTACACACCGCCTCCAGATCGCAGAAACGGTGACACGGGCCAAAGATCACCCCGGCAAGCCCAACTTCTCCGAAATTGTTGCCGCACCAATCAAAGCAGGAATCGTGCTCCAGGCACCCCTGGTGGATGCCGCAAACATGATAGTTGGGGTACACCCAGAAACGGTGCCGTGCGCCGCCATCGATCGTTTCGCACTCGCTATGCTCCAGCTCTTCATCGCAGGTCTTGCAATCCGGACCACACGCGCCGCGGCATTTGGAGCCACTGGCAAAACCCGGGTCATTCGGGAATACGCCACTCAGCGGCCCCACGGCATGAGGGGGGCCTGCCTTGCCGCCATCATCCCAACGCGCGCCATGGCCGGATGGCATCAGATTGAGCCGGCGCATCCAATCGCACAGGGGACAATCGTCCATGAACATGCCACGGCCGATCTCGATGCCAAGGCGATCGAAGCCGAAGCGATCCAGCGTGGGCTTGATGATGTTGAACGATGCGGAGATGCCGGAACGCCCGGCCGAGAACGCCAGATCGAAGCCACTGTCGATGGCGAGATCGTCGTGCCAGTCCGCCAGCGGCCAGTAGAGCCGGCACACGTTCTGCCCCAGCAGCTGTAGCTCGCCGAACCCGGCAACGCCGGCATCGGCAGCAAGGCCCAACGTCTGGCGCTGGCTCATGGCCAGCGACACGCCGGAAAGGCTGGCGCTCATCGCCCCCGCGGCAGTGACCTGGCTCGCCACGATACCGCGGGCAAAGCCGGCCAGCCCCACCTCGGCGCCGATCACCGGCACACGCAGCACAATGGGCGGATCGGGCCAAGCAATGATCATGCCCAGTTCGCCATGCAGCCCTGCTTCCAGCTGGGCACCCAGCCCGACCGCGACCGTCGCGGTGATCGCACCGGCTGCGGAGACCGACGGCCCGAGCGGGTTGATCACGATGCGCAGGCCATGCAGCTGGCATGGCCCGAGCTGGCCGGACAACTCCGGCGACAGCCCCACGAAGGCGGTGAGCACGCCGTAGACCGTGAGCACACCCGAGGTGACGCTGGCCACGGCGATGGGTACATGGGCATCCATGCGCGGCAGGCTGAACTGGAATGGCAGCACAGGGCACACCGGCATCGCCGGCACGGTGATCACGAGGCTGGTGCCGGAGATGCTGACCATGCCGCCAATGGCCGAAGCCAGGGCAGTGGCCGCATCCCAGACGTCGCGGGCGAAACCGAACACGGTGTCCGCCACCGCCTCTGCCCCTTCCGCGATCGCTTCCGCGCCTTCCACAATGGCCTCGCCAGCCGCCTCGGCCCCTTCGGCGATGGCCTCGCCCGCTGCCTCCGCACCCTCGACGATCGCTTCTCCGGCGGCTTGCACGCCTTCACCCACGGCCTCCGCGCCTTCGACGATGCCCTCGCCGATGTCGGATGCAGTATCGGCGACCGCATCGCCGACATCGGATAAGGCATCCTCCACATCGCTGAGACTCGGCAGACTGGGCAAGCCTATCCGTTGCACCACCGGCCCGGCTTTTTCCTCCTCGGCCTCGTGCGCCGCGCATTCGGCGCACTTGGGCTGCGCCGCATGCGGCTGCCCACCCTGTTGCACCACGTGGGTGAGCTCATGCGCCAGCAGGCGCTGCCCTTCCGGCGATGATGGGGCGTATTCGCCGTTGGCGAAGTAGACATGGCTGCCCACGGTGAAGGCGCGCGCGCCCAGATTGCGCGACATCGCATCGGCTTCGCCGTCGTGATGCAGGCGTACGCCGCTGAAATCCTCACCGAACGCTCGCTCCATGGCGCCGCGCAGGCCGCCGGACATCGGCGCGCCGCCATCCGGGTTCAGCGGCACTTGGTGCGCGGTGCGCGGGATGGCGCCCGGCTTGCGCTGCGCCAGCGCTCCCCCTTGCTCCTCGCAGCCACACTTGCGCTGGATGCGTGTGTCGCCCAGCGGCGTGATCGCCGGCTTGCTGCCCGGCACGCCGGACAACTGCGCCACCACCTGCTCGGCCACCCGATCCGCCTCGCGCTCGAAGTGGCTGTCGGGTGCATCGACCTGCGCGCCCTTGGCTTGCGTTGCATAGCGCTGCCATTGCGGCCCGTTGTCGTGCTGGCCGCCGCATTTGCTGCACGCCCGCTGCACCCGGGGCGCCGGGCGGCGCTCCGGGGTGGCGGTAGCGTGGGCAGAGGAGGCCATCGTCGCGATCCGCTACAGCTTGGGATGCAGCTGGGCGAAGAAGATCACGGCCTGGTAGTTGTCCGGGTTGAGGCCGAGTTTCTTCTCGATCTCATCCCGTTCGGCTGCGCCCAACTGCCGCGACTGCGCACCCTGCAACACGCTCACCGGCGCAACACGCTGCATCGACAGCTCCACCTGCTTGGCCATGTCCTCGGCCAGCTGCAGCTGGCTTTGCTCGGTGACGAAGACCACGGCGGCGCTGCGCGGCGGGTTGAGCGCGATGAAGGTCTTCACGTCCGCATCCAGCGCGTCCGCCGACGCCGGTTGGAAGCCGTTCCACACTTGCGTGCGATAGCTGATGTTGGTGCCGAGGTACTGGTAGCGTTCGCCTTCCCACAGCATCGGCACTGCAAGCACCTCGCCGCTGGCAACCACTTCGCGCACCAGGACTGCGATGCCACGGCAGGTGGAGAGCTGCGCCACCGCGGCATCCTGCATGCCTTCGACGCGGTTGAAGCCGCCACGCAGCTCATCGACGATGGTGACGGTATCGCGGACCACGGCATCGCGCTCGTTGGCATTGGCATAGAAGGCCAGCGCGTATTCCGGGTTGGTGTCGGGCGTGCCCCAGGCCTCCACCACGGCAGCGGCGCTCGCATCGGTCAGCTCGCCGTCGCTGCCGAATTCGGCGTGCGTCGGCCCGCTGGCCTGGCTTTGCTTCAACGCTTCGGCCAGCCCGGAAATCTTGTAGGTGCGCTGGAACACCGCATAGTTGCCCACGCCATCAATGACATACACCTCCTGGCAAACGGCCTTGGTCTGCTGGGTGACGAGGAAGGTGGCACCATCGAGACCGGACAGGCCCAGCGCCGGCAGCACCGGCAGCACCACGTTGTCGATCGCGGCATCCGGCGCGCCAGTCAGTGCCAGCTCCAGGCTGGCCAAGCGCGCCTTGGCCAGCGTCTCGCCCTCGGCCTGGGCGGCGCCTTGCGAGCCGATGCCGCCAAAGCGCACGCGGTTGCCCGGTTGCGCCGCGGCCCAGTCAGCCAGCAGTTCGGTGGTCGGCGTGGCGATGCTGGAGCGGCCACCCTCGAACTCGACCACCGCCACCGGGGCAAACCCGAGCTTGGTGATGCGGGCGGCATCGCCCGACAGCACGGCGGCGCGAGCCTGCTGCAGGGTGCGCTCACTGGTCACCTTGAGATGGAACAGCTGGTAGCGGCGCGCATCGACACGCGGCACCGCGGCATCAATGCCGCATTGCCGGGTGCGGCGACGATGGAACAGCACCCAGTCGCGACGGGCGAGCACGGTCAGCGCTTCGCCGCTGGGTGGTGGTGCGCCAAAGAGATCGGCCAGTGCGTCGGCGGCAAAGGTCGGCGAGCCCTCGCGGGTGGCCAGCACCTGGATGGCCGTTTCCGAGGCCACGCGCAGCGCATTGCCAGGACTCAGTACGTTGTCGTCGCGGATCAGCGAGGCGAGCAGCACCGATTCGTCCTCATCGTCGCCGCGGACGCGGAAGGTGATGGCGAGTTCGGCAGCGGCCGGCTGATTGCGCCAGCGCGCATCGACCCGAACGCTGGACAATTCGAACAGCGCTTCACCGACATTGGCGCCGGCGAGGTCGACATCGACCAGCGCCCTGCCCCCGTCGGCGGTGACGCCGCGCATCAGCAGCACCGGCACCGACAGCGGGATGATGCGCCGCGCGCCGGCCACGCCGGCGAAGGTACCGGCCACGGTGGCCGAGCCATCGAAGGTGGCACGCACCGACACGCCGTTGCTGCGCAGCACCCGCTGCTCGATGGTCAACCGCCCGGCGAGCGCCACGTCGAGAAACTGGCCCGCGCCATCCTCGGGAATCAGGATCGTCACGTCGAGCGATACCGCCAGCGCGCTGCCTTCCGGCGCACTGTAGGGATCGTCGGAGGTATTGCCGGACAACCACAACGCCACGTGATCGACACTTTCGTCCTGCAGCCCTTCGTAGCGGATGGCGCCGGCCTTCTTGCCCGCTTCGGCGCGCTTGGCGGCCTGGGCCGCGCGCACCTGCTCGGCCGAGCTGCGGATCTGCGCATAGCGCATGGCGATGCCGGCCGTGGTGTCGCCGGCATCCGCAGCCTTGCTGCGGGCCTTGGCCTCCACCGGCTCGGCCGTCTCCTTGGCCATCGCATTGAAGGTATACCAGGCAGCCTGCTCCATCGAATTGACGTTGGCCTTGGCCCAGTCGCGCGCTTCCTGGATCGCCGCACGCTTGCTGCCGGTTTCCATCATCCCGGCGAAATGGAAGGCCAACCGGCCGTCACCACCCTGCTCGCTGCGACCGGCACCAGCCACCTCGTCGCGCTGATAGGTCTGGCTTGCGCGGGGACCGGTTTCCAATTGCTGCAGCTTGCCGCGCTGTGCGCCGCCGACCACCACCACTTCCGGCAGCTCGTCCCGCTCGCTGCCGTCCTTGTCGTTGCCGCCGCGCACCCGCACCGCCCAACCGACGCCACGCTCGGCCTGCGCGCCGACGATCTCGCCGTCCGGCACCAGGATGTCCACCTCGTCCTTGTGTTGCGGATCATCAAGGCCACGGGTCAGCGAGATGCGCTCCATGTGCTGCGCTTCCTGCCAGGCCTCGGCCACGTAATCGGGGCGCACCACGCAGAAGCGCAGGTCGACGCCATCCCCCAGCAATGCGCGCACCTGCTGGTTCACCGACAGCGTGCTACCGGCCACCACCGGCAGGTAGCCGGCACTCGGCAGCTCGACGATGCCGCCATTGATCAGCACCCGGTCGGTGGCGGTCAGCTTCACCTGTTGCTTGGCCTGCTGCAGCTTGCCGACGAGATCGGCGATCTGGCTGTGGCCACCGGCAAAGCTCACCTTGCGCTCGACCAGCTGGCGCGCGGTCTCGACGTAGTAGCGTTGCAGCTCGACCATCACATCGCTGGCTTCCACCACCAGGCGGCGCATGCGGCTGCATGGATCGTCATCGTCGCCGGGCGCCGGGCCGTGCTCGAGCACATGCACCAGCTGGCACTGGAACTGCAGCACCTGCGCGAGGAACACGTCCCACGGCCGCATCATCATCTGCCACTGCCAGTAGCGCTTGGGGTGGCCGTCGACATGCTCGCGCCGCGCGATCCAGCCGTCGAGGAACTGCACGTTGCCGCCGGAGTACGCCAGCACGCCGAGCGGCACGAAATCGCCGGCCGAGGCCAGCGCGCCGCGGCACCAGACCGACGATTCCAGCAGCGCCGCGCTCATGGTCTTGCCATAGCGTGCCGCTTCGTCGGCGTAATAGCTCGATGCCACCCGCGAGCGCAGGTGGGCAGCGGTGAAATCCACCGCATTGCTGGTCGGCAGCGGCGTGACGAGGTTGAGCGGCAGCGCCAGCAGCACCACACCCTCGCGCCGCGCATCGAAATCCGCGCTCTGCGCGCAGGCCGATTCGCAGGCCTTGCCCCAGACCTCGGCCCGGCCGCACAGCGCTTCGGCATGGACGATGCCGATCAGATACAGCGTGGTACCCGCCACCGGCGTGGCGATCGGTGCCGACGACGCCGGCTGGCAGGCACCGAAGTGACCATCGCCCCCGGCGCCGGCCGGCCCGTTGCCATTGCCCTGCGAGCGGGCGATCAGCTCGGCGATGCCGACCTCGGCCGCATCGGGCAACAGCAACACGCGGCCTTCGTTGTCGATCGCGAGCCCGGCCGACAGTTGCAGCCGCCCGCCGGACAGCGTGGAAAGGTTGAAGCCATGCACCACGCCGGCGCCGCTGGCCCGATTGCTCTCGCGCACCAGCGCACGCAGGTAGTCCTGCTCGCGAGTGAGGTCTTCGGCACCGAGATAGCGGCCATCGAAGTAGTTGATGCGGGTCAGGTCGGTACGCTCCGGGATCAGCGTGATGCCACGCTGGGCGCCGACGAGGACGAGGGTGGAGGTTGAGTTGGTCGCCATCGCAGTGCCCTCAGTTGGTCCAGACGAAATCGCGGCCCAGCGCGGCATTGCCGTCCGGGTTGCTGCCGGTGTCGCCGTAGAGCGGCAGGAAGTTGTCGCCGAGTATCGGCTTGCCGCCGCTGCCGGCCAGCAGCACGCGCACCCGGCTGCCAGCCGGGTCGGCGGCGAATTCGACGGTGAGCGAGAGGCCGTCGGCCGCCGCGGTCAGCGTGGCGGCGAAGTCTTCCCAGCCGGTACCGGCCACGAAGCGGGTCGAAGTCAGCGCGGCGGGCTTGACGGAATCACCCGCCACTGCGCGCGTCAGCGGCAGCGTCAGCGTGGTGCCCGCCAGCGTGATGCCGGAGGCGACTACCTGCGGCCCGGTCGCCGGTGCTGCCACGCCGCCACCGGACTGCAAGGCCTGCGTGGCCACCAGCACCGGCCGGATCAGGTTGTCCGCCTCGCCGCCGGTCACGGTATCGGCCGCGGCGTTCAGCACCACGTCGTTCAATTGCGCCAGCACGATGTCACGCGGGGCGCCGTCGGCAAACAACTGGGCCTCGACATCGTCCTCGTCGCTGCCTGTCACCACCGCCAGCGCATCACGGATCGCCGCCTGGCGCAGTACGTCCTCGCGTGCGGTGGCCTGCTCGCCCGCTGGCAATGCGGCAAGCGCCGCCAACGCGTCGAGCACCGCCTGGTCGTCAGGCTGCGGGTTGCCATCCTCGTCGGTCGCCGGCGCATCGAGCCCCTGCGCCAGCCGCAACAGGTGATGGCCGCGTGGCCAGGCTGGTGCCGGGCCCGGCACCAGCAGCAGCTCGGCGGTTTCCAGCACCCGCGAATACGCGGTTTCGCTGCTGCCGCCGGCGCAGGTATCGATCAGTGCCGGCACCGGCCGGGCAAGGCAGGCCAGGTGGCGGATCACCACGTGGGCGGTGAAGGTGATGCTGCCATCCTCGCCCACCACCGGTGCGAGCTCCGCATCGTCGCGGTGCTCGGCATACCAAGTCGGCAGGTTGAGGCACTGCAGCACATCCACATGCAGCTCGCGGCCGAAGCCATCGAGCGCGAGGCCAGGGGCGACGCGCACCTCGCCCGCCTCCGGCGCCAGGCTCACGCCCAGGCCCCAGACGGTGCCGAAGCCGTGCAACCAGCCCTGATGCAGCCGGATCTTGCCGCGGTGGTAGCTCTGGTCGGTTTCGAAATCATCGACGCCCAGCAGCATGCCGTAGTGGTAGCGCACTGCCTGATAGGGGCGGTTGGGCAGTGTCGTGGTCTGTTCAGCCATGATGGCCTCCCTCAAAGCGTCAGGTAGCCGCGCAACGCATGGGCGGTGCGCTCGCCGATGCGGGCTGCGAGCGCGGCGGCGGCGGTCGATTCCAGCGTCAGCCGCTCGGCCAGCCAGTCCAGGCGCTTCTGGCGTGCCAGATCGGCCACGGCCTCGGTCACCCAGGCAAGCTCGGCAGCCTTGGCGGCGGTGACCAGCGGGTTGATCGCCAGCGCCTTGTAGCGGCCCAGCACGTCCTCGGCATTCCAGAACGCATCGAGCTCGGACCAGACCGCCTCCGGCACCGCAGCCTGCCAATCGAGCAGCACCTCGCGGTGCGTCAGTGGCGGAGCGGGCGCCGGCTCCAGCGGGGTGACCGAGAACGCTTCGTCCGCCGCCGCATAGGCGGCGTGGGCCTGTTGCCACTTCACCGCGGCATCACCCAGCGGGGTGTTGGGGTCGTCGTCGAGCGTGTCGAGATCGGCATCCGGATTGGCAGCAAGCACCTTGATACGCTCGATCTCCAGCAGCGCCTCCTTTTCTGCCAGCGTCTGCAGCGCAGTATCGCGTGCGGCTTCGGCCGCCACGGCTGCCTGGCGCCGCGCAAGCGCACCGGCATCCTCGATCTCGGCGCGCTGTTCCGCGCTGAGCACAGGCGCGAGGCCAGGCTGGGCCAGCCGCGTCAGCGTGGCCGTAGCACTGGCCACTGCGGTGACTGCCCCGGCGGCGTAATCGAGCAGCTTGCCTTCGGCCAGGTTGTAGGCGCGTTCCAGCGCCGGCAGCTTGTCCTCGGGCAGGCCCGACTGCTGCAGTGCATTGGCAAACTCGGTGGCGCTTGCCTCGGCGATCTGCGCGGCACGCGTCGCGGCGCCCTTGGCGGCGTCGAAGCGCTCGCGGGCGCGGTTGTAGAGCACGGTGGGCAGGTAGCCCTTCACCCGGTTCTTGGCGGCCGTGTAGTCGGCGCTCGCCAGTGCATCGGTCGCCGCCTGCTTGGAGCCGGACGCCGCGCCGGTCTTGGCCGACTCGATGGCGGCATCGCGCGCCGTGATCCGGTTCTGTACCGCCAGCAGATCCGCCTCCGCGGCCTGGCGCAGTGCGCTGGCGTGCTGCAGCCCCTCGGTCAACCGCTCGACCGAGGACATCGCCTCGGTGCGCTCGAGCTCGGCCTCGGTCAGCGATGCCGCGGCAGCACGCTCCTCGGCAATGGCATCGGCAAGCTCAGCCAGCAGCGGCTCGCCGTCGGCCGGCATCACGATGCTGCCCAGCTGTCGTCGCAAGCGCGCGGCATCGGCGCTGGCCGCGGTACGCGCCTCGGTGGCATCGGCCACGGCCTCGCGGGCCTGGCGCAATGCTTCGCGTGCGTCGGCAAGCGCTTCGGTGACGCTTGCCTGGGCATCGCGCCGGTTCTGTCGTTCGAGCGTGGCGAGCTCGATCAGCGTTTTCGGGTCTGCCATCTTGCTTCTCCTGTCGGGGCCGGGGGCGTGCTACTGCGGGCACGGCCGGCCGGATTTCTCGAACTCCTGGACGATGGCGCGCTGCAAGGCATCGCGCCCTATCGGTGCACCGGCTGCGGCGGCGAAGTAGGCCGCGGCCAGCAAGGCATTGCGGATCATGGCGCCCGACATCGGGTAGACGGCCGCCAGCAGCTCGAAATCGACATCACCGGCCAGTGGCGCCGTGGCCGGCAGATGGCGGCGCCAGATCGCGGCGCGCTCGGCTTCGCCGGGCTCGGGGAAATCGATCACGGCTTCAAAGCGGCGCAGGAAGGCGCGATCGAGCTGCTGCTTGAGGTTGGTGGCGAGCACCGCCACGCCGTCGAAGCGCTCCAGCCGCGTCAGCAGGTAGGCGGTTTCGATATTGGCGTAGCGATCGTTGGCATCGCCGACCTCGGTGCGGCGGGTGAACAGCGCATCGGCCTCGTCGAAGAACAACACCGCGCGGCAGGATTCGGCCTCGTCGAACACCGCGCCGAGGTTCTTCTCGGTTTCGCCCACCCACTTGGAGAGCACGCGCGCGAGGTCCACCACCACCAGATCGCTGGCAAGCTCATGCGCCACCACCTCGGCCGCCAGCGTCTTGCCGGTGCCGGGCAGACCGCAGAACAACATGCGCAGGCCACGCCGCCCCGCCTCGCCGCGATCGAAGCCCCAGTCGTCGAGCACCTTCCATTGCAGCTTCAGGCGGGCGATCACGTCGCCAAGCTGCCGCCGTGGCGGGTCGGCCAGGATGAGATCGTCCCAGCCGGCGCGCGGGCTGATGCGGCGCAGGCTTTGCTGACCCAGCCCAGGCAGGCGTGCCTTCAGCGTGGCCACGCCGGCATCGAGCCCAACGGCCGTGCTGCCGGCGAGCAGGCTGACATCGTCCTGCACCCGCGCCAGCACATCCGGCGCCAGCGGGAAACGGGCGGCGAGCTCGGCCGCATGTGGCGCCAGTTGCGGCACGCCATCGCGCCACAGCTGGGGATGCGCAGCGCGTGCCAGTGCCGGTGCGGTCACGCTGGCCAGCGGCCGCCGCAGCCGCGCCAATACCGCATTGCCGGCGCCGCCAACCACCAGCGTGCCGGGATAATCGGTGAGCAGGCCTTCGAGCTCTGCACCCGGCCCCTGCTCCGACCACAGCAGCGGCATGACGCCGCGCGCCAGGCAATGCGCCAGCAACAGCGCGAACTGCGGCGCGGTCAGCGCCCCCACGTCGAAGCAATGGGCGGGCTGGCCCCGCAGCGTGAGCCAGCCGGCGAGCTGACGCAGCCGCAGCGCCGCTGCCGGGCCCTGCAGCCACAGCAGCGGCTCGGCCTCGCTCGCCAGCAGCGGCGCCACCTCGGCAAACCAGCCGTCGTCGACCACCCATTCCTCGCCGGGCAGCGGCACGATGCCCGGCGGCCAGTAATCGATGCCGGCGAGCACCGGCCACAGCCCGGTGGCCATGGCCAGCCCGCGCTCGGGCAGCGGCCCCTCGCCCTGCAGCGTGACGAAGCCAAATCGGAACAGCGCGCTGTGCGCCACCAGTTGCCAGGCCGGCAGGCGTGAGCCACCGTGGCCTGCCAGCCGCGCGAACAGGCTGACCGTCGCCCAGGGCTCGCCCTTCGGATGCAGGCCAGCGAAGACCGCGCCGTAGCCTTCGTGCTCGTCGCCCATGCCGGAGAGCAACAGCAGCAGGCGCTCGTCGTCGGTCAACCCGAGGTGGGACAGCAGCTGTGCCAGCCGCTGCGGCGCCGGGGCGGGCGCGCGCTGCTGTGCATTGCGCCACTGGGTGTCGAGGAAGGTCACGCCATCGCCGCCGCCGGCGCGCAGCAGCTCGGCCAGCCGTGATCCGACCTCGGCAGCCGCGAACCACAGCGGCTGGCCGAGTGCCTCGGCATGCGGCAGGGGCTGGATGCGGTCATTCATAGACGAACCTCATCACCACGCCCAGCCACGGCACGAAGCCGGGATCGAGGTCGAGTGCGGCGCGGCGCAGCTCCAGCGATACCTCGGACAAGGGAAAACGCAGCTCGAACCAGCCCGGATCGGCCACCACCGTGGCGCGCCGGGCGCACACCCGGTTCAGCATGCCGGGCCCGGCCCATTGCGGCACGCGCTCGATCAGGCTGGCACGCATCAGGTCGGCCGCGTGGGCAACGGCCAGGTCGGCATCGTCCGGCCATGGCTGCGCCAGCGGGCGGAAATCGGGCTGCCAGCCGGCGAAGGCCAGCGCCGCCGGGTCGTGCTCGCGCAATCCCGGCAGCAACTGCCGCGCCAGCCGGTGCATCACCTGCGCCAGCGGCAGGCCAGCCAGGCTGTCCTCGCCCAGCAACCAGGCGAGCGCGCCGCTCTCGGCCACCAGTGGCACCAGGAACAGCAGGCCGCCCCACTCGGTAGGCGCGCTGATGCGCGTGTCTGCCCGATTGGATTCAGAAAATGAAGCGCTCGATAGGCCGCTCGCCGGGACCGGGGCCAATGCCAGCGGCAGTGCCGCCTCGACTGTTTCGCGATCGGGCGAGGCGGTCTGATGCGCCCGCACGCGTTCGGACGGCCGCTTCGCAGCAGTATCGGCCGCCGCTGCCACGAGTTGGGCTTGACCAGCCTGCATACCGGCATCGGACAGCGCAGCCACCCGGGCCAGCAGGACCGGGATACCGCGCAGGGCCAGGCCAGGCTCGGCCACCAGCCAGATCAGCGCGGCCCACAGCACCCGCTCCGCGCGTGCAGGCGCGCCATCCGCGCTCAGCGCGGCCCAACATGCTTGCCAGCCGGCAGGCAGCGTCGGCGTGGCCTGTGGTGCTGGTGTCGGGCTGGCAATGACCGCGAGCACGCCATCGAACAGCACGGTGCTCGACAGCTGCTGTACCCGGGCCACCAGCGTCAGCAATAGTGCCAGCGCCGTTGCATCGAGCTGCTGCGCCAGCACCGGGCGCAATGGCGATTGCAGCAGCGCGGCCAGCCACGGCAACACCAGATCGGGTTCATCGCGCAGTGCCTGCACCAGCGCGCCGAGCGAGCGAGCACCGTCGCGCCGCAACCAGCCAAGCCGCTGCCACGCCCAGTCGCGCTCGCGTTCGCCACGCAACACGTCGGCGGAGCAGGCCAGCAGCGCGGCCAGCCGGTGCGGATAGCGCAACACCTCGCCCGCCTGCCCGGCGATCAGCTGGCGCTCCAGCTCGTGCGCCAGCGCCTCGCCCCATTGCCGCGCCACGCCGGCATCGCTCTGCAGCGCCGACAGCGCCACCGGCAGGCTCAGCCGGCGCACCAGCACCACCTCGTCGATGCCCACATGGCGTGCGGTGCATTCGGCCAGGCCCAGCTCCAGCTCGCGATCGAGCAGCTCGGCCTCGATCTGCGGCACACGGGCCAGCATCTCGGCAGGGACCGACCAGCGACTGCGCCAGCGGGCAATGGCCACGTTCATTGCAGCCTCCCCTGACCCAGCGGCGCAAGGCCGGGCTTGATGCCACCGCCCGGGCGCCCCACGGTGCTGCCGCGGCCGACCGCACCGCCGATGGCAAACGGCTTGAAGCCGGCGCTGCGGCCAATCAGGCTGGTCATGCCCAGATGCAGGCCCAGGCCGATGCGCATGCCGGCGCCCACCGTACACAGCTCGTACACCGTGTGCGCGGGGCGGTGCACCTCCAGCAGGTGTCGCACCAGCGCTTCCATCTCACCGGTGAGGGCGCCCTGCACCACCACGGCAAAACGGTAGGCATAGGCGGCATAGGCCTGGGTCGCCGCATCGGCATCCTCCAGCCCGGCCTCGGCGCCGGCCTGGCCGCCAACGCGCCAGCCGAAGCCGACCACCGCGCGCTCGCGCACGCCGTCGTCGCTGGCCCCCACCTGGCCCAGGCCCCGGAAGCGCCAGCGCTCGATGATCTGCACCGGCACGCCGGTGACGATCTCCAGCAGGCGCACGAGGCTG
Source organism: Chitinolyticbacter meiyuanensis (assembly GCF_008033135.1). NCBI lineage: Bacteria > Pseudomonadati > Pseudomonadota > Betaproteobacteria > Neisseriales > Chitinibacteraceae > Chitinolyticbacter > Chitinolyticbacter meiyuanensis. Next base: position 3,216,808 of record NZ_CP041335.1, read on the forward strand.
GCCGGCGTGCCGCGGCGATAGAAGAACGGGATGGCTTCCAGCAGCAGGGTGCGCCGCGCGGTCTCGCTCATGCGCTCGTCCAGCGTCAGCCCCAGCCACATCGCCAGCCACGGCAGCATCGGCGTCGGCGCGGCGGCGGGCTTGAGCAGTGCATGGCGCATGGCCGACTGCAGCGCCAGTTCGTCGTGCAGCGCGGCCAGCGGCGTGAGGTATCGGGTGAGGAAATCACGCGTCGCCTCCTCGCGCCGGTAGAGCTGGGGCAAGCGGCGCAGCCAGTCGTGACCGGGATGTTCGGCCCGCAGCGTGCGCACGCGCGGCGTGGCCTGCGAGCTGCCGAGCAGCTCCAGCACTAGCCACAGGTAGCGGCCGGCGCTGGCGCCTGCACTGCCTTCGACCGTGGCGAATTCATCAGGCGCCGGCCACGGCTGCTCACTGCCATCACTGCGGCGGAACACCGGCGCGCCGCGCAGGTCGGCCGGCGGCAGCCAATGCTGTGGCGGCAACGGCGTCGCATCCGGCTCGGGCAGTGCGGCGAGTACGCCGCCCACCGGCGGGGTACGCGGCACGCGCGGCACTTCGTCCTCATCGTCGCTCGCCAGCACATGCAGCGTCAGTGCCGTGCCGTGCGGCACGCAGGCATCGAGCAGCACCCGGCCCCACACGCTCTGGTAATCGCCGGCATCGAGCCGGAACGCAATCACCCGGCCCTGCGGCCGGTAGCGCCGCCGCGCCACCACCGCGTGGCGCAACCCGCGCTCGGTCCAGTAGGCGATGCGGCCGTCCGGCGTGGCGATGATGCCCATGCCGTCGTAGCCACGCGCAGTCAGCGGCACGCCGGGCAGGCGGCTGGCGACATCGATGCGCACGAAGTCCTCGCCCGGCCGGCGCGCAACGACGATCTGCTCGTCGCCATCGTCCTCCTGCTGGATCGCAAGGTCCGAGGCGAAATCGATCACTTCGTCGGCCAGTGCCAGTGCTTCCTCCTGCCAGTGACCACCGGCCCGGCGGGTGTAGCACCACAGCGCCGCGTCGACACCATGCGCGGCAGACAGCACCACCAGCCGACCATCGGCCAGTACATCGAGCCGTGCCGGGGCGGCGATCGGTGTGAGATCCGCGTCGAGCATGCGCACGCCACGGTTTGCGGCCATGCGCCACAGCACGCCGCTGGACAGCCCGTACAGCCAGCCGTTGTGCCAGGCGATGTCCTCGGCACCGGCTGGCACCGATACCGTGCGCAGCAGGCGCCGCGCCGGCAGGTCGAACACGCAGACCCGGCCGCTGGCATCGTCGAGCACGTAGAGATGATCGTCGTCATCGCAGGCCAGCGCACGCGGCACGAAGCCGCCCAAGGCTGGCGTGGCCGGCGTGAAATCGCCTCCGACTGGCGCTGGCGCGGCGCCGATCACGTCGAAGCGCTCCAGTGCACGCTGCGGGTGGGCCGGATCGTAGCCGCCCCAGTACAGGCATTCGATGCGCGCATCAAACGGCACGCTGTGGTAAAGCCGGCAGCCCGGACCGAACGCCAACCCGGCGCCGCGCGTATCCATAACCGGTTGCGGATCACCCGGCGTGGCATCGCCATCCCAGGCCAGCTGCACCGCGTCGTCGACCAGCGTCGCATCCTCGAAGCCGCAGCGCAGCCACAGGGCATGGCCGGTGATGATGGCAAAGCGCGCGTCGCTGTTGCCGTTCATGTCAGCATTCCTCGCGGATGACCGGCAGCGGCAAGGGCAGGCCCTCGGGCGGCACCGGCACCACGCCCTCGCCCGGCGGGGGCAAGGGCAGACCGTCGACCACGGTGATCGCGGTCAGCTCGACCACCTCGTAGCGCTGCAGCACCACGGTGCCGGGTACCCAGCCATCGCCATCCCAACCAGCCACCTCCAATGCTTCCAGGTACTCCACGCCCTCGACCTGCAGGGCTGCGGCCTCCAGTTCCGGCCCGTGCACGCGCCGGCCCAGCGGCCAGCCCTGGCCTTCCGGGCCATAGGGCGGCAGCGGCGCGAGGTACTGGCGCAATACCAGCTCCACCCAGCGGCGTACTGCCTCGATGCCGTAACCCGGCTTGACCTTCAGTGCCACCGACACCGCCACCTGGCGGTAGGTCGGTGGGATCACGTAGAGCTCGGTGGTCACCAGCCGGTGCGCGTCCAGCCACTGGCACACGGCGCGCAGCAAGGTGGCATCGGGCATCGGCGCATTGGGATGCGCTGCATCGGCCTGCGGCCAGACCATCACGCTGACCACGCCAGCCGCCTCAATCTGCGGCGTCTTCGGTGCGAAGCGCGGCAGGCATTCGGTGCGGGCGATCAGCGCACCGGGCGTGGCGGCGGCGATCTCCTTGAAATCGTCCGCCGTCACCGCGCGGCCACGCCGGCGCAATTCGCCGGGGATGCGGGTCAGCGCCGCTTCCAGCGCCTCGGCATCGGCACCACCGCGCGCGGGCAGCGGGTTCTCCGCCTTCACGCCGGCCAAGTCCGCCTTGTTGATCGCGCCCTTGGCCACGTTGCCGGCCACGCCACCGCCCCAGCGATAGCCCCAGCAGCGGATGCGCTCGCCCCATTGCGGCATGCGGCCTCGTAGGCCATCGCCGAAACGCACCAGCCCCGATTCGGCGTCGAGCATGAAATGGCGCGATTCGCGCGTGCTGGCGAAGAAATCGTCGACGCGGCTGTAGCGCAGCCACTGACCACCCTCCTCCACCTCGACCACGATGGCGTCGATCTCGTTGTCCGGCAGCACCGGTGCGTGCGCCAGGCGGAACACCTGTACCGGCTGACCATTGCCGTTGCCGAGGAACTGCGGCGCCGCGGTGCGCGCGTGCTCGACCTCGGTGGTGTTGGCACGCGCCAGCGTGAACCGGCCGAAGGCGCTGCCGTCGCGGCGGAATACCCGCAGCCAGCCCACCAGCCTGTCGGCCAGCTCGTCAGGCAGCGCCGGCGGGTAGTGGCCGGCCCCAGCCAGGTCCGGATCGAAATCGGGGATGGCGAAATCGCCAGCGGCGCGTGGCAACTGCAGGCGCAGCACGCCGGATTGCGTGAGCCCGCGCGTGCTGTCACCCACCACGGAGAGCGATACGTATTGCGGCTCATCGTCCGCCAGCGGGCGGCCGCTCAGCGATTGCCATTGCAGCTGCGGCGGGCTGGCGACGAAACCGAGGCCGGGGCACGGGTCGATCTCGGCCATGCCGCCCGCCGGCAGATCCGCCTCGAAGCCGAGATTGACGATGGCGCCGGGCAGCCTGGCCGGGTCGAACCCGTCCTCGCTCAGCACGGCCAACCAGATCATGCCATCCACCGTCTCGCCAAAATCGAGCGCCTCGCCTTCCACCAGGAGCCGCGTTTCGAAGTAGCTGCGTGGCCGCTCGGCCAGGGCTGCTGGCAAGGCATCAAGCGTGCGCTCGGCGTAAGCGTGGGCTTCCGGATCGGCGGCCGGGTCCGGGGCGCTGGTGGCGATGCGGGCAACGGCCTGCACCGACAGCGGCCAGGCCGTGAGCTCGGTCAGGGTCTGGAATTCGAGCTTGCCGGCACGCGCCAGCGTCTTTTGCGGCACCGGCACCCCGGCAGGCTTGTCGGTGGTCAGCGCCAGCAAGGCGCGCGCGGCCTGGGCCGGGCGCAGCGGGATCTGCAGCAGCCGCAGGAATTCGAGGTAGGTGGCCTCGGGAATCTGGTTGAAGCGGTACAGCAGGCTCTCGGCCTGGAAGGCGAACAATTCCAGCAATGTAATGCCCGGATCGCTCTCGTTGTGGTCGGTCCAGGCCGGGTTGTAGACGGGAATGCGCGCCTTGAGCTCGCTGGCAAGCTGGGCGTAGTTGCGATCATCGAGGATGGGGCTGGGCAATGGCATGGTGCTTCCCCTAAGCCAGGTAGAACGGGTAGACGAGGTTGTCGCGGCGGCCGTCACGCAGGTGGCTGTAGTTCACCTGTACCAGCACCAGCGATGGATCGCGGCCGGGCGTGACCGTCACCTCGGTGACGGCAATGCGCGGCTCCCAGCGCTTGAGACTGCGCTCCACCTCACGCTGGATCTGCGCGCGGGTGACGGCGCTGTTGGGCTGCATCAGGAAGCGCCGCAGGCCGCAGCCGTAGTCGGGCAGCATCAGCCGCTCGCCCGGTTCGGTATCGAGCAGGATGGCGATGGACTGGCGCACCTTTTCCGGCCCCTCGGCCTGCGGCAGCCGGCCGGTTTCGTCCGGGGACAGGGGTAAGGCCAGGCCGGCGCCCAGCACCATGCGGCTCGTGCTCATGCGTATTCCCCGGTGGTCGGCAGATGCCGCTCGAACTTCCATTGCGAGATGCGGCGCGGTTCGAACTTGAGCCGGCCGGTCAGATCGAGCCGGCTGCCGTTCTCGCTCGCTTCGTCCGGTTCGGGCGCGAGCCGGGCCTGCTCGTGCAGCACGCCGGCAAGGCCGATCAGCGGCCCCATCGCCAGCTTGGCATCCATGTCGTCGCGCACCTTGATCGCCTCGGCGGTATGCAGCGGATTGGGCACGCCCGGTACCAGTTCGCGCGGGTGGCCGGCGGCTTCGGCAATGGCATGCGGCAGCGATTGCGGCTGGTTGTCGCCGGCCACGGCGAGCAGCTCGGCGCGTACGTCGTCGCCGTCGTAGGTGACGCCGCCGAATTCGAAGGTCGCCGCCTCGACATCGATGGACAGCTGGCCATCGATGCCCACCGCCGGCGGGATCGCCGACAGCTCGGCCAGCATGCCGCCCTCGAACTTGAAGCTCGGCAGGATGCAGAACTTGAACGCCAGCAGGAACCACAGCTGGAAGATGAACACCACGATGGGCAGGAAGATGCTGAGCACGAACAGCGCGACGATGGTGATCAGCGGGATCGAGAAATGGCAGATCTGCCCCGGCCCCATGCTGCCGCCGCTGACGGCGCCACCTTCCACCTGCGGCGTCAGCGCCTGCGGCTGCACGAACTTGATCGGCGAGAGCTGGCCGATCGGCCGCGCCAGCGCCTGTGCTGCCAGTTCCGCCAGGTTGGGCATCTGGATGGTGACAGGCCGGTTGGCGCTGCCCACGGTGTCGAACTGCGGTGCCAGTCGATATGGCGGCGTTGCTTCGCTCCAGGTCAGCGCACCATCGCAATCGGGCGCGCGCACATTGAGCCCCGCCATCGGGCAGCAGCAATCGTGGCGACGGAAGAAGGTGCGGATCTCGTAGAGGCTGCGCTCGTCGAAGCGCGCATCACCGGCGTTGGTGGTCTCGAAGGCCGAGGTCGGGACCACGCCGAAATACAGCGCGCGCCCGCTCGCCGAGTGATCGGTGATCTTGGGATCGGCGAACACCCGGTAGAGCGGGAACCAGGCCTCGGTGAGCTGCTGCGGTGTTTCTTCCACCAGCTGCCAGCGCCCCACGCCCTTGTGTGCGCCGGGCACCCAGCCCTCCACGTAATCGGCGATGCCGTTGGCGTGCTGCCAATCCGCGATGGCCTGACGGCGGGTGTCGACCTCCGCGAGCGCCGCGTCGTGTTTGGCATCGAACTCGCCGCGGCTCCTGAGCCGGGCATTGCGCGCGGCGCGCGCCTTGGCGGCGTTGGGCCGCACCGGGATGGTTTCGTCGAGATCGGCCAGCACCGCCTGCGCGGCGATCAGGTCGCGCAGCAATCGGGTACCTTCGCTGGAAAGCGCCTGGGGCACCGCCAGCCGCCGCCGCCGCACCACGAAGCCGGCCTGGCAAATTTCGCTGGCCGGCACCGAAGGCAGGCCGTGGGTGTCGCAATGCAGCTCGCACACCACCATGTAGTGCCGTGCATGCGCCGGCAGGAACAGCTTGCGCGTGCTGGTAGGCACCAGCTTGGTCTGGCGCAGGTCGGTCGCCGCATCGCCCGGCTGCGCCGGCGAGCCATCGGAGCGGGTCGGGAAGAAGGCAGCCAGCCGGCCCGGCAGCCGGCCTTCGGTGACCTGCACGTAGTCGATGTTGTAAATGACGTCGTCGTTGTCGAACACCAGCGAGTGCTGCGGATCGCGGATGAACTCGTTGACGAAGTCATCGGAGGCAAACTTCTGGATGGCTGGCTTCAGGTGCTGCTTGCCGGATGCGGGCACGCCCGCCTTGTCCCAGCGGTACCAGGGCGCGGTGATCAGCCAGGGATGGTGGACGGTGGCTACCATACGTTGCCCGCCCCGGGGGTATAGCTCGGCGACACGACGGACTGGGTGATCAGCGTCTGGCACGTCACCGTGCCATCGCAGGTCACCATCGGCGCGTGCACGTTCACGGCGCTGGCATTGACCTCCACCGTGGCATTGGCGGTGATCGTCACCTGCCCGGCGATGTTCATTTCGATCTTGCAGCCATTCGAATGCTGTAGCGTCACCTGCTGCGCCGCATCGTCCAGCACCAGCTGGTGGCCGCTCTCCATCGATACGGTCACCTTGGCCGCGCCGTCGGTGTCGTCGAACTCTAGCAGGCTGCCACTGCGTGTCTTCAAGAGCCGCTTGTTGTTGGCCGCCTGTGGTGCTTCGGGCAACGCTTCCTTGCCGTTCCACACCGCGCCGACGATGTAGGGCCGCTCCAGCACGCCCGCTTCGAAGGCGACGATGACCTCGGTATCGACCGAGGGCAGGATTTCCCAGCCCTGGTCGTCGTCGGCGTAGAGCGTCACCAGTCGCGCCCAGGCCTTCACATCCGCGCCGGCATCACCCAGCCAGGGAAAGCTGACCTGGATGCGGCCGACGTTCTCCGGATCGACGATGTCGAGAACGATGGCCGGATAGAGGCCGAACAGCCGCTTGCCGGGAAAGCCGCCATCGAAGCGATCGAAATCGATCATGCGGCCTCCAGCGTGGCGCGTTCGGCCTCGAACAGCGTGCGATGGCCATCGACCAGGTCGTAGCTGTGGCGTACCCGGGTCACGTAGTAACCGGTGCCGTCGAACGGTGGGGCCACCCGCTGCAGCGAGACCTTGCTGCCCACCATCAACTGCGGCGTGCCGTTGGTGATCGCCCGCACCCGCACAAAACCACGCGCCCGGCGCAGCATCTCCGCCTTGGCCCAGGCCCGCGCCGATTCGGCATCGTGCGGCACCTCGCGGGTGCGCCAGCTCGGGTAGTCGCCGAGCCCGGCCAGCGCCTCGCTGCCCAGGCGCCCCTGCGGCGCCTCGCCACGCACGGCGGTATCGGCTGCCTCCTCGTCGATGCCATCACGCTCGGCCACGTCGTAGCCCGCCACATGCACGGCAGCGCGCTGGTGCGCGAGATCGGCACGCACGTCGAGCTGCAGGATGTCGGCGCCGTTGACCAGTTCGACCTCGGTGCCACCACGCTTGTCACGCGTCTTGAAGCCCAGCTTGCCATCCGCCACCCAGACCTCGGCCGCCATGAGCCGCGCCCGCTCGCGCAGGAAGGCAAGATCGCTCTGGTTGAACTGCTGCACCACCGCATAGGTGGGACCGTCGCAATCGACATCGGGGGTCAGGCCGTGCTCGCTGGCGATGGCCCGGGCAATGTCGGCATCGCTGACCTGCTCCCAGGTCTTGCAGCAGTGGGTGTGGCGCAACGCGGCCAGCGCATCCTCGGCGTAGATCAGCGCCTCGGGCTCCACGCCCTCGCGATAGCTCGCCTCGATGGCACTGATCTTGCCGTCGAACACTGTGCAGGCACTGCCCTCCGGGCCGAGCGTCACTTCCAGCCGCAGGCCGAAATCGAACAGCGCGCCATCGAGATAGAGCAGTGCCTCGCCATCCTCGCCCTGCTTCGGCCCCCAGGCATTGAAACGTGCCACCAGCCGCTTCATGCCCTGGCCGTCCTCATCGATTTCGAGTCGCTTCAAGTCAAGCGACAGCGCCGCCTGCCGGGTGCCGGCGACGGTGAAGGTGGGCGTATTGGCCTGGAACAGGACGAGGGGCATGGCGTGGTTCCGGGCTAGTCGTCGTTGCCCCAGGCAGCGGTGCGCGCCGCCGCCTCCTCGGCCCGCTCCGCCTCGCGGCGCCAGGCCTCGGCCCGTTGCCACGGCTGCACCGTCTTGGGCTCTACCCCGGCGCCTTGCACCGAGACCTGGGTATCGACTTCATCGATGAGGACGGGCATGTGGTGTTGCTCCGGTCAGTGGCAGCCACAACCGCAATCGCCGGGATGACCGGGGCGGCTGACGCCAGCCCCCGTCGCCGCGGCTTGCGGCAGCGCCTGCCAGGCAGGCTGGGTGGGATTGGTCGAGGTCGGCGGCAGGCTGTCGCTGCGTTGTGCGGCCTGGCCGGTCAACAGGTTGGCGCGGGTTTCGACTGCGCCGCCGACCCGGTCGCGCAGTGGCACGTTGGCGCCGAAGCTGGTGGCGCGCGGATCGGCCCGCAGGCCGAATACCTGGTTACGGCTGCCGCTGGTGGCGGCAAGCTCGGCGATCGGATTGCCCTGGGCCTGCGCCTGGACCGCTGCACCGGCGAACGCTTGGCGCGCGGCGCGGCTGGCGGTGCCGGCAACTTCGGTCTGCAAGGTGACGGTACCGACGCCGACGCCGCCGGCCTGTGCCAGCGCGGTGCCCTGCGCGATGACCGCGCGCGCATCGTTGCCACTGCCGGCCAGGCCGAGCCGGCTAGCGGTGTCGCCCGCCGCCGCCGCGGCCGGGCGGCTGGCGAGGCCCTGCCCCGCCACCTTGGCAAGGCCGATCTCGGTGCCGGCAGCAAGGCGCAGCGGATCGGTCACACCGGCGGCCAGTGCGCGCCAGGCTGTCGGATCGAGCCCCTGGCGTTGGGCGAACTGCACCAGGCTTTCGCCATCGAGCGCACGCGCCACCGCGCTGTTCAGCTCGGAGATGGCGCCGTTCATGCCGGACAGCGCGTTGGACAGCGGATTGTTGGCCAGCCGCCCCAGCGCGTCGCTCAGCGCACCGCCGATGCCCGGCAGGTCCGGCGTGGCGGCGCCGGGCGCCGGAGCGCCGGCAGTATCGATGGCGCCGGGGCCGGAACGCTGGAACTGGTAGTTCGGGTCCTGCGCCTTGATGGTGAGGCCGACCTTGGCCCGCAGCGGCGTGCCATCGGCGGCGAAATGGTCGAGATCGAGGTTGAAGCTTTCAACGAGGCCGTCGAGCTGCAACTGCGCCCATTCGAAACGCACCCGCGGCGGCTGCTCCTCGCCTTCCTTGGGCTTGATGAAGTACTCGATCTTGCGCGTGCGCTCGAACACCGGCACCGGGTTGTCGCTGTCGCCTTCGTCGGCGCTGTCGAACACCAGCTCCAGCGTAAGCGTGGTCGAGCCGGTTCCGACATACTGGCGCGGCTGGCGCCCGCTCTGCTGGCCGCCTTCGCTACGGTTGGCGATCGCCATGCGCATGGAGGTGGGGTTGAACTGCACCGGAATGCGCTCGCCCATCTCCCGGGCATTTTCACCGGTGGAAATCTCGACGAGGAAGGCTTTCTTCAGTTCCATGGTCGCCCCTATTCCAGCCTCAGCCCTTCATGGGCCAGCTGGAGCTCCTCGATGGCAATCTCGCCGGTCTTGGCATTGAGCTCCGGCCCGCGCACCTTGAGCGGCAGCGCACGCTCGAAGCTCCAGGTGGCGACCACGTCGTTGCCGTTGGCCGCCAAAACCTCGATCACACCGTCGAAGCGCGGGATCGGCCGCCGGCCGGATACCACGGCCTGCAGCCATTGCCACAGTTCCTTCTGCAGCTCACCGCCTTCCGGGTGGAACATGCCGCGCTTCATGGTGATGGGGCTGTAGCGGGCACGCCCGGCGCGACGGATCACGCCATCGTTGCGGCCGCCCTCGTTGTACTCGGCCACGTCCATGCTGATTTCCAGCCCACTGATTTCCTGGAAGGCGCCATCGGGCGCACGGATCTCGTCGCCGCCACCGGCAGCCGGCGGCGCATCGAGCGCGGGCTCCAGCTCGCCGCTGGCCGGTGTCGGCACGGCGCCCGACACCGCCTCGGGGCTCGGCGAGAGCCGCACGCGGAAGCGGTAGCTGCGGACGAACAGCAGGTCGTCGGCCATCTCAGTCCTCCAGCGTCAGCGTGCCGTCACCATCGCGGGTGAGGCGCAACACGATGAATTCCAGCGGCTCGGCCGGGCAGACGCCGATCTCCATCAGGAGCTCGCCGTTGTCGACGCGATACGGCGGATTGAGCACGTCGTCACAGCGCACGAAGAAGGCCTGTGCCTCGGTGGCACCGCGCAATGCGCCCAGCCGGTACAGCCGGCGCAGCAGTACGATCACCAGGTGGCTCAGCTCGCTGCGCAACGCTGCGCCGTTCGGCTCGAACACCGCCCACTGCATCTGTCGCTCCAGCACGCGGCGCAGCATCAGCATCAGCCGCCGCACCGAGAGCTGGCGCCACTCGGGCTCGGTGGAGAGCGTGCGCGCTGCCGACAAGGTCACGCCGGCCGGCGCCTGCAGGAACACGTTGATGTGCGCCTGGTGCAGCGTGGCGTGCTCTGCCGGCGAAACCCTGGCATCGACCTTTACCGCATCCAGCACCACCTCGTTGGCCGGTCCCACCTGCACGCCCAGCCGCAGCTCGCGGGCAGCGATCACCCCGGCCGCCACCGCCGAGGGCGGCACCCGCACCAGTGCGTCGCGCGCGTCATCGCTGCGCGCGACCGAGGGCCACGGGTGATAGGCGGCGGCAAAGGCAGTGGCGAAATGGCTGCGCCAGGCGACGATCTGCGGCACGGTCAGCCCCGGCGGCACATCGAGCAGGGCGATGTGTTCGCGCGTGGTCATCGCGAACTCCACCACCTGTTGCTGCAGCGCCACGATTTGCGCCAGGTCGCCAGGCAGGCCCGGATCGAGCACCAGTCCGGCCAGCGCATCGGCCAGGTCGCCCTGCTCGGGCGGTGGTGGCAACACCAGGCAATCGGCGAACTCCGGGCCGGCGAGTGACTCCTCGAACACGGTATCCACCGGCGGCAAGGCGCGCGGCTGGTACAGGTCGGGTACGCAAAGCTGGGTGACGTCGGCAATGTGGTACAACGTGTAGATGCCGGCAAAACGCGCCTCGTCCGCCAGCGGATCCCAGCCGGCATCGAAGAAATCGGCGTGCACCAGATCGGGCCAGCGATCCTCGCCGCCCTGGAACGCACCGCTGCTGGCCGGTGCCAGCGTGGCATCGAGCGGCGCGATCCGCGTGCCGGCCCAATCCCAGCCGGGCCAGGCCAGCGTCGATTGCTGGGCGATCACGGTGCCGAGCCAGCGCGGGTGCTCCACCGACAAGCCGAGCGCGACGAAGCGCTCGTGGCGGCCAGCACCATCGCCGAGGCTCAGTTCGCCCTCCACCTGCTCGATCGCGACCAGTTGCTCCCGCGCGAACACGCCGCCGCCTGCGCCGGGCAGCGCAGCCGACAACGTGGCGACACGCACGCGCCGTGGCTGCTGCGCGTCGCCGACGGTGGCGATGCTGTCCACCCAGCGCAGGTGGCGGGTGCCGTCGGACAGGCGCAACCGCAGCAGTGCGCCGATCATCAGGGTGCTGCCGGTAGCGAGCTGCAGCGTGGTGTCGGTCAGCGCACTGGCTTGGCAAGGCGTGGCCTTGAACGCGAGCGCCAGCACGAGACCATTGCCCCAGCTGCCTTCGTTGCGCGCGCTGAACGCAAGCGGCGCGGCAAGGCCGATGAGCTCGCCGCTCGCCACACCGCTGGCCTCGGCTGGGCCACCGTAGTCGTGGACGATGCGCACGATATAGGCACGCGCGCCGCCCTGCTCGAAAAAGCTCGCCACCGCATAAGGCAACAACCCCGGCCCTTCGAAGCCGCCGAACAACGCGCGGTATTCGTCGAAGCCCTCGACCGGCACCGCCACGCTGCGCAGCCGCGGCCGGTCCGGATCGCACATCGTCCAGTCGGCGGCATGCGCAGCCGTCTCGTCGGTGAGCGGCACGCGGCACGGCCCGCGCGGCGCCACGCCGACGAAGGCGCAGACGTCGAGCCGCTCGCCGGTGAGCCGCCGCACCGGCTCGGGCGGCAGCGTGTAGACGCCGGGGGCGCCACGTGCAATGCGGTCGAGTACGGCATCGAGCGCGGGCATGGCGCGGCTACCCGGCCAGCCCGGCGTGGGCCGGGCGGCAACGGTCGACGGGAACGAGACGCTTCATGGCGGCGGGCCTCAGGCGTACTCGATGCCTTCGTGGGCGAGCTGGATCTCCTCCATCGCCACCTCGCCACCGCCCTTGGCGGCCAGCGTCGGCCCGGTCCACTTCTTGATCTGCGCATTGCGCAGCGAGAAGGTGGCCACCGGCTGGCGGGCTTCATCGAGCAGCGTGATCGTCACCGTGCGCGGCTCGTACTGGCCCTCTCGCACCCGCTTGTACCACTCGAACAGATCAAGCGATCCCAAGAGGCCGCGCTTGAGCGTCACATCGTCGTTCTTGAAGGTGTTGGCGATCTTGCGCACCGTGTTCACCGGCTCGTTGCCATTGCGGTATTCCGAGTAGTTGATCTCGGACCCGAGGCCGCTGACGTCGGAGAAGCCGCCGACCACACTGGCCTCGTCGGAACCGCCGAGCGAGACCAGGTAATTGAAGGCGCCATAGGGGTTGTTGCGGAACGTAGCCATGGTTTACGTCTCCTTATTGCTTGGCATCGGCCGTCCACTGGCCGACGCGGAAGATGACGAATTCGGCAGGCTTCACCGGGGCGACGCCGACCAGGCAGATCAGCCGGCCGTTATCGAGGTCGTTCTGCGCCATGGTGGTGCGGTCGCAGCGCACGAAATAGGCTTCCTCGGGCTTGGCGCCGAGCAGCGCGCCGTCGCGCCACATGATGTAGAGGAAGTCCTCGACCATGCGCCGCACGTTGGCCCACAACCGCTCGTTGTTCGGCTCGAACACCGCCCACTGGCTGCCCTTGTCGATGCTGTGCTCCAGGTAGATGAACAGCCGGCGCACGTTGACGTATTTCCATTCCGGGTCCGAGCTCATGGTGCGTGCGCCCCATACCCGGCTGCCGCGGCCTTCGAAGAAGCGCAGCGCGTTGATGCCTTCGGGATTGAGCACGTCCTGGCGTGGCTTGTTGATGTTGGCCTCGAAGCGGGTGAGGCCCAGCACCACCTCGTTGGCCGGCGCCTTGTGCACGCCGCGCTCGATGTCGCTGCGCGCGTAGATGCCGGTGACGAAGCCGGACGGTGGCAGCAATAACCGGCGCTGCGGCGCGCCCTGGCTGGGCCGCTCGTTCGGGTCGAGGATTTCGATCCACGGGTGATAGAGCGCGGCATACTTGCTGTCGAAGCGACCGCGGAAATCGCGCACCTCGTTCAGCGACGAGCCCTCGGGCGCATCGACCACGGCGATGCGGTAGCGGCAGTTGGTGGCATGGGCAATCAGCGCATCGGCACCAGCGGCCACGTCGTCCGGCCCGCCGAGCGCGACCGCATCGGGCAACGCAACGATGGCGATGTCGTCGACCTCCGCCAACGCTTCAAGGCCGGTGGCCTTGATCTCGACGTTGTCCGGGTCGGCCGGCTCACCGGCGAGGTCGCTGGCAACCAGCGTGTCGCCATCGGTGCCGCCATCAAGCCGCGGTGTGGCATTGGCCTGCAGCGCGATGGCGAGGCGCGCTGCAACGAAGCCCGGCACCGCGATGCCGGCCTGTTCCGGGTCCCATTCCAGCCACACCGTGCTGTTCTCGTCCTCGGGATCGTCCTTCTGCAGGATCTTGCCGATGTAGCGCTTCTGCAGTGGCGAGAAGCCCAGCTCATTGGCCACGTCGATACGCTCGTCGTCCACCGCGACGATCACCCGGGCTTCGATCAGCTGCGCCCCTGCGCCTGCCGGGATATCGACCACGTTGCCGTCACGATCGGTAAAGGTCTGCTTGCCCTCGAGATCCACCGACACCACGCGCAGCGCGGTATCGACCAGCGGCGCGTTGCCCACCGGGATGGGATCGCCAGCCGGCACGATCTCGATCACCGCGCCCGCCTTGGCGCGCTTCACCTGCACATCGCCCTCGTCGTCGACGAAAGCGAGATTCTTGCTGCGCACGATCTCGGTCCGCACGTGTACTTCGCCCGCCAGACCCGGCCAGCGCGCGCGCCAAGTGGTGATCACGCCGGCGACCACCGTCACATCGCGGCTGGCGCAACCGTCATAGGTGTATTCGCCCGCGTCGATGCCGTCGTTGCTCTGCACGTAAACGCGCGAGATGTAGAGCCGCCGCCCGCCGTTCTGGAAGAACGCCCGTACCGCGTGCGCCAGATAGTTGGTGCGCTCGTCCCCGCCCGGCGCCACATCCTCCAGCCCGCCGTAGACGCGCTCGAACTCGGTGTAGCTGGTGACCAGGCGCGGATCACTCGATTTGGGCGCGCCGGGGTAATAAACCGGGCCGTAGCGGGTGAAGCCGGCAAAACCGGTGGTGGACGTCGGCACGCCTTCCAGCGACTTGGCGCGGAAGCTGACCTCTTCGACGTAGACGCCGGGGGCAAGATATTCAGGCATCGCTTTCTCCTTTCACACAGACGGGCCAGCGGCCCTCGCATTGCAAAGGGGCTGGGCCCCGGCTCTTCGTTCAGAACTCGAAATCGGCGATGCCCCGGGCCAGCAGCCCCAGTCGCAACGTCATCACCCGGCTGGCCACTGCGGCATAGCCCGGCGGCAGGGCGGCGCCGGTCAATACGTCGTCGCCCGCAGCCCAGCTGGCAGGCGTTTCCAGCGGCACGTCCCACAGCGGGTCGCGCGCCGGCAGGTCCGGGTCGGGCGGATCGGCCTCCGCCGGGGCAAATACGGTGATGCGAACCTGCATGCCAGGCTGGGTGCCGGGCTGCGTGGCCGACGGGGGTAGCAGCAGCACGAATTCGCCGCGATCGTCGCCACTGGCGCGGGCAATGATGTTTGCCAAGCCCAGGTCCGCCTGTGCCGCCGGGATGCTGGCCACCACGCGCACCCAGCGCGCGGCGCGGCGCGGCGCATCTCCCGCCGGATTGCGGAACACGTGGGCCCTGAGACCAGTGGCCGTGTTGGACAGCGGATACGCAGCCCCCGGATACAGCCAGGGGCGGACAATGCGGGCGCCCGGCAAGGCGGCTTCGGCCGCGGCCTGCGTCGGCAGCGTGAGCGCCAGACGCCGCGGCACGAAGGCGCGATGCGGCTGCGGCAGGCTGTAGCGCCCATCGGATGTGGCCGATACGCGCAGCACCAGCGGCTGCGGCGCCGCAGCGAGGTCCGCGCGGTACAGCAACGCATAGCGATTGCTCGGCAGGCGCGAGATCGGCGGCCGGCGGGCCGGTGCCACTTCGTCCAGGCCGAGGTGGATGGGCATCAGCACCGGCTGGCCACTGGCGGCGTCGACCAGCTCGATGCCGGCGGCGAGGCGCCGCGTCTGGCTGACGAAGCCGGTCGGCGCGTTCATGCGGCAAGCTCCGGCTTGGCGCCGATGGTGGCCGTCACCACGTCGGGCTCGCGGGTGATCGGCGCGCCGTCGATGCAGACCACGCGGGCGATATAGGGCACGGACAGGCGGTAATCGATCGGCAGCGAATCGAAGATGCGCATCAGCGATTCGGTATCGACCTCCTCCAGCACCAGATGCAGCGCCTCGGTGGGCGACCAGTCGGCGGCCCCGGCCAGCAAGGGGCCGGAGACGATGGGCGTCTCTTCGATGGCCTGCATGGCGCGGCCGAGGATGCGGTGCTCGTTTTCAGCCGCATCGGCCCAGGCCGTGAGCAGGAAGTGCAGGTCGAGCGCGAGGTGGGAACGGCCATCGGCCACGCCAACCGCGGACCAGGCGGCGCGCATGGTCTTGTTGAAATCGACGCGGTAGAGGTAGATGGTGAGCGCCGGGCGCTGGACGAAATTGCCCATGTTCGCCGGGTCCAGATCCTCGGTACGGGCAATCGCCACGTTGGTGGCCTGCGCCAGCGGCTGCTGCTCGGCAAAACGGATCTGCAGCAGCCGCTGAATGCTGCGCCCCGCTGCCGATACGCTGGCAAATCCGCCCATGCCTGCCCCCTGCGTTTGCTGCCGGCCCGCTGCCGGCGACGCTTCAGTTGACAGCAATCTGCATACCAGCTTTCAAAAAACAGATATTTCCCTTGTTATTCAAGGAGATTCCGCAAGCCTGCGGACAACTGCCGTGGCTGAAATCCATGACTGTGACAGCGGGTGTGACACTCGCCAATGCGTGCGTGACAATGCACACCATCCGCTGTGACAACCCAGCCGATCGTGCACCGCGCTTTGCCACAGCGAACCCCGTCGCTTGGGGCCTGGCCGGTGTATCGCTGCTGTCACACCCACCGTGGCACGATGACGCCGTGCTATAAACGGGTTTTCCCGCCGCTGCCGGATCACTCCCCATGAAGAAGCTGCTGTTCGTCGTCCTGATCCTGCTGTTCGGCGTGCTGATGTTTGCCGCCGGCACGCTGGCCCCGACGTCGATCAAGGGCAAGGTCGAGGCGGCCGCCAGCCATCTACCCGGCCTCAAGCCCGCCGTAAAGGCCGGCAAGGTGTCCACGCCCGCTGCCAAGCCTGCGGCCGATGCGGCCAGCGGCATCGCCGAGGTGCAGGCCGAAGCACTGAACCTGCCTGCACCGCTACCGGACAAGGGGGACTATGCGCTGCTCGCCGGGCAATTCAGCACGCTGGCGCCGGCCCAGTCGCTGGCCGCGAGCGCCGGGGAAGCCCGGCTCGTGACCACCCTGCTGCAAGCCGTCGAGCACGATGGCACCCGCTGGTTCATGGTGGCCGTCGGCAAGTATGGTGACCTTGATGCGGCGCGCACCGCCCGCCCCGCCGTGGCCCGGTCGCTCGGCCTGACCAATGCCCCGCCGGTGATCCTGCTGCCGGCACCATCGAAGAAGGGCTGAGCGGAGGGCGCCATGACGCTGGCCGATTTCCCCGCGCTGCTCGGCTGCCAGGCAGGCGAACCCTGGTCGGTGCATGTCAGCTGGAGCACGGTGCCGCCCAAGGACTGGGTCACTGCCCGCAACCAGCTGAAGCCGGGCGACCTGCGCCTGTTGCTGAGCGTGAACCGGTCAGGCTGGCATGCCGAGCTGGCGCCGCACGACGACAGCTTCCGGGTGCAATGGCGCGACAGTGGCATCAGCGTGGAATCGCAGCAGCTGCGCTATCGCAAGCTGCTGCCATGGCCGGCGCTTGCCTCGCCCGCCGATACGCCGACGCTGGTCACACAGCTGGCCACCCTGCTCGACCGCAACTTCGTCCGCCATGCCAATCTGGAGGGAGCGCTCGCCGCCCAACTGCTCGTGCCTGGCTTTGACGATGCGGCGCTGCGACGCTGGCTCGCCCCATCCGCCGACGCTTGGGGTGTGTTCGACTGAGTTTTACCGCCCGCGCGCGGGCGAGGAGGTTGCCATGTTCCTGGTCGACGATGTCTTGAAGGAAGCACTCGCCTACTGCTTCAAACGGGTGCAGAGCGGCCGCGAGCAACACGATGCCGCGCTGCGCCACATCCGTACCGCAATGCGCGCTCTGGCCTCGTCGTTGCGTGAAATCACGCTACAGCTGGAGGCCGGCGTGCACCGGCTGCGGCGGCTGGAACAGGATCGTGCAGCGTATTTCGCCGAGCTGCAGCAGCTCACCGATGCCGACTTCCTGCGCCAAGCCTGTAACGAGGCCGGCATCTGCGAGGAACTGGCGCGGGCCCAGGATGCGCTGTACCAGATCACGCCGCTGGATGGCAGCGACGCACTGGTGGCGCTGCGCCAGCTGGCCGACGACATCGAAGCGCGCGAATCCGCCTTCGTCAGCGCCATTCTCGAATTCCTCGCCCATGCGCGCGACGCGGACCTGCTGACCAGCGGCGGCGCTGCAGCCAACCTCGCGCCAGCTGCGATCTCGGCCGCTCTCGCCGAACGGCTGGCCACCCTGGGCGAGAAGCAGGCCGAGATCGAGCGCCTGCTCGCCGCGCTGCGCGCATCCGCTTATCGCGGCTGAGCTGCTTCGCTACACTCTCGCTCCTGGCCGGCCGCGACAGGCCACCCACACAGGAGCAGCCCATGAGCAACGAGCTCATCATCACCGACCTCGTCATCGGCGACGGCAAGGAAATCGCCAAGGGCGCGCTGATCACCGCGCACTACACCGGCACGCTGGAAGACGGCACCGAGTTCGATTCCTCGCACCGGCGCGGCAAGCCGTTCCAGTGCGTGATCGGCACCGGCCGCGTGATCAAGGGCTGGGATCTCGGCCTGATGGGCATGAAGACTGGCGGCAAGCGCCGGCTGTTCGTGCCCGCCCACCTCGCCTACGGCGAGCGGCAGATCGGCGCGCATATCCAGCCCCATTCCAACCTCATCTTCGAGATCGAATTGCTGGAAGTACTGACCCGCGACGACTGAGCCGGGCACGCTGGTTGCAGCTGCCTCCGGCGACGATGAAAAACCGGCCCGGACAGGAGCGCCCGACATGCAGGTACCGCAGCTCGAAAACGACTACGTGATGCCGCTGGCCCAGGCCGCCGCGCTGCAACGGCGCCTGGCCGAACAGGTGGCGCTGCAGCCGCTGGCAGGGCCGGTGCGCCATGTGGCGGGCGTCGATGTGTCATCCGAATGGCACGGCTCGCTGCTCTCCGCCGCCGTGGTGGTATTCAGCTACCCCGAGCTGACCATGCTCGAAACCGCCTGCGCGCAGCACGAATCGGCATTCCCCTACGTTCCGGGCTTTCTCTCATTCCGTGAGATCCCCGCGCTGCTGAAGGCCTTTGCACAACTGCAGCAGGTGCCGGACGTGCTGTTCGTCGACGGCCAGGGCATCACCCACCCGCGCCGACTCGGCATTGCCGCGCACCTGGGCGTGCTGCTGAACCTGCCCGCCGTGGGCGTCGCCAAATCCAACCTTTACGGCCGCTGGCAGACGCCGAAGGAACCGGGCGAGCACACACCCATACTCGACCCCGCCAGCGGCGAGGTGCTGGGCGCCGCGCTCAAGAGCAAGGCGCGCTCGCTACCTATCCTGATTTCAGCAGGCCACCTGATTACGCAGCAGGAAGCACTGGCCCTGGTGCAATCGATGTTGCAGGGCTACCGGCTGCCAATCACCACGCGGGCGGCACATGATGCGGTGAATGCGTATCGGCGCGAGCGCAAGATGGAGCAGGAATAGAGCCAGGCAACGCCCGACACCGGGTGCTGAACTGGTGATTGGATTGCCAGCCCAAGCGACAGCTGGCCCTCGACGCTTGGCCGTCTATTGCCTTTGCGTCCATTTGGTAGCTTTGTGCTCAACCCATTTCGCATAATTCTCCTGACTCACAGGGCCGCTCCACGCTTTGCCGGTCTTGGCGCTGCCATGAGTTTGGTAAACCTCGCTCAGCGTGGAATGCAAGGCAAACCCAGGCGTTTTGGTCGATAGCGCACGCAAGCGCTGAGCCCCGCCTTCACC
Organism: Chitinolyticbacter meiyuanensis; assembly: GCF_008033135.1. NCBI lineage: Bacteria > Pseudomonadati > Pseudomonadota > Betaproteobacteria > Neisseriales > Chitinibacteraceae > Chitinolyticbacter > Chitinolyticbacter meiyuanensis. Next base: position 3,236,087 of record NZ_CP041335.1, read on the forward strand.
GGAACCGATGAATCCCTTGTTTGGATCGGCGAACTCCTCCGGCGTCAGTTTCTGATGCTTTACCAGATAAAGCGCGCTTGTTGCGTTGAGTATTGCATTGGTGCCACCGCGACTGAACTCGGAGATGCCAATTTCCGCAGCCAGTTCTACGCTGTTCTTTGCATGATCCAGCGTTCCTTCCAATTGCTTGGTCGAATGCGAGCCTCTCAACACGCGTAATGTATTGGTCGTATCGCTGCCGATTTCGCCGATCAACTTTGGCAATGATTTGGCCGTACTGGAAGAAGTGGCCACATTGTGTGTCGACGTGCCGAACTCATCGGCATTCCCGGTGGGTTTCAAGCTGGTATTGAAATCGCCATGCTTGTGAAACGTATCGAAACTCCGTGCTTGATCACCATGCGTGAATTGATGACGAAATGCAGTAAAACGCCCATCCTGCGCCTCCTTGCTCAGGTCATGCCATTTATCGTTGTTCACCGTCCGTGCGGTGGTCGTCGTCGCCACCGGCAAAAACACCGGTAGTGCTCCCAACGGAGCAAGCAATCCGGGGCTCAGGGTTAGCGGCCCGGAACCTGGGGTTGCCAATGAAGGTGGCGGCACAACTTTTTCTTTCTTTCTCGGCGCTTCGTCACCACTCGAAGCACTGCGTTTGAGCACCGTCATCGGCTCAAGCTTCTCCTTCTTTCGCGCAGAAGTGACATCCTTCGTTTTTGCCGGCTTCGAAATATCACTCTTGTTGCGCTTACCTGAGAATGAAGTGGGAATCTCCTTCGCGTCCTTTTCAGGCCGCCTTCCTTTGCCGCGGTCACTCATCGAGCCACTCCTTAGTCACACAGGTTGATCTGGCAGAACAGACTGCGAATACTGCAGTCCATGCGCCAACGCTCCCTCTTGCTGCCCTACCCCCTTGGCCTGCGCAATCGCAGCCATGAGGTTCATGTCACCCGATCCGAAGGAGGTCGGCCGGCGCTTGCGCGCAGCGAACCGCTGGAAGACGATCGTCGGGCCGTGGTCTACCGGCAGTGGGGCATGCCGGAGCGCTCGCCGCGCCAGCCCCCGCTGCCCGCCAGGACCGTACCGCTGCCGCAGCGCAGCCAGACCATCCTCTACCACCAGGTATCCGAGTTGACCCGTGCCGAGCTTAACGGCGGCGCCACGCCTTCCAACAACCAACCGGGCGCGGCCGACCCGCTGCCACGCACCGAACCGCTGGGCCAGCCGGGCGAAGCACCACTCACCGATGTGACCGTCTACGGGCCGAGCATTTCGGTGCGGCTGCGGCGCTGAGTTGAGTACTTTGCGCCCACCGGCACCAGTCACCGCATTTGCCTAGAACTTGCGCTCGTAGTTCGCGAACACGCTCTTGAAACGTGGCTTGCCTCCCGTCTGGACCTTCTCGCTGTCGCCACGGTCGTACACCACGCCGACGCTGGAGCGATCATGGGTATCTGCCGCCACGTAAAACACGTTGTTGTCGCCATATTTCTTGAATTTGTCGAGCGCCTTGCGCTCCATATGGCTATCGACGGCGATATTGGGATAGTGCGGCGCCCACACCGTGCTGTATTTGTTGCTCTCGGCGCCCGTCAGGCTGAAAGGCGCACGGTGCGCCCTGTCGTACTGGATATCCGTGTTATCCGGATGCGGGCTCTTCGGATGGCCGATCTCCTTGTCGTCCGCGACATCGCCGTGATTCACCACGCGCGATACCGTGACCAAATGCCCTTCGTAGCTGCCCCCTTCGTGCGGCTTGATACGCACTTCCTGCTGCACGATGTTTCCACTTGCCTTCTTGTTGCGCAGCGCATTGAGCGCATCCTGGGTGAAGCTGGGCGTAACATCCGTAATGCTGTTGCTCCGCACAGACCCCGATGAAATCTGGCCATGCATCTGCCAGCGCACCGTGTCATCGAGGCTGCCCTGCTTGCTGGATTTGTGCGCTGTTTTCATCAGCGAGGTGGTATCGAAGCCCTGGTGGCTGAAGTCGGTGCTTTGCAATTTGGCTCGATTGGTGTCTTCCAGCACCTTCATCTTTTCCTGATACCGGGTAACACGCTTGCCGCTGCTATCGCTAGTCATGATCAATCTCCTCCAAGCTGCAAATCAGAAGTACTTGCCGGCGCACTCGCGAGCCGGCTGGAAAGTGCTGCTGACACCCTGCATCACGCTACTGGCGGCCAGCCCCAATGTGCGTTGATCGCGGGAACGACTGCTCATCGTGATGCGCCTTGAGTTAGGTGCCTGAACCGGGATGACCGCTGGCTCATCGGCCGTGATAGCCAAAAATGGATTTCAGCTCGCGTTGATTCTTCTCCTTCTTGCTGGACAGCAAGGTTTGCATCGGCGTCGCACGCGAAACCGTGGTTTTGCGCTTTTTGTCGTACATGTCTCCGGGCTGCTGCCCTCCGAATGGCACGCCGGGCACGCCGACCACCACAGAGTTCTTGCCACTTTTCTCCTGATAGGTTCTGCCGCACTGAAAGCACACCTGGTTGGGAAAGCTGCCAACCATGCCGATCAGATTGGAATCCTGTTCCATCGGCTTGCTGCGATGCTGGTTGTGCAAGGTGATCGACATCGGCTCGGAGTGGTAAGTCTGGGCTGCCGTCCCCTTCTTGCCGTCCTGCTTGGCGACTTCAATGCTGGGTTGGTACAGGCTCTGCGGCGTGCTGCTGTGTTTGTGATCGCGCCCCTGGCCGGAGATACCCATCGAATGGCTGGTTTCGACCATCTTGAAGGTCGAGGAACCGGTATCGAATTTGACCTTGCCGAAATCAGAAAGCACGGTGTTGACCGGGGTTTTGTTATCCCGCGAATTCAATGTTGGCTGGGTCAAGCGCCGGGCACTGCGGCCAAAATCCCGTAAAAAGCCGCCTTCGCTCCTGCCCTCGCTCTTTTGCAATGCCTCCGAGGTCGGTAGCGAATGCAGGCGCCACCCCTTGATCTCTCCACCGGGCATTTCCGACAAGCCAACGATGGAACCGCGCCGTGAGCGGTACATCGTCCCCGGCTGGCTGGTTCCAGGCCATTGCTGGCGGGTTTCTAACGGCTTGAGCCCGGTCTGACTGATGTAGTCATCGCGCTGTTGCTTCGGGGAACTGCTGCCCTTGGAGAACGACATCGTGCTGAATTCGTGCCACTTGAGCCCGGTGCCCGATACGATTTCCTTGTCGTCGAAAGCCGGATGCGGCGGCGACAGCGAGGGCTTGACCTGTGCCATCAGCTTGGGCTTCTTCGCTGGTGGTGGTGCGAGGTCTGAATCCCGCTTGCGCTTTTTGCTGCCCGTGCCACTCATCGCTCGCTCCTCCCCTGCACTCGCACCGTCATGCCACCGCCAGCGCGATGGGGCTCTCCAGCCCTCGCAGCAACTGCGCCAATCCAGCCACATCGCACTGCGCTGTCAGGCGCATGAAAATCAAGCCCTCATCCGGTGCTTCGGCACGACAGTCGAGCACCGTGAACCCCAGTTGCGCTAGCACTCGGCGTGAGCGGTGGTTGTCCTGGTAGACCGAGGTATAAAGCTGTGCGCCAGCGGGTACGGCCGTCAGCGCCAGCCGCACCGCGCGTGCGGCAAGGCCACGGCCCTGCCAGTCGGTGCCTAGCCAGAAGTGCAGGTAGGCTGCATCGCCATGCCAGGCGCAGGACACCACACCGATGGCGCCCGCGTCGGCATGCACCACCGCGTAACCATGGCGATGCGGGGTGGATTCCATCTCGGCCAGCCAGACCGCCATCGCTTCACTGGAATCGAACTCCGGCAATCGCGTCATCATGCCGATCTGCGGATCGCGGTATTGGGTGAACAGCATGCTTGCGTGCTCAGGGCCGACTGGCTCCAGCGTCAGTTCACCGTCACGCGGCAACTCGGCCGGGCACCAAGGCTGCGCAGCACGGGCCGTGGCGCGTTGCTCGCACTGCGCCAGCAATGCCAGCAGCGCTTCATGGTCGGAATGCGTGGCCAGCGCCCGGTGCAGCAGCGGCGGAGCCAGTTCGGCACGGCCCGCGGCAATTTCCACCTCGGCCAGCAGCTGGCATACATCCGGATGATCGGGCCATTCGGCGTGCAACCCGGTCAGCAGGTGCCGCGCCAGCGCCAGATCACCGAGCTGCCAAGCTGCGCAGGCCAGGTTGAACTGGAAGGCGTCATCCCGCAGCGCCGCCTGTACCGCAACCTCGCGCAGCGCATCAGACCAGGCCGCCCGCTGCACGGCATCCTCCGGCTGTGCTTCCAGCAGCGCCGGCAACATGCGCGCGCAGACTTCCGGGTCGTGCGTACTGCCTTGCAGCAGCGCTAGTCGTGGCGGCAGGTACTCCGCAGCCTCCAGCGCGGCAGCGTGGGCATCCGGGCCGCAAGTGGTCAGCCGTTCCGCCAGCAGATCGGCCAGCGCCGTACCGTCGCGCGCGCCATCGCACCACGCCAGATATTGCACCGCGCCGGCCGTGTGCTGCTGGCTGGCCCGCACCGTGGCGCCCTGGGCTTGCTGGTGGCTGGCAATGGCGTGCAGATTGAGTGGCAATCTGTCGCTGCCCACCATGAACTCCGCCGGTGGATACAGCGCCCCCAGGCGGACATCACGCGCTTTGAGCACGCCGTAATCCACGGCCAGCAATAGGAAACGCCCGGCGCTTGCCTGAGCCAGCGCATCCAGCCTTGCCAGCGTGGCCAAGGGCATCGAGAAACCGGCGCTGTTCACATGGGCCAGATAGTTGCCCGGCAGCGCGCCAAGTTCAGCCGCATCCACCGGCTGCCAGTCGCAACGCAGTGTGTAGCGCTGCGGTGCGTCGTTGGGAGTGGCCAGCAGTTCGCCGCGCAAGGTGCGCTCATAATGCACACCGAACAGCGCTGGCAGCGGCTGACCGAGTGCGCCCGTTGCCAGCCAGACCACCGGGTTGGCGCCCGGCGCGGCCACCTGATCGTCGTCGCGATAATCCACCTGCCAGTGCCCGCGCCCCAATGCAGCCAGCCGGGCCTGCAAGCGCGGCAGCAGCGACGCGCGCAAGCGCCCCATGCCCGGCGCCAGATCCAGCACGGTGAACGGCGCCGTGGCATCGATGCCCTCCACCGCTTCGGCAGCCAGCCAGCAATCGACAATGGCATCGGTCCATGCCTGCGCCAGCATCGGCGTAGCCAGCCAGTCGGCGAGGTCGGGGTGCGGCGATTCGATGGCCGTCAATGGCCGTTCGATGGCGCAGGCAGGCTTCGCATGAAGATCAGGGGCTGCAGTCGTCATGACCTCACCTATTTGAGCGAGTCGATGTGGCCTTGAATTTGCAATTTCTGTCGACGGTAATCGTCAGGCGACATCATGCTTTTATTCGCCTTCAAGCCCCTTAATTCCGCCTGGCGCATATCCAGCTTCAATGACCGTGTATGTTGGTCGTCCGCCTGCCGGGACTTTTCATTCCATACCGGATTACCTTGCGGGTACCTGACCATATGCAGACCCAGAGGAAACATTGGCACACTCAATGAGGTCTTGTCGCCACCCATGTGGTCCTTGCTCAATTCGACACCGCCCCCCTTTCCAAAACCATAGGAAAGACCAAAGCTTGTATTCTGGTTTACCGGCTTGGTTTTGGAAATTTCCCCAAAGCCAAAGGACATACCGAAAAAACCATTTCCCTTGCCATACATTGCCTTGGGGCCGTCAACCGCGGTGTAGCCCCCGCTGGCGTCGTTATGCGCCACCGAACCTGATTGAAGTTTGAAGTGTTTCAAAGTCCCCTCGAAACTCGGCCAACTGAAAGAAAACTTTCCACTACCTTTTCCGCTGTCCATATCAACTCCCTTTCACAAGAAAACTCAAACTTGCCACACCGAAAAATTGGCTTGCATTTCATTCCACCTGCCGTGCCATTGATTTCTACCCCATTCAGAAATAATGCTCACCGCGCTACCGATCCCTCGCTCAACCATCACGACCGAACGCACATGATCGGGATGCATCACGCGTCAATCGCTATTTCTGCTCCAAGGTGCGCCGTTGAGTGCGGGGGCTGAGCGGCGGGTGCTTGTCGTCTTCACTCAGCACGTTGAACTTCGCGAACTCCAGGTGTTTGGGGTCGAACAGTGGGGAGTCGCGGCGCGGCGCTTCCAGTTTCTTGGGCAAGGGCCGCGAACCTGTGGGCTCCAGCTTCATCGTGGCGCCAAACACCTTGCCGCTGTTATCGGTAGCCAGAAATCGGTCATGCTTCGGCGAGCTGCCATGCTTATCGTCAAGGTGGAAGCGTTCATGGATGTTGAAATCGTTCTCACCCACCTTCACCGTGGTCAGCAGACGCACATCGGTTAAATGCGCCTCGCGGGTATCACTTTTGTGGGTGAGGTGCGGATAGCTGCTCAAGCCATCCTTGGCACCGGTGAAATCGGTTTTCGGCGCGGTGTACACCGTGTTGCCCACCGTTTCGCGCCCCGTGAAGGCACTAACACTGGGAAGTGGGGTTGTATTGGTTTTGCGCTTGCTTGCTTTGCTGTCCATGTTTGTCTCCGTATCCAGCCTGGGCCGGTGTAAGTCGTTGCTGGCTCAAGATTTACCGTCATTGGGAGTCAGCCCCAGCATCTCGAACACGCTCAACTGCCCACCGAGGCGCAGGAACACCTCCTGATACAGCTCGACGGTGTTAAGGTTGCCCCACTCGATGGCGCGACGGATCAGGTAGGGCACCGGGCTGTGCGGTTCGATGTGCATCAGGTAGTCGGCTGCCTCGGCGAGGCGGGCATAGGCTTCGTTGCGACCGGAAATGGGGCCGAGCGGGCCGCCGACCGGCGGGTAGAAATCGTCTTCTTCGATTTGCGGCGTTTCCATCTGGTGATGCGGCTCCGGTGCGGCTTCGGCAAAGCGCAGGGCACTGGCATCGATGCCGCGTTTTTTCAGTTCGGCGGCGATCACGCTGCGGATCTGCTCGAGGAGGCCGGTGAAGGTACGCAGGCTGGGGGCGTCGTCGCCAAAGCGCGCGTCCAGCGTTTCGGTCAGCGCGTCGGCGATGGCGAGCGCGTCGCTCAGCGTGCAGTAGAGCCAGCCATAGGCATCGCTACCGGTAGCGGAGACCGCCGCGTTCAACTCGGCTTGGGTCGCGCCTTCCATGGGTGGGGCATTGCGCCCGCCGGATGCCTTGAGCTGTTCGTTGCGCCGCGCCTGGTCCCAGTCCGCCCAGGTGTAGTCGCGGTCGCGGCCGGTAGCGGTGAGGGGAATACGGCGCAGCGCGGGCAACAGCTTGTCGTTCAACCAGCGCAGCACATTGGCGCGGTAGTCCAGGTCGCCATCGGGCGCTGCCGGGTAGAGGCCATCCCAATAGCGCTGGCACAGCCCGTCGATCAGCGCGAGGCAGCAGGCGATGCCGGCAAAGCCGTTGCGATTGAGTTCGGCCTCCAGCAGCCAGGCGGCAAGCTGCAGATCCTTGCTCTCGCGCGCAATGGCACCGGCGGCAAGCTCGGAGACGCGATCCCAGTCGGCACGCTTGAGCTCGTGCTCCCAGGCGCCCTGCGGCAGCGTGGCATCGTCGGCACGGCGGGCTTCCTCGATCTGGCGGTAGATGGCGCCATTGCGCAGCGCGGCACCGGTAGGCTGCTCGGCCGAGATCGGCGCGAGCAAGGCGTCGAAGGACATGGAGAGCTGGTCGGTGCAGTAGCTGTGTACGCGCTCGTCGATATCGGATTTCAAAGCCATGATCCGGCTCCTTGTTCACAGCCCTGTCGGGCCCTACAGCGGTTGGAAATGCGTGACATTGCCGGCGTCGTACTGCCCTGGTGCGCCGAAAGCGGGGGGCTTGGGACGGACGTCGTGATTGCCTCCCGCGAAATCGTCCACATGCTGGTGAGCGCGGTTGAAGCGGGTATTGGTTGCGGCATCGAACACCCCGAATGAATACGAGCGGCCGCGACCCGCCTGCTGCTGCGCAGCAGTGGAGAACTCCCTGGTGTAGCTGAAGAAGCGCGGGGGCGGCGGCGACGCAATCGGTTTGAATTCGGGGGCATTGGGGTTCAATCCGCCGGGTTTTCCACCGCTACCTGATGAGGCCATGGTGCTGAGTTCCTGTTTGATGATGAAGGGTTATCGCCACAGCAGCGGTGCCCGCTGCGGGAAGTTAGCCGGCAGCGTCAGTGGCTGCGCGGCCTTGGTCTTGGGGTCGACCCCGGAGAGCTTCACGCCGAGGTAGGCACGCATGGTGCGCTGCTCGGTGCGGCCGTCGGGCTGACCGGGATTGGCCGTCGGCACGTTGAATTCCAGCAACAGCCGGGTGGGATCGGTCGGGTCGCGGCCGACCACGCCGCGCGGAGCATGGCTGCGGATCATGCGCAACAGCGCCCAGTCGCCGGTGGCAACGAAGCTCGCCACCTGCCCGTCCACCGTCAGATCCGGCTGACGTGCATCGGCAAACGGCCGCCATACCGAGCGGTCGGCCCATTGCAGGTCCAGCACCAGCACCTGGCCCCATGGCCACGGCAGGTTGGTGTTGCGGTTGGGGAATCCGGCCTGACGCTCGCCGCTGGTCATGGTCCAGTTCAGCAATTGCTCGCTGCCCGTGGCATCGGCGGTCTGCGCGCGGAAGGCGAGGTCGAGCTGCACCGGCAGGCTCACGTCGCCCGCGGTCAGCGTGCTCTTGAAGAAGTCGTTGGCCGCGTCGAGCCCATCAAGGAACCCGTTGGCCGCCTGCAGGTGCTCGACCGGCACGTCGTCCAGCAGCTGTTCGAGCTTGGCGCGCTGGGCGTCATAGTCGACGAAGAAGCGCTTCACGGTGGCCAGCGAGGCATCGCGTGCAGTCAGCGGGCCGAACGGGTAGCGACCGGCCAGCTCGCGGTTGAAGCGCTCGGCAAAATCACCCCAGGTTTCGGCGGCCGCGGCCTGGCGCTGGTCCTTGCAGCGCAGCGTCACCTTCTGCTCCAGCGCCTGGCGGCGGATCGAGAACAGGTCGTTGCCGTACTCGGGCGCCTTGTAGTCGGCCAGCGTCTTTCGGCAATTCTCGTAGCTCAGCGTCTCGAACTGCTTGAGGAACAGGTCGTCCAGGTGGCCGACCTGGCCGTTGGGCTCCTTGAACTGCACGTAGCGATTGAGCTCGCCGATGGTGTTGGTCCAGTACTCCGCCGTCTGCGGATTGGCGCGTTGCGATTCGTCGACCACGCCAGCGTTCTGCAGCAGCACCACGAAGGGCTGGGCGTAGCCGGCGAGCACCCCGCCGCGCGAGACCTGCCGCGCGAGGTAGTCCTTCACCACCGGGGTGGAGCCCAGCGCGAAGAACTGGCCATCGAGCGGGCCCTGGGTCGGGTCGTACAGCCGGCTCTGGCTGGCCAGCGCGTCAACGCGCGCTAGGCTGTCCGCCGCGTAATCCCGCGCGCACTGGGTCACCTGCGCGCCGCTGGCGGTGAAGCCCAGCTGCTCGTAGAGCCGCAGCACGCCGAGCAATGGGTCGACCACGTGCGACATGTCCTCGCTTTCGCGCGCCAGTTGCGCATCGGCCTGCGACAAGGCTTCGCTCGACACCAGCGTAAGCATGGCATCGCTACTGGCCGGCAACTGGGCCTGGCGTAGCGTGTCGTCAAGCACGTTCTGCAGCGCGCGGCGCGCCAGCCGGTCGTACATGGGACGCGTGTAGTCGGGCAGCGTGTCGTCCTTGGGCTGCTTGGCCTTGAAACGCTGGTACTCGGCCACGTAGTTGGTGGCAGCGTTCACCATCGCCGGACGCCAGCCCACGCTGGCGGACAGGCACTGGAACGGCCGCGGGCTGACCACCTGCATGAAGTTGAGATTGACGAGCGTGGAGAGACCGAGCAGTTCGTCCTCCAACGCCGGGTTCAACAACAGGCCGCTGCCCTGCTGGGTGAACAACAGGCCGTAGGGCGGCAATTGCATGTCGGCCAGCTGCGTCATCGCCGGTCGGGTGCAGCTGTTTTCGTCAAACTGCGCGAGGTTGGCGAACAACGGCGCGTAGTCGTGGTTGCGCTGCTCCAGCGCGATGAAATCGGCGCGCAGGCGTGCCTGGATCCGCGCACACGGATCGGCACCCTTGCCCGGCTGCAACCATTCGCTGCGTATCCAGCTCAGCCACTGCGTGAAATCACGCGTGTTCTGCAGAATGGGTTCCTTCTGCGCCTGCAGTGATTCGAGCAACTGGCCACCGGCCTGTACCGATTTCTGCAACTGCTGCTGCACCAGCTCGGCCTGCAGCCCATATTCCCGGGCCAGTTGCGTACGCATCGCCTGTGGCAACGGCGGTTTCAGATCGCCCTGCACCGCTGCCAGCGCCGCCGAGAACGCACCGCGCTCGTTGCGTACTTCGTCCGGCAACGGCTTGCCATAGGCGTAACGCGCCAGATCGGCGAACTCCTTCATCACGCGGGGGTTATCGGCCGGGCTGCTTGCCTTCTCGATGTATTCGAAGCGCGACAGGTTGGTTTCCAGCTCGATCAGCCGCTTGAGGTTGCTCTCCAGCCGGTCGCGCGCCTCGAAGTAGCCCAGGCTGTCGTTGCCGAGGATAGATTTCTGGCTGTCCTCGAACAGGTGCTGCGCGCGCTTGCCCAGGTAGCAGCTGATGCTGGGCATGATCACTTCGTTGAAGCCTTCCTCGGCGATATAGCGCGCGCTCTGGCTGGTGGCGCGACCGTCGAACCACGACACGGGAATGGCAAGGTAGGTGAGATTGGTATCGATGCGCGTCATCTGCCGGATCAGCGCGTACACCTGTTCGGTGCTGGCGCACTCGCTGCTGACGCGCTCGACGATCTCCAGCGAATGCTTGAGCGTCTGCACCTGGTGCTGCAGCCGTACGGTGGACCACACCAGCCCCACGCACAGCAGCAGAAAGCCGACGATGCCCGCCACCTGGAGCTTGCGGATCACCCGGTTGCGCGACCACACCCCCGTGCGCGCCGGTCGCGCCAGCATTGGCTCGGCCAGCACCTTGTCGTCGATCAGCGCGTCGACGAACTCGACGCTGGTGCAGCGCTCGCCCGAGCTCGACGGCTGGCCATTGGCCTCGCTGCTGCCGGTGAAATACACGCCGCGGAAATAAAAACCCGGATGCCAGGCCGAGCCGCGGAACACCACTGACAGCCACTGCCCCAACGGATCGCGCAGTTGCTGGAAGTGGCGTGGGAACAGGAAGAAGCGATCGGCGTCGGCGATCTGGTCGCTCTCGGCGGCGGTATCGAGCTGCAGCGTCTTCAGCCGCTCGTACATCGCGTCCATCGCGTCCTCGGCCCATTCCTTGGGCGTGGCGCCCTCGGCAACGGCGGGCGCCGACCAGCCAACCAGTTGCCGGCGATTGCGCGAAGCCGGATCGTCGCGCTCACCCAGCGCCTGCCAGTAGGCGGCATAGCCATCGATACCGTCGCACTGGCTGACCACCACGTAGACGGGCAGCAGGAACTCGAACCGCTCCTGCACCTGGTAGAGCTGGCGGTAGACCCGGTCCGCCATTGCGTCGCGGGTCTCGGCGCTGGCGCTGGCCAGCGCCGGTGCCGACACCACCACCACGATGCTGTCGATGGCGCGCTCGGGCCGCTGGTCGCTGATCTCCACCAGCGTGGCGGTCCACTCGCGCGCCTCCTTGCTGTCGGCCGGCGCGTTGGCGAGCTTGCCGTCGGTATCGATCAACACGCCGTGGTGCAGGAAGTGCCATTCACACCCCTTGGCATGCAGCCTTTTCTCGCGATCGCCGATGTCGCGACGCAGGTGTGGCGACAGCGAGGCCGCCAGACTGGATTTGCCCGCGCCCTGCTCGCCCAGCAGCAGCACCCACGGCTCGCGGTAGCGCCATTCGCGGCGCGTGCCAATGTAGTCGAGCGTCTGCACCAGGCCCAGCAGGCGCTCCTTCAGCGATTTGTTCTTGCGTTCGCTGGTGCTCACCGTGGAGATGGGCATGGGCTTGCGCGCCCGCCAGATCAGCCACACCGTGATCAGTGCGACGACGCAGGCGGCGACGAGAAGGCCGATGAAAAGCGTGCTCACCTGTCTGTCCTTTGTTCGCTCTTTTGCTGCAACAGCGCTTCGATGGGCTGCAGCGACCAGAACCACAGCGCTTTCGAGGCGACGAGATAGATGCCCGCGGCGATCGCCAGCGCGATCAGCCAGGGCCGCAACGGCGCAAGGCGCTTGTCTTCGCCGCGCTGGGTGTGTTCGTAGGCCTGCCAGAACAGATGGCCGTCGTCGCGCTCTTGCGAGCGGCCTTCGACGAAGCGGTGCAGCTTCTGCCGCAGCGCCTTGAGCGCCGCATCCCAGTGCCGGCCGCGATACTGACCCTTGAACCCGAGCTGCAAGGCCAGCAGGAACACCGCGGCCAGATCGACATGCAACAGGTTGCGCGTGCCGGCGCGGGTCTGCAGCAGCTTGTTCGCCAGCTCAAAGAAACGGCGGCCGGCGTTGTGGGTGCGGAACAGCTTGTATTCCAGCATCACGTGCAGCCAGGGCTCGCGGCCCGGCCAGTCGAGCTCGAGGATAAAGATCTCGTCGGCCAGCGCTGCCATCACGTATTGCGCGATGGCGTAGGCGCGGCCGTCGGCATCCGAGCCGTTCTCGCGCACGCGGCGGGTCTGCCGGCCCAGCACCTCCATCAGTCGCGCGCTGACCCGCGCAGCCAGGTCGACGCCGCGCGTCGGCGGCGGCTCGTCGCCGACCGCGAGATAGCCGGGCAGCCTCCCCTGCTCGTTGGCAAGCTTGATGCTCGCCACCTCTTCGTAGAATTCGGCGAAGCAGCCCAGCAGGAAATGGGAGGCTTGCGCAGGATCAGCCATGGACGGGCTCCGGCAGGCGCTGCGTCAGCGTCGGGATCTTGCTGCGGTAAAGCAGGATGGCCGCCGGCATATGCAGGTTGGCCATGCCCTGGATCAGCAGCGAGCGCCCCGGGCGGTAGGCATCGGCGAGGTCGCCGTCGATCTCCAGCTGCTCGTTCTGCACCACGAAGAAGGCGCCGCCGGTCTTGAGCTTGCGCGCCACGATCTCGGATGGGCTGAGCGGTCGCACTGTGGCGCCGGGCAGGCGGCGGGTCTGCAGCACCGGCATCAACTCGTCGCTGCCGATCCGGCATTCACCCAGCCAGTGCGCGATCTCGGACAGCGTCTGCCCGGCGCGCGGCTTGAGCTCGATCAGCACCTCGGTCGCATCGTCCGGCAGCCGGCGCGCGAAGCCGGCATCGCCGACGCGGGCGAACGGCTGGCAATCGTAGGCGGTATCGACCAGCGCCAGCTTGTCGCGGATATAGCCCATCGCCGTATCGAACTGCGCCACGCAGTCGTCGTGGCGGTAGGCATCGGGGATCGGCGGAATCGGGTTGGCGCCGATCGACGACACCGCGCCGACCATCTGCATCAGTGCGCGATACAGCAGCACCGGGTGGATGTCGCCAGCAGCCACCGCCACTTCCAGCGAAGGCAAGCCCATCGCCAGGTGGCGCGCGGCCGCCAGCGCGCGGTGCTGCTCGCTCGGCAGGTCCTCGTGCTGGCCATCCTGGCGATCACCGGCCAGCGTGCGCGCCTTGGTCCACAGCTCTTGCATCAAGAGGCGCAACTGCCACGACAGCCCCTGTTCCTTGAGGAAGGCCGAGGCATCCATGCGCATCATCGGCGGGTGGTAGCGGGTCAGCCGCAGCAGGCCCTTGTCGTCGCGCTCCACCTCGGCGATCGGGCAGGCGATATAGCGCGCCGGCACATCGTTGCCGACGAACAGGCTGATGCGCGCGCGCAGCCGCTCGATCGGCACCTGGCCTTCGCCGGTGTTCTCGTCGGCGGCAAGCTCGCCCGACACCGGATCGAAGCGCTGCACCGCGCTACCCAGCGTGGCGGCGGTGGTGCCTCGCGCTGGCACCACCAACCACACCCGCTGCGCCCCGGCGCGTTCGGACAAGGGCTTGGCGATGTCCACTTCCAGCGAGGCATGGCCATAGTGGCCGGGGAACAGTATGGCGAGGCCATCGGGCAGGATGCATTCGAGCTCGGTGACGCGCAGCGTGCCGCTCGCCACGCGCAGTGCATCGATCTCCAGCCGGCGCACGCCCCAGAAATGCGGCGTCAGGCTCATCAGCCGGTGGGTGAGCTGCGCCTGCAGGTAGATGTCGTGCTGCTGCAGGTGCTGCGGCGACAGCATCAGCCCTTCCGACCATTGCAGCGGATCCGGCAGGGTGGTGTATTGCTCCATGATCTGTCCCTTTCAGTTGGCGTCGTCGCGGAATTCGACGGTGTCGGGCATCAGCCGCACGGTCGGGCGCTTGAACGGGGTGAGGTTGCCGACGGCCTGACCAGCCGCGGCGACGTAGTTCGGATAGGCGTAGACGGCAATGGCTTTGCCATGACGGCGGGGCAAAGGCGCCGCCGCGATCACCGTGGCAGGCGGCACCTCCAGCGGCACCACATCGATGGCGGTGGCGAGGCTCGCCTGCAGCGCGCGCTTGCCGGCAAACCATTCCGGCCCGGTCTTGGGCAGCACCGGCAACGCGCTCGCGTCGTAGACGAAGACCAGATCGAGCGCCGTGGCACTGTCGCCATTGGCGCCGAGCTCCGCGACAACGCGGACCGATTTCACCTCGGCCGGCAGCGGATCGCCGTACACCCACTTCTTCACGGTGGTGCAGCCGGCGAGTAGCGCGACGAGGACGAGGACAAGGACGCGGTTCATCGGCTCACCCCAAGAGGATCACGCGGAACTGCGCCGGCGTGAGCGAGGCGCCCACGGTGTTCGGCAGCATGCCGTTCTGCAGCGACAGCGAGGTGAGCCGCATCGCGAACACCGCCGACACCAGCACCTTGAAGCTGCCGAGCACCTGGCGGTCCGGCCCGATCACCACATTGGAGATCAGCCCGGTGGCGAGGCCCGGCTCGTCCCCATTGCTGATCGTGCCCTGGGTCAGCATGTTCTCGGCGAGCCCCCCGCCGAACAGGATGTTGAACACCGACGGGATATGGCTGACCGACATCGCGATGTTGGGAAACGGCAGCGGAATCGGTCCGACCGGCGTGGGCACCTTGCACACGTCGGGAAAGGCGAAATTCATCACCCCGAGATTCACATTGGCAAACATGGCGGCTGGCTCCTCAACCCATCGAGATCCGGTCGGCGTCGACCTTCACGTCCTTCTCCGCTGTCATCAGCGCCTGCTTGCCATGCAGCCGCAGCAGCTGGCGTGCATCGAGCAGGTATTGCTCGGCGCGGCCGACGTAGTGGCGGGTCTGCTCGACCAGGGTGTCGGTGACGGTGGTGAAGAGGTTGCGGGCGTTCAGCGTGAGCGTGCCGGTAGCGGACGACAGCGACACGTCGCCCAGCGCGCGCAGCCGGATCGTCTCGGCGGCGTTGAAGGCGATACTGGGCTGGTTGATCGCCAGTTGCCGTGTCCCCGGCACCGACAGCACCGCCTCGTCGCCCGAGCGCGTGAGCACGTGGACGACGAAACACTCGCCGCCAGCGCAGGCCGCGACCAGGGCGCGGTCCCCCGATTGCGGCGCCAGCAGGCAGGATGCTGCCTGGCTGGCGATCCGGCCGTCGTCGAGCAGGAAGCGGCCATCATCGAGTGCGACGGCGATCAACGCATCGGCCAGCGCCGGCATGACGGTGGTGGTCGAGCGGTCGTGGAGTTGCATCATGCGGCCTCCAAAAGGCCGGCCTCGGCGGCCAGCAGGAATGAATCGGTGCCACGCGTGCCGCGGCGGCGTGCGCCGCGCCAATCGCAGTGGCTGAAATCGGCGTTGTGCAGGCTGGCGTGATCGAAGCGTGCCTGCGCGAAATCGAGGTATTGCCCGCGCGCGTGATCGAACCGGGCAAAGGTACAGTCGGCACCGGCAAGCGATACCCGCTCCAGCCGTGCCCCGGTCCATACGCTCTTGGCAAGCTGAGCGCCGTCGAACCGGCAGCGGGCCACGCTGGCCTCCTGCAGGATGGCGCCGGAGAGATCTGCGCCGCTGCAATCGGCGTCGCATAGCTCCGCGCCCAGCAGCAGCAGGTTGGCGGCGCAGGCATCGACCAGCCGGGTGCCTTGCAACTTGGCCTGGCGTAGGTTGGAACCAGTGAGCGTGGCCCCGGTGAGATCGGTGCCGGTGAGGTCGGCACCCATCAGCGTGCAGCGGGTCAGCGTGGCGCCGGCCAGCGGCTTGCCAGCCAGATTCGCATTGAGCAGCACGGCGACGTCGGCGCTGATCCCGGCCATCGAGACATGGGTAAGGTCGAGGTCCTGCAGCACGCCCTGGTCGAGCCGCGCACCGTCGAGCCGCAGCCCGGTGGCCTCCCCCTCCAGCACTGCCGAGCGCAGCAGCGTGAGCCGCGTGCCATCCATTCTCGTCAGCTTGCAACGTACCAGCGACGACAACGCCAGCGTGGCGCCGCGCCAGTCGCTGGCGCTCAGGTCCGACTCGATCAGCGATACCAGCTCGTAGTGCCCGCCCGCCCAGCGCGATCCGGCCAGTGCGCACTGGATGAAATGCGTGGTGTGGAGCCGGGCCAGGCTGACATCGAGGCCGGTCAGGTCACACTCGATGAAGGTGGTGCCGGCAAGATCGGCGCCGGTGAGATCGGCACCGATCAGCACGCACTGCTGGAACACCAGGCCGGCGAGCGAGCGGCCACGCGCGTCAAGGCCGGCGAAGTTGGCCTTGGCCAGCGGCCGCCCCAGCCGCATCGCCTTCTCGATGTCTGCCCAGCGTGCGTCGCTCATGCCACCCTCCGGTTCGCTTCCAGCCTGACTCCGGTCCAGCGCGCATCGCCGATGTCGGCGCCCGAGAAATCGGCCTGGACGAGGTTGGCTTCGGTGAAGTCGGCACGGCGGCAATCGCTTTGCCGCAGCAGTGCCTGATAGAAGTCGGCGCGGTGTGCGCGGGCGTCGCTGAGCCGGGTCTGCATGAACAACGACCGCGCGAACACGCCGTCGGCCAGATCGGCGCCGCTCAAGTCGGCCTCGCCGAAGTCGCAACCGATCAATCGGGATGTACCGAGATCCGCACCCTGCATGGCCGCACCACGCCAGGAGCTGGCCGACGCGCTGGCTGCACGCAGCGATGCGCCCTGCCAATCGGCCTTGCCGCCCAGCGGGCAGGCGGTCCAGCTCGCGCCATCCCAGCGGCTGCGCGGCAGGCTGGCATCGAGTAAGGTGGTGCGCACCAGTTGCGCACCGCTGAAATCGGCATCGGCCAGCGCGGCGGTGAGCAGCACGCTCTTGTCCAGCATCGCACCGTGCCAACGGCTGCCGTTCGCCTGGGCACCCAGCAACAGCGCCGTCTCCAGCCGGGCGCCGCAGAGGTCGGCCCCATCGAGCATGATGTGCGGCGCCACCCAGTCCTTGAGCAGGCAACCGAGCAGCTTGGCCTGCGGCCACGCAGCCTCCAGCGCCAGCACCCCGGTAAGGTCTGCACCGCTGAAGTCGATCGACGCACCGTGGCTGCCGCACAGGTTGGCGCCGGCCAGCCGGCATGCGCTGAAGTCGGCGCCATCGAGCCGCGTGCCGCTCAGCACGGCGCCGGCAAGGTTGGCACCGGTCAGCCGGGTGCCGCTCAGGTTGGCGTGTTCCAGCATCACTTCGCGCAGGTCGGCACCGGAGAAATCGAGCCCAGAGATATCGGCGCCCGCGAGATCGCGCCCGGCGAGCGAGGCACCGCCGCGCAGCCATTGCAGCGCCAGGTTGCCGAGCCAGCGCGCCAGCTCCGGCGGCAAGGGCTGGCCTGCCGGCTTGGGTGCGGCGCGGCGGGCAGCACGATCACGCGCGGCCCGTTCGGCCAGACCGGCCCGGGCCTGCGCCAGTTGCGCGGGTGAGATCGGCGCGCCATTGGCCACAGCATTGTCGAGTGCCGCCGCCAGCGCCTCGGTCTCGGCATCGAGCTGCGGTTGTGCCACGCCCGGCGGCAGCAAATCCAGCGCCGGCAGGCTGGCTCGGGCATACACCTCCTGCTGCTGCACCCGCAGGTCCTTGGCTTGGGGTTGTGGCTGCGGCATCGCGGCCAATTCCGCCTGCTGGGCATCGGCCTTGGCTTGCACGGCGTCCGCCATCGCCTTGGCGCGTGCGACCATCTCGGTGAGGTCGAAATCGCTCTCGGCCACCTGCTCGGCGCTCAGCGTGGGGAAGTCGGCCTGTTCGGCGCGGGGCGGCTGGTGGTCCGCCGGTGGCGCAATGCCGGCCTCGCGCCAGAATTCGGCATCCAGCTCGTCCAGCTGGGCCTGACGCTGGGCCTGCTGGCCTGCCTGTGCGATTGCCTTGCGCGTGGCCCGTTCGGCCGCCAGCGCCGGGGTGAAGCTTGCCGCGAGCTGTGATTCGTTGAAGGCGTGCTGCGCGGCGGTTTCCGGATCGAGCCGCAGCGCCAGCACCTCGCGGTAGTCCGCCAGCGAGCGCGTATCGTGCGCGGCCTCGTAGGCCACCATGGCGGTGGCGATGTCCAGCCCTTCGGCGGTTTCGATCGCGGTCTCGCCATGCCACACCATCAGCCCCAGCTGCTCGCCGGGGAAGAACCATGCGGTATCGCAGTGCAACGCCACTTCCTCCAGCGCCGACAACGGCTGACCTTCCCGCTGCACGAAGGCGCGGGCCGACAGCGTGGGCAGCGTGCCTTCGATCACCGGTGAATCCGGATGCATGCCCTCGATCCGGTAGGCTTCGCCGCCCTGGAAATAGCCGGCAATGCGCTGGTCTTCCGGTGCGCGCTGGAAGAAATCACGCCCCGTGTCCCCGGCCAGGCCCGGTGCCTCATGAGCCAGCCAGTGCGCCTTGTAACTGCCGACGTGGCGGCTGCGCGGCTGCCAGCGCAGGTCCACCGGACCATAGCCCTGCGGGGCCAGCCGCCGCAGATGGCCGCGCACCGGTGCATCGACGGCCGCCACATTCGGCATGGCGCCATGATTGGCGCCGACGAAGGCCGCCAGCGGATTGGGGGCATAGCCGCAACCCACCGGGTTGCCCGGATGCCGCGGGCCACCGAAGGCGCGCTCCCAGGTCAATGGCATCTCGATGAAGGGCTGCGGCTTGCCGATCTGGAACAGCGGCACCAGCCCGTACAGCCATTCGCGATCGCCGGTCACGCGCAGTGTCTTGTCGATGCCGGCGCAGCGAAGGTTCACGTCCATGGCCGCAACCGGCCTGCCACCCGCAGCATGGGCCGAACCGCACAGCAGTACTTCGCCCTGTGCCTTCGGCCAGACCTCGTCGAGCGGCTGCATCGCCGGCAGCAGCGGCAACACCCGTGGCCACTGCAGGTTTTCCGGCAGGAACCGCGGGTTGTCCTGACCCAGCCGGAAAAAGCCGAGCGCGGCGATGGTGAAGCGGTGCCGGCCACCCAGCGTGTAGGGCCGGTGCAGGATGCCGAGGGTGAGGGGCTTGATCGTCTTCATCGCCGGCTCACAGATAGATCTTCACGCCGACCATGATGTTGATGGTCACGCTCTTGGTTTCCATCTCGGGCTTGGCCGGCCGGTTGCTGTATTGGATGCCGCCGCCGGTGAATTCGAAGCTGTTCGAGATGCCGGAATTGCTGATCGAGGTACTCATCCCCGCGGTGCTGGTCTGCAGCGACATGCCAACGGTGCTGTCCGAGACGGTCATGCCGGCAACGCTGCTCGACACGCTCATCCCCAGCACGCTGTTGTCCATCACCATGCCGGTCATCGAATTGGACATGCGCATGCCGGTCATGGAATCGCTCATCGCCATGCCCACCGCGTCCTGGCTGATGTTGCTGCCCACGGCGTTGACGGACATCGACATCCCGACCATCGACATGCTGCTGCTGCTGCCAGTGGCACTCACACCGACGCTGGCGCCCACCGTGTTGATCCGCATGTCCTGCACCACCATCGACAACGCGCTGTCGTTCAGGTGGACGCTGACGTTGTCGCTGTTGCCGAGCAGTATCTGCGAACCGGTCGAATTGCCGATCTGCACGCTGCTGGAGGTGCTGTTGCCGATCTGCAGATTGTTGCTGTCGACATTGCCGGTGTGCGTGTCGTTGCGCGTCACGTTGCCGGTCTGGGTGCTGGTCGAGCTGGAGTTGCCGATGGTGTTGCTGATGGCGGTGCTGTTGCCGGTAACGTCGTTGCTGTTGTAGCTGTCGCCGATCACCTTGTTCACGCCGGCCTGCACCGCGCCCGCCGCTTGCGGGTGCGACGATTCGGTCGATTGCAGCGAGGTGCTGCTGTCGCCGATCACCGATTCGCTGTAGGTGCGGCCGATGGCCGAGAAGCTCTTGTTCTCCTTGGCCCAGCTGTTGCTGTAGCCGCAGCCATAGCTCCAGCTCTCGGAGAGGATGCCGGTCTCGCGGCTCTCGGAGGTGCTGTAGTTGTAGCCGGCGCCTTGCGAGTAGCCGGCATCCTTGAACACGCCGCGATCGTAGGCGGCGGTGACGATATTGATGGCCGCCGGCAGGTCGTACTTGGAATTGATGCCGTAGCTGATGCGCTTGCTGTCGCCGTAGCTGGTGGAATAGCTGTTGCCGGTATGGCTGCCGGCAGTCCAGGTCGACGGCATGATCACCTTGTTGCCGTTGCTCTGGACGATGCTCTGCACCTCGGGCAGCTCGGATTCGTCCTGCGCCCGGGTGATGGTCACCGTCACACCGTACTCGGGCACCGTCTGCATGCTGGCCGAGAGCTTCACCCACACCGATGGCGCGTTCTCCTCGGTGGTGAAGCGCACGAACACGCCGCGCGCGTCGAGCTTGGACTGGTCGCCGCGGCTGTCGAGCAGCGGGGCGTTCTGCGGGTTGTAGACGTTCTTGTCGTAATAGCGCCAGTCGGAAGGCGGGGGTGGCGGCACCACAACCGCCAGCACCGCACCCTGTTGCGTGTCCGCCAGCGAG
This sequence comes from Chitinolyticbacter meiyuanensis, assembly GCF_008033135.1. Classification (NCBI taxonomy): domain Bacteria; kingdom Pseudomonadati; phylum Pseudomonadota; class Betaproteobacteria; order Neisseriales; family Chitinibacteraceae; genus Chitinolyticbacter; species Chitinolyticbacter meiyuanensis. Next base: position 3,256,839 of record NZ_CP041335.1, read on the forward strand.
AACGGTGTGATCAGGCCGTCCGCCACGCAGGCCTGGAACTGGTTCTGGTAACTGCCGTCGAGGCTGGCGTCGTGCTTCACCGAGGTCAGCACGAAGTTGCGCTCGTTCAGCGAAGGTCGCACCGGATCCGGGTTGGCGCTCCACGGCTGGTCGGTGAGGGCGAACTGGTGGCCCACGTGGAAGAAGGCGCAGGTGCTGGCACCGGAGAGCTGGCTCGCGGCGGTTTCCAGCGTGAGCTGGGTATTCTCGGCATATTCCTGCAGCTCGTTGCTGCTGTAGCCGTACTGGTAGATCTTGTACTGGTGGAACGGCAGCTCGCCGCTGTCCGCCAACGGCTGGTAGTGGTAGGCGGTGGGCACCGCCACCGCATCGCGCTCCCACGCCGCCTCCTGGCGCACTGCGCTGCCAGTCACGCCGCTGGCCTGCAGCGACATCTGGTAGTTGTATTGCACCACGAGGTCGGGCTGGTGCTGGCCCACCTCGTCGGTCAGCGTGGCGGTGTAGCGCAGCGCGCGGCGATCGGCATGCACCTGCGGGTAGTCCGGGCGGTTGGCGAATACCACGGTGTGACCAGTCGGCTCGTGGCGCACGTAGTAGTAGACATGCGCCTTGGCCATCAGCCGGCGCAACAGCTCGTAGTCGCTCTCGCCCGCCTGTAGCCAGTCCTGCACCCGGCATTCGGCCAGGTTCTCGCGGCCGGAGGCATCGAGCCCCTTGATCGCCTCCACCGAGTAGGCCACGCGATGGCGGCGCATCAGCTCCTCGATCACCTGGCGCACGTTCTGGTGCGCGTAGATCTGGTAGCGGTTGGTCAGCGTGAGCTTGTAGAGCGCCGGCTTCATCGTCGCCCGGTAGACGCCCTGATCCTCCATGGCGAAGGCGGTGACGATGCCGTTGAAGTAGGAAACGCTGGCGCGGTTGTTGGCGCGGCCATTCACCGCATCGATGAAGTCGTCCGGCGCCGTATGCTGGCCGGCCACACCCGGATAGGCCACGCCGACGGTGACCGGGCGGCCGATCAGGTCGGTGAAGCGCATGGGCTGTTGCGTCGTCGCCTCGGTGTTGCCGTGCAGCTCCAGCTGGAACTCGAACGGCTCGGATACGCCTTCCTGGCCGGAGAAGCTGGTGAGGCGGAAGGTCTCGCGCGACACGATGCGGCCGGGCAGGAAGATCGCCGCGTTGAGGAACAGCCCCTGCGGTTCGGACTGCGCCACGCTCATGCCGCCGATGGCCTCGGCGATGCGCGGCACCACGCGATCGTTCATCGTCCGTCTCCCTTGGCCGGATACGCCGGAATCAGGAAAGTCACCGCGCGCGCGGCCGCATCGGCCGCGGCATCGGCGCTGCTGAGCCAGGCGGTCTGCGACAGCCGCATCGCGCTGCCGCCCTCCTCGCGGTTCAGCGTGGCGCGCGGTGCGGTCGGCGTGTCGAGCCGCAACACCACCTCGACGTCGACGCGGCGGTCCACCAGCAGATGGACCAGCGCGGCGAAGGCGGCGTAACCGTTTTCCTGCCGGCTGAGCGGCAGCAGCGCGCGAAAGCGGGCGTAGTCGAGCGTGGCCACGGTGAGCCGGATCCGAGCCTGCTGATCCCAGTAGCGCCCGCCGACCAGGCAATCCCGGCCCAGCCGGTTGCCATGGCGGCCGAGCAGCTGCCGGTCACCGCGCTCGATGTTGCGCCAGGCGCCGATCAGCTGCGTCAGCGCCACGGGCACACCCAGATAGCGCGACAGCACGTGCTCCACGGTGGTGGCGCTCTTGCGGCAATTGGCCAGCAGGCCCGCCAGCCCCAGCCAGGCGCGTGCCGGCAGCGGCAGCTGGGCCGCGAGCTCGGGCAGGCCCACGCCCATCAGCGCGCCGAGGTATTGCGCGTAGCGGGTCTCGGCGGGTTCCAGGTGGTTGAGGCCGACTTCCTGCCGCGCCTTGATCTGGTGGCGCAGCGCATTGGTACGGTGGTTGAACAGGTCGAGGAAAGCCGCCATCGCCGGTTCGCCGGCGCGCAATTCGTCGCGCACCCATTCGGTGTACGGCTCCGGCAGGGGCCCCAGTTCGCCGGCCACGCAGTAGTTGGGCGTGGTGAGCTCGATCAGCTCCGGTGCCTGCGCCACCGGGCGGCGCGGGCGGCGGCGGTTCACCACCCGGGTGACCTCGCGCCCAGGGAAAGCGGCCGAGAGCTCGCCGCGAAAGCGCAGGCGCTCGTCGATCGCCCACGGCTTGAGCGGTTGCAGCGTGCCGTTGGCGCCGCGCGCGCGCGGCTGCCAGCGCAGCAGGCGCACCAGCTGGAAGATGTTGAAGCGGCCGAATTCGTCGGCCAGCGCCGTCTTCAGAGGACGGGCTGTGCGCCAATCAGCGGCGGCCATGATTTCAGCGTCCCTTTGACGTCATGCGTGGAAAGATCGAGCTCGACCAGCGTGTTCACGGTGGCGTAAAGCGCGAAGAAGCGGCGCAGCACATCGGCGAACAGCACGGCACTGGCATCCTCGAAGTGGCTGCGGTCCAGATCGAGATCCAGGTGCACGCCCTGGGCGAAACCGCGCCAGCCTTCGCGGCCGAGGTGGCGCACCACCGGGCGGCAATGGATGCTGCGGATGCCATCGATCTGCTTCAGTCCCTGGATGCTCATCGGCCCCACGTGCAGCGACAGCATGTCCTTGAGCGCGGTCATCGCCAGCGGCCCTTCGGCCAGCGACAGGTGGTTGAGCGCCAGTTGCGACGCCAGCGCCCACGGCCGGCTGCCGATCAGCGCCGGCGTCTGGTGCGGCGTGGGCTTGCTGACGATGCGCACGCTGGCCACCGGCCCCGCCCCTTCCAGCTGCAGCGCGTCGCCCACGCGCAGCTGCTCGGGCAGGCGGCGGTTGGTGCACAGCGCGCGGCCCCCGATCACCTCGTCGGCCGGCACTTCGACATCGAACTGGGTATCGAGGAAGGAAATGAAGATCTCGGTGCCCGGCACCTGCGCCAGCTGGCTCGGCTCACGCCGCGCCACGTAGAAGTAGTCCTGCTGCTCCAGCTTCTGTGCTTCGTCCATGGCGAAGTACGGCGCGATCGGCCGCGGGCTGGCATTGGGCCGGATCGAGACCAGCTCCTCGATCGCGTAGATCTCGGTGTAGCGGTGGTGCTGGATGTCACCGTGCAGGTGGTATTCGTACTGGGTCTGGTCGAGCGGCAGCGGATCGATCCGCTGGCTGAACAGGTTGATCAGCGGCACGCAGTTGAGCTTGAGCACGTCCGGCTCGAAGCTGATCGCCTTGTTGGGCGGGCTGTCGAACTGGAACAGCAGCTCGGCGCTGTCCTCGGCACCGGCGAAATCGAGGCCGGATACGGTGAAGAACAGGAATTTCTCCGGAAAGGCGAAGTATTCCTGCAGCAGGCGGTAACCGGGGTGGGTATGCGGGTTGGCCAGCAGCATGGCCTCGTCGTTGGCAAAGCCGTCCCAGACCAGCGCATCGGCCCGCAGGTGCTGCAGCCGCACGTGGCCGTCGGCAGCGCGCACGCGCACGGTGATGCCGGTCAGGTTGACCGCCAGCGCGTCATACAGCCGCCAGGCGTTCTTCGATTCGGTGTTGATGTAAAAGCGCAGGCTGGAGAGCGCCAGATCCTGCATCCGCTCCGCGCCGAGCCGATCGAGCTTCACCCGCAGTACGGTGCGGGTATTGCCCTGGTGCTTGAGGAAATCGAACTCGTCGGTCGGCGTCGGCTTGACCTCGGCCACCGCCAGCGGCACCAGCGGCGCGGCGCCACAGCTGCGGAAGCGGCAGGCGAGTTTCTGGCCCAGATCGTTGCTGGCATTGGCATACAGCGAGCGCGCCGCCTCCAGCACCACCGGCTGGGCAAAGTTGGCGGCATCCGGCTGGACATCAAGCTCGGCCACCAGCATCGACGGCACCGGCGCTTCCAGATGCGGATAGAGGAAGTGCAGCAGGGTATTGGGCAGCGTGGCCTGTCCGACTTCCATCTGGTAATGCAGCCGGCCGGTGAGAAAGGCAAACGACTGCATCAGCAGCTCGACGTGCGGGTCCTTGCTCGGGCCGCGGTTCAGCATCAGCGCCTGCGCCGCCTGCGGATAGCCTTGGGCGAACTCGGCTGCGTCGTCGCGCAGCGCATGCAGTTCGCGCAGGAAGTAGTCCTTGAGCCGGGTGCCGTCGTGGTTCATGGCCGTTCAGTGTTGCGGCAGGTTGAAATGGAACAGATGCAGCTGACCGCTATCGGCCAGGCGCCCACTCACCACCAGCTGCCAGGGATTCCAGTGGCCGCGGGTGGCGGCCACGCTGACTTCCACGCCGGCAAGGCGTGGCTCGTATTGCGTGATCAGGCGGGCGAGCCGGCCGCAATAGCGCTCCAGCTCCACCCGGTTGTGCAAACCGATTTCCACCGCATCGGGCAGGCCGAATTCGAGCAGGCTGCCGCCATCGCCGCCCGCCCAGGCGCGCGTGGCGACCAGGCGCTGGATCTGGGCCGCGACCGCGGCGGCAAGGTCGAACGGCTCCTCGCCCCCGGTCGGCAGGGCCGGTTGCCCGGCCAGGCGCTCGAACAGGAATCGCATGCGGTGTCCTCCGGTGTGCCGGGGCGGCATAGCCGCCCCGGTCAGGCCCATCAGTCGGTGAACTGGCCGATGGGGCGGTTGCGGGCGATGGACCAGCCGGCCGACAGGTTGCCGGCGGTGGTCGTATCGGCCTTCTGCACCGTGTAGGTCCAGAGGATCTCGGTGAACGACAGCTTGAACTGCTCGGTCGGCATGTCATCCGGGTGCGACTGGAACTGGATCTCGCTGATCAGCGCGTTGCGCAGCGACATGGTCAGGATGTTCGCGGTCTTGTCGCCCGAGTTGCGCGCGATGTAGATCTTGGTCGGCTTCGACGGATCTTTGTCGAGCGGCTGTGCACGCAGGCAATACTCGAAGAACTTCACCGAGGTCTTGTCGACGTACTTCACGCAGGTGAACTCGGTGATGATCGGACGCCCGGAGGTCCGGGCCGAGTTGCTGACGTCGGTGGTGATCTGCTGCTTCATGCCCTGGTGCACCGAGACCAGTTCCAGGCATTGGCCCAGATCCAGCACTTCGTCGCGCCATTGGTTGTCGATCAGGCTACCGCCGTTGGCCCAGCTGTTCTCGCCACCGAAGATGTCGGAATCGCCCGGCTGCAAAAGTATCAAATCCATGATTGCTCCTTACTTGGGCAGGTTCGCCACGAGGCGAATCGAGGTGGTGAGTTCTTCAAGCTGGAAGTGCGGCTTGAGGAAGACCGTGGCCTTGTAGGCGCCCGGCTCGCCCGGCACGTCGGTGACGACGATGCCCGCCTCGCGCAGCGGATACGCCGCCTTCACTTCCTGGGTGGCGTTGTCGTCCAGCAGCACGTACTGCGCGATCCAGGTATTGAGGAAGGCCTCGACATTGCCGCGGGTGAGGAAGGTGCCGATCTTGTCGCGCATGATCACCTTGATGTAATGCGCGAACCGGCTGGCAGCGAGGATGTACGGCAGCATGGCGGAGATGCGTGCATTGGCATTGGCATCGTCGGAGACATACTTCTTCGGCAGGTTGGTCGTCTGGCCGCCGAAGAAGGCCGCCTTGCCGGCGCCCTTGCAATGACACAGCGCGATAAAGCCAAGGTCGTTGATTTCCTTCTCGCGCCGATCGGTGATCGACACTTCGGTCGGGCAGAACAGCTCGCGGGTGCCGGCGTCGGTGTCGTACACGTATTGCGGCAGGCCCTCGACCAGGCCACCGCCCTCGACACCGCGGATCGCGGCAGTCCAGCTGTAGAGCGCGAAGGCATTGGTGATGCGCTCGGCCAGCACATAGGCGGCATTGCCCCAGAGGAACTTGCCGTTGTCGTTGCCGGCAACATCTTCCTTGAAGTTGATCCCTTCGGCCGGCAGCGTCTTCTCGCCATAGGGCAGGCGCAACAGCACGTGCGGCAGCACCAGCGTGACGTAGCGCGAATCCTCCATCTGGCGGAATTCCTGCCAGCGCTGCAGGTCGGCCCCTTCGAAGATCTTGGCCAGGTCGCGCGGCCGCGCCAGCTTCTCGAAGCTGTCGAGCCCGAACAGCGCGGGATGCGCGGCGGTGACGAAGGGCGCATGTGCGGCTGCGGCCACTTCGGTGATCTTCTTCAGGAACTCGATGTCCTGCGCGCCACCGCCAAATTCGTAGCCGCCGATCAAGAGGCTATAGGGCGCGCCACCGTAGGTGCCGTATTCGGCTTCGTAGATCAGCTTGAAGATGGTGCTCTGGTCAAACTCGACCGCCTTCTCCATGTCCTTGAGCAGCTCGTCCTTGGTGGCGTTGAACACCCGAAGCTTGAGCAAGGTACCGGTTTCGGTCCGCGACACGAGATAGAAGATGCCGCGCCAGGTGGCCTCGATGGCCTGGAAATTCGGCGCATGCATGATGGCGGACAGCTGCACCGACAGCGCCTCGTCGATCTCGGCCACGCGGGCATCGATCAGCGCGGTGGCGCCCTTGGTGACCTGGAAGTCCGGCTCGGCCTTGAGCTTGGCGGCCAGCGGCGCAACCACTTCGGCGACGAAGCGGCCGATCAGCCCATTGGCCGCCGCCTTGTCTTCGTCGCTGCTGAGGTCATTCACCCACACGGCCAAGAGGCGGGCGTCGATCTCGGCGTCGCTCACGGCCGACGGCTTGACCGCGGCCTTCGTCCACGCATCGACACCAGCGGCAGGGTCGTAGCTCTTGACCAGCGCATCGCGCAACGGACCACCATCGACCGGCGACACCACGCTGTCGAGCAGGAATGCCAGCGTATCGTCGGTTTCCGAGCGCGCCTGCACCATGCGGATCTCGGTGCGCGCGGTGTACAGCTCGTTCAGCGGCGGCACCGCCTTGACCACGGCCAGCGGCTCGAAGTCATCGAGGTTCTGGAACACCACGGCGCCGGTCAGATCACCCTGCCCGCCAGGTAGCACGTTGGGAATGCCAGCGAGCTTCACACGCGGCGCCGCGGTCTTCAGCACATCGTTGAAGTTGTCGCGGTCGATGTCGACCAGCTTGCGTTCCTTCAACAGCGGGAACGCAGCCGGATCTTCGCGATCGGCCGTCAGGTCGGCAAAGATGCCGACGATAAAGGGCAGCTCGCGTTTTTCGATTGCCCCCCCGGTTTCCACGTCGTACGTGATACGCACCCGCGGCGGACGGACCCGCAGCAGGCGCTTTTGTATGCTTTCGCCCATCTTTGACCTCACTCTTAAGTTCAGGAAGCGTTGCAGTACACGACGATCTCGACGGAGCGTGCCCGCGCTGTCCCGCGTTGCTGCCCCTGCCCGCGCCTATCGCTCCATCGAGCTCCGGGATCGCCAGTGGGCCAGTGATGAACAAGAGTCATGCCAGCATGCGAACATCCTTCAAGCCATTGATTTACATCGATTTAACGAAACACGCCCAAGTCGACTGGGCAAAATCCCACCCACCCACTCGAGCCGATTCGCGTCGGCATGTACGCAGACATGGACATCCGGGAGCGGGTTCGGCCAGGGCGATTTCCACCCGCCCCGGGTGGATTTGCGCCCGCAGCAGGCACAAAAAAACCGGCCAGGGCCGGTGCGGGAGCGGGATGACGGCAGCTCAGTGCCGGGTGCAGGCGCGCCACAGTTCACGGTTGCCGATATGGCGGCGCTCGACCACGCCCTGCTGCTCCAGGCGCTCCAGCGCAGCCAGCGTCACGGCGGGGGCTTCCGGCAGATCCGGCCACTCGATCCACCAGGCATGCACGCCTTCCAGCGTATCGGCACTGGCAGGCCGCTGCTGCAGGTAGCGGCAGATCGCCTGCGCCACGTAGTCGATCAGGGCATCGTCCATCATCTGGCTTCTCGTTGTGAGTGGAGGGCTCAGGCAGCCGCATCGCTGCAGGCGCCACACCACCAGCTTGCATCATCAATTGCGGGGGCGCCATCCGGGAAACTACACAGTATTGGAGGCCAGAATATAACAAATCAAGAAAGGATTTGGTCAGCATTTGTCGACCGTATTGAGCATAGGTGCGCTGTGCAGGTCCAGCTTGCGTACCAGCTTGCCGAAGGCGCTGCGATCCTGGCCGGCGAGCTTGGCGGCCTGGGTGATGTTGCCGCCGGTGCGGTCAAGCAATCCGGCCACGTAGCGCTGCTCGAACTCGGCGATGGCGCGGGCTTTTGCTGTCTTGTAAGGCAATGTGCAGCCCGGCACGGCTTCCTGTAGCGCTTGCCGCCCCAGGCGCAGATATCCGTCCTCGCACATCAGAAAGGCGCGATGCACCTGGTTTTCCAGTTCGCGGATGTTGCCCGGCCAATCATGCTGCTCGATATAGGCCAGTGCTTCCGGGTGGAACTGCCGCCCGGTGATGCGGTACTGGTGGGCATAGCGCCGCAGAAAGGCGTGCGCCAGGGCCACGCCATCGCCATCGCGATCTCGCAGCGGCGGCATCAAGAGGGTCAGCACGTTCACCCGGTACCACAGGTCGCTACGGAAGCGGCGCGTGACGACCAGCTGGTCGAGGTCGGCATTGCTCGCCACCACGAGCCGCACGTTGGCGCGACGCTCCTGGCTGCCACCGACCCGCCGATAACTGCCGTCCTGCAAAAAGCGCAGCAAGGCCGCCTGTGCCTTGAGGCTGAGCGCATCGACCTCGTCGAGGAACAGCGTGCCGCCATCGGCTTCCGCCACCAGCCCGGCAGCTGCGGCTTTGGCATCGGTGAAGGCACCGCGCTCGTGGCCGAACAATTCGCTCTCCACCAGGCTTTCAGCGAGCGCCCCACAGTTCACCGGCACGAAGGGCCGATCCGCCCGGCTGCTGTGATAGTGCAGCGCACGCGCCGCCAGCTCCTTGCCGGTACCGGTTTCGCCCAGCACCAGCACCGGCACATCGACACTGGCCATCTTTTCCAGCTGGTGCAACACCTGCTGAAACTGCGGCGATGTGCCGATCAGGTTGTATCGGGACAGCTTTTCCATCTCACCCCCAACAGACCAAAACGCCGGGTCGCCCTCACGGGGCAAACCCGGCCAAGAATTAATACATTGGTCTTTATGCCAGCGACCTATTCGTGTCAAGAATCAGCATGGTATCAATTGCTTATAAGTGAGATTTCTAACTTTTATTGACAGCTTCAGCACAAGAAAACGCGGAAAACAGCCGCCAGTCGGTCAATCGACTTGCCGCAGCGGCATATCTGTCTGGTTGAACTGAGGGGATGCGTCAGCGCGCGTCGACCATCTCGGCGTCGAGCCCGTACTTGGCAAGCTTACGGTAGAGCGTCATGCGCGAGCAGTTGAGCCGCGCCGCCGCTTCGCTCTTGTTGCCGCCGCAGGCTTGCAGTGCGGCGAGCAACTGCCCGCGCTCGTCCTGCTGGGGGCAGGCCTCGGCGCAGTGCTGCAGGTAGTCAGGCAGATCGTGCAGTTCGATGCGCTGGTGGCAGGCATTGATCAGCGCGACTTCGAGCACGTTCTTCAGCTCGCGCACGTTGCCCGGCCATGGATGCGACAACAGCCGCTGGCGTGCCGCCGGCGTCAGCGTGATGCCGGGCCGGGCCTTGAGGAAATGCGTGACCAGCGCCGCCAGATCCTCGCGCCGCTCGCGCAGCGGTGGCAGCGCCAGCCGCGCCACGTTCAGCCGATAGAAGAGATCCTCGCGGAACGCCCCACTCTCCACCCGGCGCTCCAGAGGCTGATTGGTGGCCGCGATCAGCCGGATATCGACGTTCACCGCGCGGCTGGCCCCCAGGCCAAACACCTCGCGGTTCTCGATCACCCGCAGGATGCGCGCCTGCACACCCAGCGGCATGTCGCCGATCTCATCAAGGAACAGCGTGCCGCCGTCAGCCATGCGGATCTTGCCCTTGTAGGCCTGCTGCGCGCCGGTGAACGCGCCCTTCTCGTAGCCGAACAGCTCGCTCTCGATCAGGTTGTCCGGTAGCGCAGCGCAATTGAGCGCGACAAAGGGCCGGCCACATCGGCCGCTGAGCGCATGGGCGTGGCGTGCAACCAGATCCTTGCCGGTGCCGGTTTCGCCGGTGATCAGCAGGTTGGCGTCACCAGCGGCGTAGCGTTCCAGCCGTCCCCACACCGAGCGCATGGCCGTGGACTGGCCGACCACCGTCGGCAGCTCGACCCCGCGTGCCGGGCGCCGGTCCGGCGCCGGCAAGCCGAGCGCGGCGATCAACTGGCGGCTGCTACGTGCGTCGAGCACCCCGCCGTAGCCAGCGGCCATGGCCGCATCGGCCGGGGGTTGCCGCGATTCGCTGACCGCCAGCACCGGTGCGGCTGGCCATTGCCGCGTGAGCAGCTGGCGCATGCGCGCGCATGGCGGCTCATGCTCGGCAAGCAGCACCAGGATCAGCCGTGGTTTGAGGCCGACTTCCGCCAAGCTGGCGAGCCGCGATGGCGCCACGATGCATAGCCGTGCCTCCGGCTCGGCCCCGTCCAGCAGCCCGAGCGGCACGCCATCGCTGACCAGGATCACATCGGCAAGCGGCATCATCGCCTCGTCGCGTTCATCGGACTGACACAATTTGTGCAAAAAATGTCAGCACTTTCCGACACCCAAGTTAGGTAGCCCCCCGCCGCGCCGCAAGCCCAAACACGCCCATCCGCCGCTGCGTCGGACCGACGGTGCCCTCACCCGCCAGCAGCCTTGTGCCATTGCCCACTGCGGCAAGCGCTACGCCGCAAGCGGCGAATTCCGCTACAATTTCCCGCTTTGTTACCCAACCGAATGAGAAGGCAGGAGAGAGCTATGTCGTTGGCTGATCGCGACGGCGTCATCTGGTATGACGGCAAACTGGTTCCCTGGCGCGATGCGACCACGCACGTGCTCACGCACACCCTCCACTACGGCATGGGCGTGTTCGAAGGCGTGCGCGCCTACGAAACGCCGCGCGGCACGGCGATCTTCCGTCTGCAGGATCACACCGAGCGCCTGCTGAACTCGGCCAAGATCTTCCAGATGAAGATCGGCTACTCCGCCGAGGAGCTGAACGAAGCGCAGAAGACGGTGGTACGCGAGAACAAGCTCAAGTCCTGCTACCTGCGCCCGCTGTCGTTCATCGGTAGCGAGAAGCTCGGCATCGCAGCCAAGGACAACACCATCCACACCATCGTCGCGGCCTGGCCGTGGGGCGCCTACCTCGGCGCCGATGGCCTGGAGAAAGGCATTCGCGTGAAGACCTCCAGCTTCACCCGCCACCATGTGAACGTGTCCATGGTGCGCGCCAAGGCCTGCGGCTACTACATCAACTCCATCCTGGCCCACCAGGAAGCGGCCGCCGATGGCTACGACGAAGCACTGGTGCTCGATACCGAGGGCTATGCTTCCGAAGGTGCCGGCGAGAACCTGTTCGTGGTGAAGAAGGGCGTGCTCTATACGCCGGATGTCGCCTCCTGCCTCGACGGCATCACCCGTAACACGGTGCTGCAGCTGGCCAAGGAAGAAGGCATCGAGATCGTGGAAAAACGCATCACCCGCGACGAGATCTACACCGCCGACGAGGCGTTCTTCACCGGTACCGCCGCCGAAGTCACGCCGATCCGCGAACTCGACAACCGCGCCATCGGCAAGGGCAGCCGCGGTCCGGTCACCGCCCGCCTGCAGCAACGCTATTTCGATGTGGTCCAAGGCCGCGACGAGCAGCACCTGGACTGGCTGACGCTGGTTTAAGCAGCAGAGGCCCGGCCACGGCCGGGCCCGCATCCGGCAACGACGGGCCCCGCGCCCATGGAAAACGATCATGGCCCAGCAAGAAAATACCCAGAACGAAATCGAAGTCGGCGCCGCCGACCTGCCGCTGCACTGTCCGATGCCGGCACACCTGGCGTGGAACAGCCACCCACGCGTGTTCATCGATGTGAGCAAGACCGGCAGCGCGCAATGCCCGTACTGCGGCACCCGCTACACGCTGCGTGCCGGTGAAGTGGTCAAGGGCCACTGAGCCTGCCGAGTACGACCGCAAGCGGCGCCTGGCGCCGCTTTGTTTTTTGCGCGAGGTATCCCGTGATCGTCGATCTGGAACATGCCCGGTATTACCAATGGGGTGGCGGCTGCGACGGCTGGCACCTGCTGGCGAGCCCTTCCCTTTCCGTCATCCGCGAGCGCATGCCACCGGGTACCTCGGAAGTGCGCCATCGCCACCTGCGCGCGCAGCAGTTCTTCCAGGTGCTGGCCGGCACGCTGACCATCGAGCTGGATGGCACCAGCCACGTGCTGGTCGCCGAACAGGGGCTGCACATCCCGGCCGGCGTTGCCCATCAAGTGCTCAACCGCAGCAGCGACGATGTGCATTTCCTGGTGGTTTCCGAACCGCCGTCGCACGGCGATCGCGAGCCGGCGCCGCTGCTGGAGGTGCTGTCCGCATGAAGCAGATACTCATCGTCGCGCCGGCCTGGGTCGGCGATGCCGTGATGGCACAACCGCTCTACGCCCGGCTGGCCGAACGACACCATGGTGTCGCCATCGACGTGCTCGCCCCGGCCTGGACCCGCCCCTTGCACGCGCGCATGCCGGAAATCCGCGAGGCAATCGATGCGCCATTCGCCCACGGCGAGCTCGCGCTGAAGAAACGCTGGCAGCTCGCGCGCCAGTTGTCGCGGCGTGGCTACGATCAAGCCATCCTGCTGCCCAATTCGATCAAGAGCGCTTTGGTGCCGTGGTTTGCCGGCATTCCACAGCGCACCGGCTGGATCGGCGAATCGCGTTACGGCCTGCTCAACGATTGGCGCAAGCTCGACAAGGCCGCGCTGCCGCGCATGGTCGGGCGCTTCGTTGCACTGGCTGAAACGAAAGGCACCCCGCTCGCTCGCCCCATCGCCGATCCCCGGCTGGTGGTCGATGCCAAGGCCAGCACTGCGGCGCTGGCCGCGCTGCAACTGAGTACCGAGCGCCCCATCCTCGCGCTGTGCCCCGGCGCCGAATACGGCCCGGCCAAGCGCTGGCCAGCACGCCACGCCGCCGCGCTGGCGCGCGACTATCTGGCACGCGGCTGGCAGGTGTGGCTGTTCGGCTCGAACAAGGATGCGGAAATCTGCGGCGACATCGTCGCCCAGGCACCCGGCGTGATCGATCTGGCCGGCCAGACCTCGCTCGCGCAGGCGATCGACTTGATGTCGCTCGCCGCTGCCGTGGTCTGCAACGATTCGGGGCTGATGCACGTGGCTGCCGCGTTGGGTCGGCCGCTGGTGGCGGTGTATGGCTCGAGCTCGCCAGTGTTCACGCCGCCGCTGTCACCGACGGCACGCATCGTCTCGCTCAATGTGGAATGCAGCCCTTGTTTCCAGCGCACCTGTCCGCTCGGGCACATGAAATGCCTGAACGAACTGGGGCCGGAACGGGTGGATGCAGCCTTGCAGGCGCTGGAACCGCCGCCGCGCTGAGCCGGCAAATGGTGAGCCGGCACAGCGCGCGGTCCAGCGGCTTAGAAGTCCTGGAATTCGCCCATGTGCTTGCCGAAGCTTTCCAGCGTCGAATGCTTGACCGAGAACTCGACACCGCTCTTGCCGCGCATGGGAAAGAACGAGAAGGTGGTGCGCTTCTTCTGCGGATCGTCCTGCATGCCGAAGCTGCCGCCCAAACCCAGGCTGAGCCCGGGCTTGAACGAGCCGGACGGGTTGGAATAGCTGGCGCTCAAGAGATCGAACGAGGCCGAGGCCTTGAAGCCATGCTGATTGCCCTGCACGCCGAAATCGAAGGCCGCTTTTTTCACGCTGAGCCCATGACCACCGAAGGACGCGGAATACTCGGCGCCGTGCCCGCTCACGCCATAGCCGCTGGCGTAGCTGGACGCCCTCGGGCCGCTGAAACCCATCTGCAGCCGTTTACCGCTGGCATCGCTCATCATTGATCCTTGTTGTTGTCATATCGGGCATCCCACCATAGTCCAGATGCCTTGCCGCCGCCGTTGCGCATGCGGGCGCTCGCGGGCGCAGGCCACCGCACGGTATGATTGCGGACTTCCCCTAGCCCGCCCCTGTGCCATGGAACACCTCGACCTCACCCCGATCGCCCGCGTTGCCGGCACCGTCAACCTGCCCGGCTCCAAGAGCATTTCCAACCGCACCCTGCTCTTGGCCGCGTTGTGCCAAGGCGAAACGCTGGTCAAGGGTCTGCTCGCCTCGGACGACACGCAGCGTATGCTCGAGGCACTGGCTGCGCTCGGCGTGCGTTGGGAACAGGTCGGCGACAGCCGCGATTTTCGCGTGACCGGTTGCGGCGGCCAGTTCCCGGTGAAGGATGCTTCGCTGTTCCTCGGCAACGCCGGCACCGCCTTTCGCCCGCTGACCGCCGCGCTGGCCTTGGCAGGCGGCAGCTACCACCTGCACGGCGTGCCACGCATGCACGAGCGCCCGATCGGCGATCTGGTGGATGCGCTGCGCCAAGCCGGCGCACAGATCGAGTACCTGGGCGCCGAGGGCTATCCGCCACTGCAGATCCGGCCCGGCGCCATCACGGGCGAACGCGTGGCGGTGAAAGGCAATGTGTCCAGCCAGTTCCTCACCGGCCTGTTGATGGCACTGCCGCTGGCCGGCCGCGACCTCACCATCGAAGTGGTCGGCGAGCTGATTTCCAAGCCCTATATCGAGATCACGCTCAACCTGCTCAAGCGCTTTGGCATCGCGGTCGAGCGCCGCAGCGTGAACGGCAATGATTGGGCCGAATTCTTCATCCCCGGCGGCCAGACCTACCGCAGCCCGGGTGAAATCTTCGTCGAAGGCGATGCCTCATCGGCCTCCTACTTCCTTGCCGCCGGCGCCATCGCCGCCACGGCCGATGCACCGGTGATCGTCACCGGGGTGGGCAAGCAAGGCATCCAGGGCGACGTGCGCTTCGCCGAGGCGCTGGAAGCCATGGGTGCCGTGATCGAGCGTGGCGACAACTGGATCTCCGCCAGCCGCCCCGCTTCCGGCCGACTCAAGGCAATCGATATGGATTTCAACCATATCCCGGATGCCGCCATGACCATCGCGGTGGCCGCGCTGTTCGCCGAAGGCACCACGCGGCTCTCGAATATCGAGAGCTGGCGCGTCAAGGAAACCGACCGCATCGCCGCCATGGCCGCCGAGCTGCGCAAGGTGGGCGCTACCGTCGAGGAAGGCCAGGACTACCTGGTGGTCACGCCGCCGGCCGAGTTGACACCCGATGCCGCGATCGCCACCTACGACGATCACCGCATCGCCATGTGCTTCTCGCTGGTCTCGTTGGCCGCACCGGTGCGCATTCTCGACCCTGGCTGCACGGCCAAGACCTTCCCCACCTACTTCGATGAGCTCGCCCGCATCGCCCGCTGAGCCGCCGCGCAGCTGGAGCGATCCACCTGTCTGACGCGCACCACACCGGTGCGCGTTTTTTCTTTTCCGCTTACAAATTGCCGGCTTTTACAGGCTAGAAACCACTTCCTGCGGTTTGCGCGATAAATCGTGGAATTTCAACGGCTCGTCCTAAAAAGAAACCATACCATTACGGGAAAACACCAACGTCACCGCATCAGAAATTGATAATATATTGTTGATTTTCATACACTTTTATACGAATCCGTTGGTTTTATCTTTCAACTTATGCTGATACCATCCACCTCATAACAGTCGTACACAACAGGATGGAGGAAGTCATGTTCGGATCACGTCATGCTCTCATCGTGGCGATCGCCGCCATCGGCGTCGCTCACGCAGCAGAATGGAGCAGTCAGGCTGTCTACACCGCCGGCCAGGAAGTCAGCTACCAGGGCCAGACTTGGCGCGCCAAATGGTGGACGCAGAACAATGTGCCCGGCGCAGAACAGTGGGGGCCGTGGCAGCTGGTCGCCGGCACGCCGACCCCCGCACCTGCCACGCCGGTGCCGACAACGCCGACGCCCAACGCCACGCCAACTCCGGTGGCCGTGACACCGACCGTGACCCCGCGGCCCGCCACGCCCACGCCGGTGACCCCGGCACCGGTCACCCCTGCGCCGAGCGGCTGCTACGCCGCCTGGACCGAGGGCAGCACCTATGCCGCCGGCAGCAACGTGACGTACAAGGGCCGCAACTACCGTGCACTGGTCACCCATGTGGCCTATGTCGGTGCGAACTGGAACCCGGCCGCCAGTGGCACGCTGTGGTCCGATACGGGTGCCTGCAACGACGGCGGCGTGCAGCCGACGCCGACCGTGACCCCGCGTCCTACCGTCAGCCCTACGCCAACGCCGACCGTCACGCCTCGCCCCACCGTCAGCCCGACTCCGGTCACGGCGACGCCGACGCCGGTCAGCCCGGTCTCGCCGACACCGATCGTTTCGCCCACGCCAGTCGTACCCACCCCGGTGGTGCCGACTCCGGCAGGCGGCGTCCCGACCAAGGCCGAGGCCGAGGCCTATGCCGCACGCCTCACCGATACCGACATCTTCCGCAAGGTGAAATACTCGGTACGCACGCTGCCGAATGCGCAGGTCGAAGCAGTGGCGCCGGGCAAGGCGACCAATCCGGATAACGTGAAGCGGGTCGAGGCGCTGGTCTCGCAGCAGAAGTTCGATTACTACTTCCAGGTGCGCAACCCGTCGTATACCTACCAGGGCTTCCTGCAAGGCGTGGCCAAGTTCCCGGGCTTCTGCGACACCTATACCGATGGTCGCAACAGCGATGAGATCTGCCGCCGCTCGCTTGCCGCCATGTTCGCCCACTTCGCCCAGGAAACCGGCGGCCACAGTATCGAGCAGTTCGGCATCCCCGAATGGCGCCAGGCGCTGGTGCACGTGCGCGAAATGGGCTGGGACGAGACCAAGTCTGGCTACAACGCCGAGTGCAACGATCCGGTGTTCAACAAGATCTGGACCTGCGGCAAGCTCGCCAATGGCCAGTTCAAGGGCTACTTCGGTCGTGGCGCCAAGCAGTTGTCGTACAACTACAACTACGGCCCGTTCTCGCAAGCCATGTTCGACGGTGATCAGTTCAAGCTGTTGAACAACCCGGAACTGGTGGCCGACACCTGGCTAAACCTCGCTTCCGCGGTGTTCTTCTTCATCTACCCGCAGCCGCCCAAGCCGTCGATGCTGCATGTGATCGATGGCACCTGGGTGCCGAACGATTTCGACAAGTCGCGCCAGCTGGGCAACGATTTCCCGACCACCATCCAGATCATCAACGCCGAGTGCCAGGACACCCCGACCAAGCCGGCGGCACAGAACCGGATCAACTACTACACCGAGTTCTCGCGTGATCTGGGCTGGGACATCAACAAGGAATCGATGAAGTGCGCCGGCATGGGCCGCTTCGACGGTGGCTCGTCGGCTGCGTTCAACATCTACTGGGAAGAGGATTGGAAGGTGGGCGGCGAAAACAAGTGCCAGCTCGTCAGCTACCAGACCCCGTACAACGCGCTGATCGAAGGCCAGTACGTGAAGTGCGTCGAGGACAAGTGGAAAGTGCAGCTGAAGTAATATGCGGGGGCGCAAGCCCCCACGACAATAAAAAAGCCCGGGCAACCGGGCTTTTTTATTGAGCGCCGTAGCGCTAGATCGAAGCGTTTACCGCCGGGTATTGGCAGCAAGCTGGCGGCGTTCGCTGCGGCTGCTCTTCTGGGCGTACTTGCGCTTGGAAGCGGAAGCGTACTTGGCCGACTTCGTTGCATTCCGGCTGGCCACCTGCTTGCGCGAGGACTTGGTGGCGACCTTCTTGCCGTACTTGCTCGATGTCGCCTGCTTTTGTGGTGCCGGAGCCGAGGCACGCACGATCTGCACGGCGTAGGCCGGATCGTCGAACGGCAGCGGTGCATCGTCGGCGAAAGCGAGCGGGGCGAAGGCCAGGGCCAGTGCGCACAGCAGGATTTTCTTCATGACCCTCGTTCTCCTCGGCAAGTCAGCGGGCAGTCTAACTGCCAAATTCCATTGCCGCAAAATTAAATTCCGGTCAGACAGGCCCACAGCAGCGGCCTGCAAGCCAATGTCATGCAAAGGCAATGTTTACGGCACATTAGACCGTGCCGGCCAACCTTGCAGCAATCACGTTCAGCGCGGCCGGGCGGTTGGCGTAAAGCGTGAGCCGTCCCGCCGCCGCAGGTGCCAGATCGAGGTCATACGGCAACCGGCCCGCCACCAGCCAGCAACGCGGCCACGGCAAGGCCGCGAGCAAAGCCTGCTGCGCGCGATGCAGCACGGCGTTGTAGCTCAGCACCACGACCTGCGCTGCAGCATTGGCCCGTGCGACCGCGTCGGCGATCTCCTGATCCGACGGCGCCAGCGGCAAGGCCAGCTCGTCCACCGTGAAGCCCAGCGCTGCCAACGGCCCGGCCAGGCTATCGTGCTGCTGCAGCGTCTTGCCCAGCGCCACCTCGTCGATCTCGGTGCGGGCGCGTACTTCCAGCGTGATCAGCAATACCGGCTGGACTGGATCGAGCGGGCGGAACTCGCCCGCCTGCGTCAGCGCACGCTGGTGTACCCGTTGCGACAGCGCCAATGCCTCCGGCCGGCACAGCACCGGTTGCGGATCGACCGGCAGGCTGTGCCAGTGCGCCATGCCACGCGCATGCTTGAGCGTTAGCACGCGCTCGCATGACGCGGACAGTCGGGCCGGGTCGATTTCACCGGCGGCGACCCGCGCCAGCAGCAGCTCGGCGGCACCGGTCTGCCGCGCCTCGGTGTGCGACACCAGCATCACATCCGAGCCAGCGGCAAAGGCACGTACGGCACCTTCGACGGTGCCGACGCCGCGGGCGATCGCGTCCATTTCCAGGCAGTCGGTAAAGGTGACGCCGGCAAAGCTCAGCTCGCCACGCAGCAGCTCGGTCAGCACCGCGTGCGACAGCGTAGCGGGTGTATCGGCATCGGGCTCGACCGCCGGAAAGGCCACATGCGACGACATCACCGCGTCGATGCCGGCAGCGATGGCAGCGCGGAAAGGCGCGAGCTCGACGGCATCGAGCCGCCCCCTGTCATGGCCGACCCGTGGCACACCGAGATGCGAGTCGGTATCGGTGTCTCCGTGCCCCGGGAAGTGCTTGGCGGTGGCGGCAACACCAGCGGCCTGGATGCCGCGCATCGCGGCAAGGCCGTATTGGTTGACCGTGTCCACCGTCTCGCCGAACGCACGTACGCCGATCACCGGGTTGGCGCGGTTGTTGTTCACGTCCAGCACCGGCGCGAAGTTGATATTGATGCCGAGTGCGGCGAGCTCTGCGGCGCCGATACGCGACAAGGCTTCGCAATCGGTGCTGGAGCCCGCCGCCAGGTAGGCCAGCGCCGATGGCAAGGGCGTGAGCCCTTCCTCGATACGCGCCACCATGCCACCTTCCTGGTCGATGCCGATCAACAGCGGAATGGCGCTGACCTCGGCATTGATCTCCTGCAGCCGCCGGCACAGCGCAGCCACTTGGCTCGGGCTGGCTACGTTGCGGCGGAACAGGATGACACCGCCAACGTGATAGTCGCGGATCAACCGTTCGATATGGGCATTCGGGGTGAGGCCATCGAAGCCCACCATCAGGCATTGGCCGACCTGCTGCGCCAGGGTGAGGGGTGCGTTCATTTGCATTCCAAATCAGAACGGCCGGGCTGAGCCGGCCGTTGAGGAGTTCTCTGCTGTGCGCCTCAGGCTGCCAGGCGGCGCAGCACTTCGTCGCGGCCGATCAGCGCCAGCACGGCGTCCACGGAAGGCGTGTTGGTGATGCCGCAGACCTTGGCGCGCAACGGCATGCCGACCTGCGGCATCTTCACGCCCTGCTGCTTGACGAAATCCTTGATGAAGGCGGACAGCGTGGCGGCATCCCACTGCGGTAGCGCCGCAGCGCCTTCGGCGAACAGCTTGAGGCGCTCCTCGTCCTCCGGCTGCAGGTGCTTTTCCACCACCTCGGCCGTCGGGTTGAGCGGGCGATAAAAGTACTCGGCCTGGTCCGCCATCTCGACCAGCGTCTGGCTGCGATCCTTCAGGAGCGCGCAGACATCGGCAAGCTGCGGGCCATCGGCCGTCGCCACGCCCTTGTCGGCAAGGAAGGCCGCCACGCGCTCGGCCAGCCGGGCCGGATCGGCCGCCTTGATGTGCTGGGCGTTCAGCCACAACAACTTGTCGCGATCAAAGCGGCTGGGGCTGGGCGACACATCCTTGAGATCGAACCACTCGACGAACTGCTCCAGCGTGAAGAACTCATCGTCGCCGTGGCCCCAACCCAGCCGCGCCAGGTAGTTGAGCAGCGCCTCGGGCAGATAGCCCTGGGTGTCGTAGTCCACCACGCTGACCGCATCGCGGCGCTTGCTCATCTTCTGGCCCTGATCGTTGTGGATCATCGGCAGATGGGCAAACACCGGCACCTCAGCGCCCAGCGCCTGATACATGTGGATCTGGCGCGGCGTGTTGTTCACGTGATCGTCACCGCGGATCACATGGCTGATCTGCATATCGACATCGTCGACCACCACGCAGAAGTTGTAGGTGGGCGTGCCATCCGGGCGGGCGATGATCAGGTCGTCGAGCTCGACGTTGCCGATCTCGATGCGGCCCTTTACCGCGTCGTCCCACGTCACTGCGCCATCAATGGGCGTGCGAAAGCGCACCACCGGCTGCACATCGGCCGGCACTGCCGGCAGCGTCTTGCCTTCCTCCGGACGCCAGCGGCGGTCGTAGCGCGGTTTCTCGCCACGTGCCTCGGCCTCAGCGCGCATGGCGTCGAGCTCTTCGCGCGAGCAGTAGCAGTAGTAGGCGTGGCCACTGTCCAGCATCTGGCCGATCACGGTCTTGTACCGCGCCATCCGCTGCATCTGGTAGAACGGGCCTTCGTCGTAATCCAGACCCACCCAGTGCATGCCATCGAGGATCGCCGCCACCGATTCGGGCGTGCTGCGTTCCAGGTCCGTATCCTCGATCCGCAGCACGAAGGTGCCGCCATGCTTTCTGGCATGGGCCCAGGAGAACAGCGCGGTACGCACGCCACCGATATGCAGGAGACCGGTGGGGCTGGGCGCGAAACGGGTACGGACAGGACGGGAACTCATGAAGGGTGATCCGGCAAAAGCAAAGCCGCCATTGTAGCGGCGGCTTTGCTTGGTGGGCAGTGCGGATTGGCTTAAAGCGCGGCCTGCACCATGGGTGGTTTGGCCGGCACCACGCGGTTGTTGATCCTGAGCGGCAGGTTGTCCGGATTGTGGATTTCCACATCGGCGGCCAGCACCGGTGCGTCCGGCTTATACGGCTCCTCGAAGCGCGCCAGGATGTCGTAGTAGGTGCGCAGCGTCTCGACGAAGGCAACGGGTTCTCCGCCACGTGCGTAGCCAAAGCGCAGCGTAGAGAAATACTTGGGATCGCGCAGCAGCGGCAACACTGTTTTCAGGTCGGCCCAGCTGTCCGGGTTCTTGTTCAGCCGCCGCGCCAGGATACGGGCATCGGACAAATGCCCGATACCGACGTTGTAGGCTGCGAGCGCGAGCCAGGTGCGGTCCGGTTCGGCAATGTGCGCTGGCATCGCATCGACCATCATCTTCATGTAGCGGGCGCCGCCCTGGATGCTCTGGTACGGATCGAGCCGGTTCACTCCCAACCGATTGGCCGTATCAGTGGTCAGCATCATCAGGCCGCGCACGCCATAGGCAGATACTGCGGCCGGGTTCCAGTGCGATTCCTGATAGGACAGCGCCGCGATCAGGCGCCAGTCGATGCCAGTCTTGTCCTCGGCCTGCTGGAACCAGTGGCGGTACTGCTCGAGTACGGTTTCGCGCTTGCCGAGAAAAGCCAGCGCGTCGATCGGCCCGACCCGGTTCAGGTGACCGTAGTAGCGGTCGATCAATCGCGCCAGCGTCTTGTCGGACTGTGCGCTGTTGAAGAACGCGGTAACGCGCGCGGTCAGCTGCGCATCGTCACGTGGCACCGCCCACGCCAGCGCTTGCTCCGCGGAAAACGGCTTGGCGATCGCGACGTTGGGGAAATAATTCTGGGCTACCGCGGCGAGGTGGGAATCGACCACCACGTAATCGTACTGGCCCGACGCCACGCCTTCGATCAGGCCTTCGGCATCGGCATCGTCGATAAGGCGCCAGGTGAAGCCCGGCTGCTTCGTCTTGTACTGGTTGAGTGGCTGCAGGTACTGCGGCAAGGTCTTGACCATCGCCGTGCCCGCATTGAGCTGGGCCAGCGCCTGTCTCTCCGGCACGCGGGCCGGATACACCAGCACCGGCTGCACCTGCTGGTATTCAGGACCAAAGGCAAGTCGCTCGCGTTCATCATCGCGGTGTACGCCGACCGCCAGATGCGCTTGGTGCCGCGCCAGCCGTTCCAGGATGGCGTGGTAATCGCTCTCCATCACGAAGCGCAGCTTGAGCCCCTGCGCTTCGGCGAAGCGGGTCACCAAGTCGTACTCGAGGCCGGCGTACTCGCCGTCGGCGTCGACATACAGCGTGGTCGGGCTGTTCTGAACCAGCACGACCAGTTCCTTGGATTCGGTCCACGGCAGGACCCGATTGGATGTCTTGGCAGGCATATCCG
The DNA here is from genome assembly GCF_008033135.1 of Chitinolyticbacter meiyuanensis. Lineage (NCBI taxonomy): Bacteria > Pseudomonadati > Pseudomonadota > Betaproteobacteria > Neisseriales > Chitinibacteraceae > Chitinolyticbacter > Chitinolyticbacter meiyuanensis. The sequence continues at coordinate 3,279,249 of NZ_CP041335.1, forward strand.
AACAGCCCACCAAGGCAGTGGCGCACAAGGCCATCAACCAGTGTTTCATGCGACTCCGGCAATGGAGCAGTCCAGCCCAGCTTAGCGCCGGCCCACTCCGGATCAAGACGTCGGCATTCTGCCCAAAATCAGGGCAACGGACAAACGTAAAGACTTTGCATTTTTGCGAAACATCGCTTATAGTGCCGCTCTCTTTGCCGGAGAGGTGGCAGAGTGGTTGAATGTACCTGACTCGAAATCAGGCGTAGGTGCAAGCCTACCGAGGGTTCGAATCCCTCCCTCTCCGCCAATACCAATTTAGTATCAAGCACTTAGGGCCGATTCATCGGCCTTATTTTTTTGCTGTGCCGCAGATGTCAGACGTACCTGTGCCAGATTTGTGACTTGAGCTGGTTCCAACAAGTGTTCCACGCACAGGTGGGCATAGCGTTGTGGCATTTCGATGGTCTCCCATCCACCGAGCCGTTTCAGTGTGTAGATGTCGGTACCGCCCTGCACGTGCCAGCTTGCCCAAGTGTGCCGCCAGTCGTGCCAGACGAAGTCCGTGATGCCAAGCGACTTCATCTCCTTTCGCATGATGCTGTCGTTCGAGCGTGGCCAGTAGCTCATCGGCTGTCCGTTTCGATCGACAAAAACATGAGTCGAGTGCTTGCCAAGCTGCCCTCGTATCACGCTCACAGCATCGTCGGAGAGCACGCAGTAGAAGTCTTTGCCGCTTTTGAACATGCTGCCAGGGATGAAAACGCATCGCCGACGCAGATCGACCCGATCCCACGTTAGTTCGTACACATTCGACTGCCGCAAACCAGTCGCCAGCGCAAACCTTGCCATCGTTGCTAACCAGGGTGGCAGCCGCTCGATCAACCGTGCGGCGTGATCCTGAGTAAGCCAGCGGATACGCCCATCCGGCTCCTCGTAGACCCGGAAAGCTGGGACATGATCGATCCACTCCCAGTCACGTATCGCGGTGTTGAGCAGCGCTCGAAGCGTAGCGATCATCCGGTTGCGCGAGGCTGGCGCCGAGTAGCGTTTTTCCACCACCTCTGCCGCCTCGGCTTTGGTGATGCTATTGATCGCCCTACCCCGAAACGCCTCAGTCCACCATCGCAGATAGCGCTTGTCGTCATCCAGTGACTTTTTGTGCTGTATCTCCTTCAGGTAGCGTATGGCCGCTTCTTCCCACAGATACTCACGCTTCACATTGAGCCGGCTCTGTTCCCAGAGCTTGGACTTCATGCGGTCGTGCAGCTCCTGTGCTTCCTTCTCGTTTTGGGTTCCAGCAGACTGTCTAATTCGCTCGCCAGTTGGCGTAACGATGTCGATCCACCAGATCCCCTTTGTGCCTCTTTTCTTGATCGGCATGGGGTTTCCTCTTCGCCCCGTGCGCCAGCAGGCGCATTGTTGAGCTGCGTGGAGAGCTTGTCTAGGTTGCTCGGCCAGATCCGCCACTGCCGGCCGACCTTGAAGCCGACGCCAGGCTGCGAACGCAGGGCACGCAGTACGGTGCAGGTCGATACATGCAGGATGGCGGCAGCCTCAGGCGGAGTTAGTGCGTTCATTCCTGCCCTCCATCGCTCATGGCCTCCCCGATTGCGGCTGCGGCGCGTACGATGGCGCGGCGAGCGGCTGCGCAGGAGTCATCACCGCGTTGTTCTGGGAAAAGCTGAGTGTTGCCACGCGACCGGTAGACAACCGCCTCAACCTTGCCGTGGTGCATCCAAAGGTCTAGGTCAATGCGGCATCTCACTGCCAGGCGCAGTGCGTCGCCATCGTCTTCGAGCGGGTTCCAAGGGAAATATGACTTGAATTCTGTGTCATGGGGCGAAACAAGCTGCCAAATGCAAGGCCTCTCCCCACAGCCCCCGAAATTGAACCAAACGAAATTGAGGCCCGCCGCCTTCGCCGCCAGCTCCAACAGCTCACGGTCGGTTTTCATTGAACTCTCCTTGCGGCTTTCCATATCCGCAGTGCACGCACCAGTAGACCCCCTGCGTCGGATCTTCCTTATCGGGGGTGAATCCTTCGGTTGGCCGTGTGTCGTAGATGATTGCGTTGGTCGTGTGCTGGTGTGGCGCTAGACCATAGCTGGGGAGGCATGGCACTCCGTCTGGATCGGTGCAGTGCTCACAGGTCATGTTTCCACCCACTGCGGATAAACCGTGCGCAGCATGCCCAGCACTGGCTTCGACATTTGCCGTCCAGATTCGAAGCGGCTGCCACCGGACTGCGTGACGCCGACCGCTTCCCAGAACTCTTTCTGGTTCAGCCCAGTCTTGGCGCGGATGGCTGCGATGTTGCGGATCGGGGCGAAGAGTGGGTTTGTCATGTGACTTCTCCGGTTGCTTTAGCGATGGCGGCTCTGGCTGCGTCGAATTCATCCGTGGCACGGTCTGCGACGCGGATAACTCCGATCAGGGCCTCCAGCAGCTCAGGGGCAGCTGCGATAAGCCGCGCATCTGCGTGATTGATGTTTGCGCACCAATCCGCGTGGTGTTCCCGGCCCTGGAATGGCTCAATCCAATCTGGCCTGTCGCACGCGCGGTGCATGATGTTCATGCCGTGTTCAGAAAGGTCACGCAGGCGGATTACCGCCCCTCCCATCCCCCACCGGGCAAAATCCATAACAGTCAGGTCGTATTGCGGGCGCCCGCCGACGAGCTCCACGTTTTTGTGCCGATCATTAAATTCCCAACGCCACGGCCCCGGTGTGTGCTTGCTCATGCCACATCCTCCATCATTTTCAAGGCATCCCGCCACAGCGCATCAATCGCCACGCTCTCGCGGTGATGATCTGGCACGTAGCGGTTGTAGTGGCTCTGGAACAGCTCGTTCATCCGCTCCCTAAGCCGGCCCATGGTCATCGACATGCGCGATTCAACGAGCGCTTCGAGCACGCGCTGATCGCCTTGGCCAAGCTCGCCGAGGCTCTTTGCCCGCTCGACATCGGGCAGCGCTTCATTTGTCATGGCTATCTCCTAGGCGCACGCATCCCTGCCAGGTAGAGGGCATCAGTTCGTGCGGTGGGTAGTTGGGTTACTTGCCTGTTACCTCGGTGATGATGGATTCGATGTTGACTTGGTCATAAGTCTGCCCTGGGCCTTCGCCGAGCCACGCATCCCATGCTCGCACCTTCACCGCCTCCGCCACGCTGCGCAGCGTGTCGCGCGATGGGTGGGTGTAGAGCTTGTAATCGCCAACTGGCAGCGATCGGCCGGCCTTAGTTAGGGCGTAGCCGGTGCCGCCGCCTTCGTACTGCTCGATCCACACCACCGGCTCAGCCGCCTGCATCTGCTCGGCGATGGCGCGTAGGGCGGCGGCCATGTTGATTGCAGCCTGATCCTCGTCCCACGACCCCTCGGGAGCCGACCAAAAAGCATCAGCCAACGCGATCATTTCCTTTGGGCTCATTTGCCTTGCTCCTGTGCGATGGCGGCGTCGATGGCCGGGCTCAACTGCGTGTCTGCATCACCGTCGTTCAGCGCCCTATCGATGGCCGTATACCCGTCGCCGCGGGCGTAGTTCGCGAGCAACCACCGATACCGCGCCGCATCCTTCCGATCCACCTCCCGCAGCGCCTGCCACTGGCGGTTAAGCTCAGCGAGCCGGTCCAATAGAGCGATTACCGTAGCCGGGCTCACCGCCGTGAAGAATGCATCCTGCTCCTTGGACAGATCAGCTCGCGAATACGGGCTATCACCGAAATAACGGTCGCCGTACAGATCGGTGAAAATTGGCTCGGCAACACTGGCCAGACGGCGCAGCTCACCCCAATCAGGTATCTCCGGCGCATCCGAGCTGGTGGCCGGAGGCACCGCGCTGTCGTCGAAGCTCGGCGCGCAATGAGCGCACATGCAGTGTCGAGTTGGCGGGTGCGGCTCGTGCGCCTGCTCACGAATTACGAACAGCAATCGCTTCCACAACTCCCTGACGGCCCATGTTTCGTTGATGCTCACATCGCCAGCGCCAGACCAGCGCGCTGCCTGGATGATTTCGTCGCTCAGTTCAGTTGGCACGATTTGGCCCACAGCCCCCGGCACGCTCGCCACGATGGCGGCCTTTTGCGCCCATGCCACGCCGTGGCGGAAGGCGTCGGAAAGCTGGCTCGGCTCTCCAACGGGGAGCCTGTGCGCGCGCAAGCCCTCTTCTTCGACCGCTGTCAGCGGCACCTTGTGCATGCTCATGGCTGTTCCTTTGCCGCTTGGGCGGCGTCTCGATACTTGTGTCTCAGCCGGTCTGGTATCGGCGCGCCGGGATAGCGCCAGACCTTGCGACGATCCTTCGGCTCACCCATGTAGTCGGTTGTCATCACTCACCACCCTTGCCGCACTGGGCGTCTTCCGGTGGCTCGATGCCTGGGCGCATGGCGTTCGTGTCGCCGACCATGGCGCGATACCAGTTCAGCAGGGCGGCGCCGCTGCTGATGGTGTGGTGCTTGGCTTTCTCGTCGTTGCCAGCCAGCGCTGCGGCGAGTGCCTTGCCGGCCAGATAGCCAATCAGCCAGAACCAGTCTTGCGGCTGCTTGCCCGCGTCGTGCTCGACGCTCCAGCGCTCGATCTGGTGTGCTGCTTCCAGGCGCACGGCCTCGAACCATTCGTGAGTGTGCGGAGTGTTGATACGGCCTTCCAGCTCAGCAATGCGGGCTTGCAGCGCCTCGACATCCACCTGCGGCGCGGCCGGGGTGACGATGGTTGCGCTTGGTGCTGTAGGTAACGGCATCCAATGGGTAAAGCCTTCCCCTGAAACTGGCTCGTTGAATTCATCCACCCAGCCCGGCTCAAGGTCGTGCCAATCGCTGTCACACAGGCGGCCCATCTCGCCGCAAGAGTGGTAAGGCAGACCCCAGTAGTAACCGGCGTACCGACCGAACTCTTCATGCCAAACATCTACGACGGTGCCGTCTTTCGGCGCAGTTTCAATCGGGCGCCAGCCCTCGGGCACCAAACGTGCCGCTTCGAGCATGGTGGCGTAGGCGGTGAGCTGCTCTTCCACCACTTCGTAACCCCGTCTCCCGTGGAAATGCTCAGCCCAATTGCGGGCGAGTTCTGCTGTGTGCTTGCTCATGCGTGCCGCTCCTTCGCGAAGTGCGCCGCGACATCCGGGGCGAACTCCTTGATAAACGTGATCAGGTCAGCTTCGCTGATGTCGAGCTTGGCGAGCGTCTTGGCGCCGCCCCATGCCTTCGGCCCAGCGATGCGGTAGCAGCTGTCGCCGTCCTTTAGCCCCAGGTAGGCGAGCTTGCCGCCCTCGGCGTTTACCGCCACTTCCAGTTCGTAGAGGTTGCTCATGGCTTCATGCCCTCGATGAGCTTGAGGATGTCCAGATCGCGCTCAATGATCAATGCGCATTCGGCGGATGACTGCGAGAAGTGGCGATGGACCTGCCGCAATGGTTTGGCGGTGAGAATCCGCTCGCTTCGGTGGTTGCAAAGATCAATTGCTTCGCGCTTCGCCGCTAGCGCCACGCGCTCGCCATACGCCCGCAGCGCGTCGTCGCGGGAGGATTGGGCGAGGGCTGCAACGCGTCTTTGATCTTGTGCCGACCAGCAATGCTGGCATTCGGCGGGGCTGCAGCGATGTATATGGTCTCTATCAGGGCAATCCTGTTCGTGGATGTACTCGTGATCGCGCAGGATGATGTCCCGCAGCCGCGCGATCTCCGCCTGTGCTGCAGCGAGTTCGTTGTTGTGGTCGGTCATGGTCAGTTCACCTTGATTGCGAACACTCCGACCGGATCGGGGCCGAAGTGCGGATGGGTAATGGTCTTGATCGTGTATCCGCGCCATGGGCGCACGAGCCGCCGGGCGAGGTCAGATTGAGCCGGGTATCCAAGCTGCAGCACGATCCGGTCGTAGGTTCGGTCTTCGAGCCGCTTGCACCAGTACGGAGTCATCAACCGGTATTCCTCGTCCTTGGTCCCGTCCTTGATCTGGTTGAAGTAGATGGCCTTTAGCGGCAAGACGAGTGTGGTCATGCTGTACTCCTACTTGATGCGCACCAGCCGCCAGAACCAGCAGCCTCGGTGCCATGTCTTGGTGACGACGCCCAGGCCAAAGAGCCGGTGCAGCACTCTCATCGATGATTGGTGAGTCATGCTGCAGTCGCTTGCGATGGCTTTAGCGGTCACCTGATCGTGCGTAACGAGGTACGCAAAGACGCGGTAGGCGACTGGGGGCATGGCTAGGCCTACTGCGGAACGTCTTCAAGTAGCTCCTCGGTGGCGGGCTCATTCACTGCCACGTTGGGTTGTGGCCAGCTGTACTCCTTACCCTCCAGGCGAATCCAGAGCGCGTTTCTTCCTGCGGATATGGTGGTGAAGTCGAAGGTATTGATCCGCTCCCACGAACGAGTGCCGAACACCGCCTCAAGCACATCCGCCTTGGCTCTCTTGGCATCATTCGATGTGCCGCCGTGGTGCTTGTTGAGCAGCTCCACGATCTCGTCCAGCGCGATTTCCTTCATGCGCTTTTCTTTCTGCCAGCGTGGCTCTCCGTCTTCGGAGAAAAGCTCGGCGTTGTCGCGGCTGGTATCCACGCCAAGATGAACGCCACCGAGATTTAGGTATTCAATGTGGGGGAGAAAATCGCGGAACGTGGGGTTGGCGAACTGCTTACCGTCAATCTTCGTGCTGCGGTCCTTCAGGATCGTTGCGGTACGCCACACTTGGGGCGGGCTCTGGTTGATGTCCATCTGCTTTTCCATGAGCACCAGAATGGAAGGCTCATAGCCTGTCTCGCCCTCGGCCTTCATCTTGATGCCAGTCTTCTCCAAGTTCTTTTTGCCATCCTCGCCTTCGAAGAAGTCATATTCGTAACCAGCCCGGCCACACAGGACGATGTGGCAGTTGCTGTTCACATAGCGGTCAGTGAAGCGGCGCCATTCCTTCTTGAGCCATGCCCAGTCACTGAATTCCAAGCCGCGCTTACGGTTCCGGCGCTGCGCGTATTCATCGCACAGCCCAGTCCAGAAGTGGCTGATAGAGTCGATCAGGAGGAAAGCCCCCTCGCTCTCTGCCTCGTCCACGGCAGTCACGAGGTCAACAAAGGCACGGGTCTTGGCAACCATCAGTTGAATGCCTGCGGCGTCGAACCGGGGCTTTACCCAGTCCGATCCTGTTTCGGTATCCAGAAACATCACTGGCTTGTCACCGCCGGGCAGGCCCTTGGCTCGCATGTGCTCGACCATGCCGATTGCGATTTCGGTTGCAGTGTGGGTTTTTCCGTCGCCGGCGAAGCCCATGATTCCGCACTTGAGGAACGCTTGAGTGTTGGTGGCTGGCTTGAACAGCATGATGTGCTCCGGGCATAAGAAAGGCCGCTTATGCGGCCTGTGGTGAGTGAATCTTGCTCAGCTGCGACTGGTGCCACTTGAGCATTGCGGTATGTCGTCGGCGCCTGCCGTTGTTCATCGATACGCACGCAGCGTGCAGCTCGTTCAAGTGCGCGCGGTGCTCCATGTGCTCGTCGGCGGGCAGCATCAGGTTTGCGAGGGTGATGATGTCCTCGTGGTAGTTGTGCTCGATTTCCAATGCGATGGCCATGGCGTGGTTCAGCTCGCCGGTGTGCCATTGCATGCACAGCCAGTGCCAGGCTGCGCGGGCTAGAGTGATGGGGTTCATCGTTTCTGCTCCTGTGCTATGGCGGCGTCTATGGCGGCGGCTACACGCTCGCGGCCTTGCAGGCACGCGCCGGAACCGATGCTTGGCACCTCCCTATCGCAGTTCTGAATCTCCAAAACCATGCCGACCTCCGTGTAGCACTCACCGACGTATGCGTACTGCGTTAGCCACCGATACCGCGCCGCATCCTCCCGATCCTTCTCCCGCAGCGCCCGCCACTGGCGGTCGCGCTCGGTGCACACCAGCGATGTGAATTGGTAAAGCTCGTCGAGCGTTGTAACCACGTCGGAGATGAAGCCATGCATGCCGGCCTCCCGCGCCATGCGGACAACTTCGGTTTGTGCAATCTCCGGCATCTCCGGCGCACCCGAGCTGGTGGCCGGCTGCTGGGCCTCTGCAAGCTGTGCTCGCAGATTAGCGATAACTCCATCGCGGAATGCAATCGCCCCGTCGGCAATCTCCAGATTCTCGGCGATTGGTGCTAGCGGGTTCTTCCACGGTTCATGCAGACCAGTTTTCGAGCCCTCGAATGCAGGAAATTCGGCCGCCGCCTGCGGCACGCTCGCCACGATGGCGGCGGGCTTGAGCTTGGCGAAAAGAACATCGCGCCAGTATTTCGAGTTGGATCCGGCCACTCGCTGGGCCAATACCTTCGCGCACGCCTCAATCGCAGCGCGGGCGATCTGTTCGTCTCGTGTCATGGCTCAGCTCACTGAATCGTCATCACAACAGGCACGCCATCCCGCACATCTGCGGTCACCATGGCGCCACGCTCGCGCATCTCCTGTACCCAGTCGCAATACAGCTGGTCGTCTGCGTGCTGGAAGGATTGCGTTGCTTCGTTCGGGGCCGGGGTCATGCTGCCCCCCCCCGGTTACTTTGGCGATTGCGGCGCGAATCTCGGCAAGGGCTTGGCCAAAGCGGCTGTCAGGATCAAAGTCCATGTAATCAGCGGCGTCCTCAACCGCGCGTACAGCATCCAGCAGCTCAGGGGCAGCTGCGATAAGCCGCGCATCTGCGTGATTGATGTTTGCGCACCAATCCGCGTGGTGTTCCCGGCCCTGGAATGGCTCAATCCAATCTGGCCTGTCGCACGCGCGGTGCATGATGTTCATGCCGTGTTCAGAAAGGTCACGCAGGCGGATTACCGCCCCTCCCATCCCCCACCGGGCAAAATCCATAACAATCAGGTCGTATTGCGGGCGCCCGCCGACGAGATCCACGCTTTTGTGCCGCTCATTAAATTCCCAACGCCACGGCCCCGGTGTGTGCTTGCTCACGCTGCACTCCTCGCTAACGTTTCAATCATCTTCTCCACCCGGTTCCGCGCTTCGATGTGCGCAAGATTGCCGAGCAGCTTGTCTGCTGCAGCCTTGGCGCCTTCGAGGTCACCGGCGTGGGCCGCTGCTATTACGCTGGCTTCCAGCTGGTAATCGCCCGGCTCGTAGATCAGGCCCATCAACACATCAACACCACTGGTGGTCTTGCTGCACTCCCAGTCGTCGCTGATCTGCTCCAGGCGCTGCTCGACGTGCTGCTGGATCAGGTGTTCTTCGTAATCGGATTGATCGACGTAACCTCGCCGTGGCAGGCGCAGTACGTTTTCTGGGTGGCACGACGGGCAGTCCGTGGCGCCGCAGTAGCAGGTGGTCATGATCTTTGCTCCCGATACGGCTGCCAGCGATATTTCAGGCGGCCATTCTTGGGGTTGCGGATTTCTGCTCCAGTCTCATCGCGCTCAACATCCCAGCAACGAACCTGCAAATCGCGCGCTTTCACGTTCTTCGCCAGCTCTTTCCATTCGTTGGCGAACTGTGGCGCGTCATACTCGGGGCTACAGCGAAGCGGTTTCATCTTCTCGAACTGCGCTTGCGTTTCCTTGGCAAGCTCGACGAGGTAGAAATCGGCAGTCCATGGTGTTTTGCTACTGGCTCGCCGCTTGTCTACGAGCTTTTCGGCCTTCTCGCGGGCGAGCTCGTGCGTGACTCCAAATACCGCAAATGCACCCATGGCTATTCCCCCTCGTCCTCGTCTTCGCCCGAATAAAGGCCGGGCACGCGGCTATCGGGCACTAGCTCGTCGCCCATTTCGCTAAACAACAGCACATCACCATTGCCTTGCTCGACATAGGCAACGTGGTTAACCACCCAGTGCGCTGGCATCGCTTGCAATTCCTCGATCAGCGCTTTAACAGTCATCGTCATTGCTCAATCTCCCGGAGCCGATCAAACACCCGCTTCGCGCCTTCATCCGCGCTGTCCGTGAGCTGCACACGGCCTTCGCGGACGAGCAGGCCGAGTTCGTTCAGCAGCTCAGCGCGATCCGCTGCGTCGTTGGCTGCCTGAAGATCCTTAGTGCCCAAAAAGATGGCGTCGTACACCGCGCCAAGCTCTGGCGGAAATTCCTGTGGCTTCATGGCGCAATCCTTCCGAGTGTCTTGTAAACAATTTCACGGGCAATGCTGCGGATCTGTTGGTCGTTACCGCCATTGAGGGCAACGAACAACTGTTCAATTTCGTCGCTGACATCGCTGTTGAAAGCGAGATGTTCTTTCCCGCGCCGCTCCAGCTCATGAATGATTTCTTCATCACTCAGCTCAGGCAGGATTTCGCAGGCGTCTACGTCAACCCAAACGGATGGCATAGGAAGCTCCAAAAAGACGCCCCGGACGTGCCGGGGCCAGAGGAGGATGGAGATGAAGTGGTGCGAATCGCACCGGTGGTGTGTGTGGTGGCCGCAGCGGGTCGGGACTTTGGCAATTGCCCCCTCGCATTCACCACACACACCACCGCTGCAATCCACAGCGGGCCGTCCGCGACGGCGGGATTGGTCTGAAACTGCCGAGATAGCTACTTCATGGCTCTACTCCGGTGATTTCAGGCGGCATTACGCGGCGCCATGTCGCGCTTTCTCCATGGTGGGCACCCCACCGGCAGCTATGCGCCCCGCCTGTTTCGCGTCAACGTTTAGGGGGATGTGGAGCACATAGCTGCCGCTGGAGGCCAGCGGGTTGATCATGCTTCGACGAATTCGCCATCAGCGTTGAGCATGTAGAAAACGTTCGCCTTGATGCCGTTCTCTCCGACCTTGCTCGCACGGATGTGCACGATCTCACCATCGTCGTTTCGGTAGAGCAGGACGATCGCGCCGGACTCCGTAGCCATGGCACGGCCTTCGCGTCCTGCAGCGAGAGCCACCGCGTGCTTGCCAGTGCTGCTGGCTGCGCCGTAGTCGCCAGTGCTGCTGGCTGCGCCGTAGTCGCCAGTGCTGCTGGCTGCGCCGTAGTCGCCAGTGCTGCTGGCTGCGCCTTGGTAGCCAGTGCTGCTGGCTGCGCCGTAGTCGCCAGTGCTGCTGGCTGCGCCGTAGTCGCCAGTGCTGCTGGCTGCGCCTTGGTAGCCAGTGCTGCTGGCTGCGCCTTGGTAGCCAGTGCTGCTGGCTGCGCCGTAGTCGCCAGTGCTGCTGGCTGCGCCTTGGTAGCCAGTGCTGCTGGCTGCGCCGTAGTCGCCAGTGCTGCTGGCTGCGCCTTGGTAGCCAGTGCTGCTGGCTGCGCCGTAGTCGCCAGTGCTGCTGGCTGCGCCTTGGTAGCCAGTGCTGCTGGCTGGAGATTCCGGATCGATCGGCAGGCATTTGCTGGTCGTAAACTCAATTGCAGCCTTGACCAGCCCAGCGATCGACAGCTCAGCTTTTACTTCCAGTTTTTTGCTTGCGACCTTCGAGTCGTCGGCATGGCGCGCCAGATCGCCCGATTGCGACACGACTGCAAACTTTGATCCAGCTGGAGAGTAGTACTTGAATACATCCAGCGGGTACTCGCAGGCATGGAAGCCCGAGGCGCAGGCTTTGACCTCGCCGTCATGCTTGAACTTGCCGCCCACCGCAAACTGGAACCCGCGGCATTGCCAGTTGGCATCGAAACCCTTGTATGACGTGATTACTTCTTCCTGCACGGCCTTCTTTTTGCGTGCTGCCATTTTGTTGCTCCGAATAAGGGCAAAAGAAAACGCACCGCATCACTGCTAGCGCGTGTGGGTAGGACTTAAGCCGCCTCACCATGAAACGGCTTAAGTGCCCCGGCTCGTGAGAACCGGAAACTGCAGCAATCGTGTCTACTGCTGGACGCAGGCCTCGTTACGGTGGCCTGCCAACTCGGGGCGTATTACCGCGCGCCCACGCGGGGCCCAGCTGCTTGCACGTCCTCTGCGATTAAGGCGACGGCCATCGTCGGTCCGCCTTTCCAGGGCTTCTCGGCGCGCATCGGTGCAGCGGCTGCTGGGGTTTGTTGTGCCGGGTTGTTAAAGAGCAGTGCGCGGTGTGTTGCGCTGTTGAGTGAAAGATATCAAACGATATCTACATGGGCAAGTCCTTTTGATATCGTTTGCTACAAAATGATATCGTCGCCGACGAACGGTTTCTGCAGCTCAAAACTGCCATCAATGAAAAACCCGCCACGAGGGCGGGTTGGGGCGGTGCGAGAAGGGCGGGACTAAACGTTAAACGATACGGACACTACCAGGCCAACAACGTGAACATCTTCCAGCTCATCAGGCTGCAGGGTGACATCCTTGTAGGCAGCTGCGTTGTCAGACCTTATTAGCAGTGATCCATCAAGCTGTGCGTACAGCCGCTTCACGAAACACTCACCATTGCGGCAGATCACGTGGATGCGGCCACTCACCACGCGTTTCTGCTTGTGCACGATGATGCTGGCGCCGTCCGGGATCGTAGGAACCATCGAGTCGCCTTTGGCAACTATGCTGAACAGCTTTTCCTTCTGAAGTCCTTCACGCTTGGCCCAAGCGCTGCGGCAGAAATTGGGCGTTCCGGCTTCGTCGATCTCTAGTACCGGCTCACCTTCTCCAGCTGAGGCGCGAAGCGTATAACGCGGGACCTCGAAGATTCCATGTTCTGGATCGGCTTCATCGATGTTGTCAATTACGCGAACAGGGCGCGGTGGCGTTTGAACTGGCGCGCCCAAATTCACCACTTTTGCAACGGCATGTCCTGCCTGCTCATGGTCTTCTGGATGAACATCAAGCCACCCACTTGGCAACCCTAGAGCGGTTTCGATCTCTCGGGCCAGCTTCTCACCCATCGCCCTGCCGCCCGGCTTCTCCGGGTAGATGAGGAAGCGAACGTAGTTCCTGTCCTTCCCGCTCGCCTTCGCGAGCTGAGCAATAACCCCATCGAATCGCTCGTTGAGCAGCTTTACAAGGTTGGCGTGGCGAATCTGCTGGATTTGCATAGTCCAGAGATGATCGCCGTCTGTCGTATCGCTTGATAAGCCTTCAAATGATATTGATTTGTCGGATATCAGTTGATATCCTTCGTTCATGAGCACAGCCTTCAAATCCTACTTTTTCGGTCTCGACAAGATGGGGCGTGAGTTGTTCGCGACCCAGGTCGGGAGTTCGGTTGGTTATCTGACCTTGGTTGCCAACGGCCACCGTATGCCCGGCTCGATTTTGTGTGTCGACATTGAGCGCGCAAGTGGTGGCGCTGTGCGGCGGCGAGATCTGCGCCCAGACGATTGGTTGCGACGATGGCCCGAACTCGCGGTGGTCGCCGGATCCGGTAGGCGCAAAAAGCCCGCCAAAAAGGCTGCTTGATCTAGCTGTTCGGTCTGCATCGGTCTCATAGGCCGGTGCGGGTCTGCGTCACTCGTTGATCTGCGGGGCTGATGTCCCGGTGATCGCAACTGTAACCGCGTTGATGGAGAGAAATCATGCGGCACGATTCCCCGAAGAGTGTGATTGGTGTGTTGCACGACGCAGTACGTGCGGAAATGCGCAAGAGACACCTCAAGCAAGCTGCAGTTGCGATGGAGATCATCGAGCTGCACGAGAGCAGTGGATTGGATCTGGTATCCGGCGTGGTCTTCACCAAGTCTGGCGACGCATGGAAGGATCAGAAGAAGCACACCGAGAAGCTGTTCCGCTGGCTGGACGAGGACCGTGAGCAAGGCAGCCTGCCAGCGAACTTCATCCCGACGATTTTGAGCTGGTTGCCCATGGACAGCCGCCTCACGGCCATGAACGAGCTGCTTTGCGGCACCGGTATGCATGTCGAGCTGGATACCCGCGTTGACCTCGGTGGCCTGTCGATTCCGCAGCTTGGGGCGGCAACGATCAAAGAAGCCAACGAGGCAACCACCGCGATTGCCCAGCTTGTCGCCAACCACAGCGAAGCAAACGTTGGTGTGGCCATCGTCGAAATCTCTGAAGCGATCCACGAGCTGACCCGCACGCTGAAAGGGCTGATGAGCATGCAGGCCATCCACCTTGGCGAAGCTGAGCACGTCGAGCTGACCACGCCGGCCGGGGAGTCGCTGCAATGACCATCACCACCGAACGCTCTGCAGTGCTCGGCATGGTGGTTATGTCCCTGCCGCTGCACCACGAATCCGCCGCTCGCCTCGTCATCCAGGCTGCACAGCTGGGCTGCGCCCCGGAAGAGCTGCAGGCCTACCACACCAACCGCGCGCTGCTGGGCGATCAGCACCCGCTGGTTGTGGACTTCGAGAAACGTTACTGGCCGCGGGGTGAGCGATGAATGCCCTGCTTCATACCATGCGTGAGCTGGCCAAGCCGGCTACATGGCAAGCATCTTGCGACGACGGGGGGGGGCATGCCTTCAGCGCTGCATGTCCATCATAAACGCCGCTCGGATCGTGTTGATGCCCTAGTGCTAGAAGGCCTGCGCGCTGCGGATGAGCCGCTGACCTTCTGCGGCATTGCCGAGTATGTGGGTTGCAGCGTGACCGGCGCCAAGCATGCGGTGCTGCGTTTGGTTGCCGTTGGCAAGATGCGTGACTGCACGGCTGATCATCCGCCGCACGTGTTCGGTGCCAAGTTGTGGGAGCTGGTGCGATGAGCGATGTCGCTTACCAACTCCACATGCGCAGCCTCCGCGACGAGATCCAGCAATGCGACGGGCTGATCGACGACTACCTGAGCACGGGTGACACCGAAGAGGTGGAGCACCTGCAGAAAACGCGCCAGTGCTGCATTCAGAAGCTCGAGCAGCTGAAGGCTCAAGGGGGCTTGCTGTGAATCCGTTGGCTCATACCTTGCGCGAATTGCAACGCTCATTCGGTCACAAGACAGTGTCGTCGCCGAAGGATCAAGACATCGACAAGTCTGTGTTGGCGATCCTCGCCCAGGCCAGCGAGCCGATGAGTATCAACGCCATAGCCAGAGCTCGTGGGAAGCAGGCGCATTCAGGCCGCGATATACCCGCTGGCCATTTCTTCGAAAGCACGCGCCATTCGCTGTGGCGACTGGAATCCATAGGCAGGGTGCGCCGCGTCCTGGCTGGCCGTCTCGATCGTTGGGAGGTGGTGGCGTGAGCTACGGATTCGTCTATGTGCTTGGCAACGCCTGCATGCCTGGCATCTACAAGGTAGGCATGACCGATCGTGCCCCTATGCAGCGCTGTCGCGAGTTGTCTGCTGCTACCGCGGCGCCAATGGGTTTTGACCTCCTCTTCTACATCGAAGTCGACGAGGCGTTGAAGGTTGAGCACGAGATTCACTCTTTGTTTGCGGAAGAGCGCGTCAACGAGTCGAGAGAATTCTTCGAAGTGAGTTTCTCCCGGCTCATTGAGTGTCTACGTGACCGTGCAGAGAACTACTGCATGACATTCGACGGTGAAAGCGAGTTTCAGGAGGAGATCTACAGGGAGGAAGCGGCAGCTATTCAAGCTCGGGTCGGCACCTTCTTTGCGCAAGAAGCAGATCCAGTCCACTGGCCGCGCTTTGACGATTTCCACTTCTGAGAGGCGGACATGAACTTCTACAAGCGCCACATTGGCGACTACATGAAGGACGCAGGCCACCTGTCCCTGCTTGAGCACGGGGTGTACGTCCGGCTGATGGACGTCTACTACACCCGCGAGTCCGGCATCCCCGAAGCGCAGTCGGCTCGCCTGGTGGGTGCAAGGACCGAAGAGGAGCGCGCAGCACTACAAAACGTGCTGGATGAGTTCTTCGTACTAGAGGACTGCGTCTGGCATCAAAGGCGTTGCGACGCTGAGATCCAAGCTGCGCAAGAAAGCCAGGCCGAGCGTGACGCACGCCGTGACAACGAGCGCGAGAGACAGAGTCGTCACCGTGACGAACGCCGGGATTTATTCGCAAAGCTGCGTGAACACGGCGTGATTCCGGCGTACGACACGCCAACACACGAGTTGCGTACAGACCTGTCACGCGTGACAGGTGGTGACGGTACGCGTGATGTCACATGTACGGACACGGCTATCCATAAGCCATTAGCCATAAGCCATAAGCCAGATAAAGAACAAAAGACTACGCGCTCGCCAGCGAGCACGACGCTCGTATCTCTGGCCGATCTGATTGCTGACGGCCTCGCCGAGCAGACTGCCGCTGAGTGGCTTGCCTACCGCAAACGAAAACGCAGCCAGCTGACGCCAAGAGCCTGGGATGGGCTGAAAGCCGAAATCCAGAAGGCTGGGCTTACCCCGGAAGCTGGCGTATGCATGGCCATGGCACGGGGCTGGCAGGGCTTTAACGCCGATTGGTGTGCGCAATCTGCCCCAGCCAGCCGAGCTACAGCGAAGAGTTCCAACCCCAGCTACGACGACGGGCAGCGCCGCGACTACGGCCAAGGAGGCAAGCTGTGAGCGACAAGCAGAACGAATCCCGCCAGGCTCACTGCGAGACCCATGGGGATTACACAAGCACCTTCTTCGCGATGCCGTTCTCAGGTTCTGGCATCTGGAGCAAGTGCCCGGAGTGCTCGCGCGAACACGCCGAGAAGCAGGAGCGTGACCGCCTCGAGGCCGAGGAGCGTGACCGCCGCCGGCGCTGGGAAGCCAAGATCCAACACGCTGCCATCCCTGACCGCTTTCAGGATCGCACGCTCGCCAACTACGTCGTGGAGTGCGATGGCCAACGCCATGCGCTGGAGTTCGCTACCGCATTCGCCTCGGCGTTTGAGCAGGGCCGCTCGAGCCGCTGCGCGATCTTCAGTGGCGAGGCAGGCACAGGCAAGACGCATCTAGCTGTTGGCATCGCCCTGCGGATCATGCATCGCTACAACCGATCCGCCGCGTTCACCACTGTGCAGCGCTACATCAGGGCAGTGCGCGACACCTGGAGCCGCGATAGCGAGCTGAGTGAATCGGAAGTGGTGCGCCACTACGCAGAGCCGGACTTGTTGATCCTCGATGAGGTGGGCGTACAGGCCGGCAGCGAGAACGAGAAGCTGATCCTGTTCGACCTGCTGAACGAGCGCTACGAGAAGCGCAAATCCACGCTGATGCTGACCAATTTGACCGTGGACGAGTGCCGCGCCTTCCTCGGTGAGCGCGTATTCGACCGGCTGCGCGAGGATGGCGGCGAGTTCGTGCCGTTCACCTGGGAAAGCCAGCGCGGCAAGAAGGCAGCATGAAACGCCAACGCCCATGCGGCCACGCCACGACAAGCCTCGACTGCGACGAGTGCATAGCTTGGGCCATTCGCGGCCTGGACAAGCTCGAGCCGCGCAGGAAGTGGATTCAGCAACTTGAGAAAGAGCAGCCGGAGCGCGCCGAGAACATCAAGGCGCTGGTGCTGCGGTATCGGGAGGCGCGAACATGAAACAGCAATTCATCTGCCACACAGACCACATCAAGCACAACGCAATGCATGCGGTAGCGCAGCTGCGTCCTGGTGATGGCAAGCCGATGGTGGTCGAGATCCGGCCATGCACGCGCACGATCGACCAGAACGCCAAGCTCTGGAGTGTGCTGACCGACATCGCCGACCAAGTGAACTGGCACGGCCAGAAGCTCAGCAAAGAGGACTGGAAACATGTGCTCACCGCTGCGCTGCAGAAGATGCGCGTAGTGCCCGCCATTGATGGCGCCGGCTTCGTGGCCTTGGGCATGAGTACCAGCAGGATGACCGTGGCCGAGATGTGCGAGCTGATCGAGCTGGCGCAGGCATTCGGGGCTGAGCACGGCGTGATGTGGGGCGACGATGCCCGGCAAGCCATGGAGTGGGCAAAGCGATGACTAGCAAAATCGCCCCGCGCTCCGCACAGCAGATCGCAGCAAGTGCTACCTACGGCGAGATCGGCCAATTCGCCGTCGAGAAGCGCGCGCCAGTTCGCTCAAGCGCGTGGCTGGATGCTGTTCGATCCATTGACCGCTGCGTGCTCTGCGGCTGCGTGTGCCAAGTGCAGGCCGCACACCGCAACGAAGGCAAGGGCAAGAGCCAGAAGGTAGACGACTGCCTCACTGCGGCGCTGTGCCCCACCTGCCATTCCGAGATTGACCAAGGCAGGGATCTGACGCGCGAAGAACGCCGCGCGCGCATGAACCAAGCCATCGTTGAAACGCTGCGCGTGCTGGTGCGGCAGAACCTTGTGGGGGCGAGATGACAACCCAATTCGAAGACCCTGGATTTAGCGTATTCACCATTCGGTGCATGGCTTTCTACGCATCAGAAATAGCGCATGGCTTCTATCAGCGCTGGTCGGCACTTCCCGGCAAGGCGGCAAAACGAAAGGCGCTTTACCACCACGCCCGATCGCTGCTAATCCACGACAGGATTGTTTGCCACGCGCTTCATGGGGAAGCGCTGAGAAATAACGTGCCGCTGTGGGAGGGCGAAAAGTGAAAGTCCTGTTTCTTGATTTCGATGGCGTGCTGAACAGCATCAAAACCGCGACGGCGTTTGGTGGATATCCGCTGTCACTGGACCAAGTTGGGATGTTCGACCAGACAGCGTTGCAGCTGATCCGCAACCTGCGGGGCGCTGGCGTTTCAATCGTGCTTTCTACGACGTGGCGACTTTTCTGTGAGCAACGGGACATCGAGCGCGCAATGGGCTTTGAGCTCGCCGGGGAAACACCTCGAAGCGAGAGCGGTCGTCGTGGCGAGGAAATCAAGGCTTGGCTCGATGCAAATCCAGATGTGACGGACTACGCCATTGTCGATGACGACAGCGACATGCTTCCTGAGCAGCTGTCGAGATTCGTTAAGACCGACGCACACGAGGGGCTGACGCTGGCCGACTTCTGCAGGATCTGCACCATCCTCGGCATTGATCCTGGCGACACAAGGCCGCGCGAACGTCAATGGAACAAGACGGGCAAGTCGCTCGACTGGGGGCAGGCATGAAGCCACGGATCAAGTGGGACCGTTACTCCAAGACATGGCGATGTGATGCATCAGGCACTGCGACGGCGTGGGGGAAAACTCCTTCAACTGCTTTCATGCATTGGAGCTACGAGCGCAGGCACTGGGAATCGCTGAGGGGGCGCCAATGAGCACGATGCAACGACGCAAAGGTGCTGCGGCAGAGCGCGAGCTATTCGGGCTGCTGGAGGAAGAGTTGGGCATCGCCGTAAAGCGGAACCTGACCCAGACCAGAGAGAAAGGCTGTGACACGCTCGATGTTGCTGGCTGGGCGATTGAGTGCAAGCGGCAGGAATCACTGCAGCTTGGCTCATGGTGGGCTCAGACACTGAGGCAGGCCGATACAGCAAAGTGCCGCCCGATCTTGTTCTATCGCCAGTCACGCCAGCCATGGCGCGCTGTCGTTCGCCTACATGACGTAGCCCCGGCCATCTACGAGCCAGACCACGGCACGACGACGATGGACCTGCAGGCAGCCTGCCAACTAATCCGATCCCTCGCGCAAGTACCACTGTTTCAGGAGGCATGACCATGTTGCAATCGATCGCAGGAATCAGCCGCAGGAACCCCGTGCCATCACGTGCGGCGCCGCTCACCGCGCTGAGGCATTGGGCAGCCTGGTCAGTTGACTACGGTAGCTGGCGCAAGACCTGCCACAGCATCGAATCCCGATATTCGCGTGAGCTCTGCCGGTATCAGCACGACTCGGACGAAGAGGTACGCAATCGGGAGCGCTATGACCAGCTCGTGGCAGAGGCTGCAGAGGACATCATTCGCGGCATGCCAGTAGATCAGCGCGCGCTGCTGAAGCTTGTCTATGTCGAGCACCCGAAGATGGACCCGGGCCATATGGCACGGCGAATGGGGATGAGCGTGCAGCGCTACCAGTTACTGGAGGCAACCGCGCTGACCACGTTCTCCACCCGATGGAATGGCGGACATGCCTAAGCGACCTCGCGGCGAGGGCCTGAGCCGGCGCATTGTCGAGTTGCTCACCAATGCACCGCGGCCACTCTTCATGGGCGAGATCAACGCTATGCTCGAATTCGCCTATGAGTGTGGCGAGCTATCGTCTGCCCTGGCCAAAATGGAGCGCAGTGGCAAGGTGGAATCCAAGATGATGGATCGCGAAGGGCCTGGAAGGCATCAAGCCAAAGCGTTTTCGTTGCCCGGACTAGCCCTTTGGGAGAGGCCCGAAATTCGGCATATATGCCAAAGGCCGAAATAGGGCCACGGTGTATTGCGGGTTCCAGCCGATCTGGTATCTTGAATGTGTTGGGGCGAGATGCGCCCTAGCAAACCAGAGCCGATTGCACAGACGCCCAGCTGAGAAGTTGGGCGTTTGCTTTTGAGGTGCGCATGAGCATAATCGACACAATTAATGTGAGCGTGACCGCGCGCTTCCGTTGGTGGGTATGGCCGCTAGTGTTTGCTCCCAAGGCTGTTGTTGCTTGCGGATTTCATCCGAATGTTGAGCGCATAGCCGCATTCATAGCTCGGAATGGCGTGCGGGCTAAAGTAGCGCTAAAGAGTGCGCGATGAGTACTTTGGCTGACAAAAAACCGACATATGCGCCAGCATACATAGTCGGCGTTTATCCTGGCTTGGTGGAGCGAGCCAGGCAACTGGGTTATGCCCTAGCCCTGCATGGTTCCCTGCAGCGTGACCTTGATATCGTGGCAATTCCATGGGTCGAGAAGCCTTCCAGCGTTTTCGAGCTTGTCCAAGCACTTTGTGCGGAATTCGATGTGGCACCAAATCACGCGATTTCCGAGCCATCTATTCGACCGCACGGAAGGCTATCGTGGTCCATCCCCTTGTGGTGGGGTGCTTACGTTGATCTAAGTGTATTGCAGCCCAGTAAGGGTGATTAGAAATGAGACCTTTGCCGCCAGAGCACATCGGGCGGTTCGGTCCTGATGACTCACACCCAAAGAGCTATATCCCCGCGCCTGAGGTGCTGGCGTGGGTTAAAGAACACATCCTTGATGAGGATGGCGACCTCTACAACGAGGATCACGCCCACCTCGTCGAGGCAAACATTGCATTCCTTTGGGCTTCATCCGCCTTCACCAAGGCTGGACACACTGTTGTCGGCCAGGCTGAGGAAGTCATGTTCCGCTGCGGCCCTTGGCAACGAGGGCGCCAAGAGCAGCAGATGACCGAATGGTTCGGCTACGTGCCGGACTTCCTCATTACCTTGGCTGCTAGCTATTGCGAGCAATGCAGTGATGCCGAGTTCTGCGCGCTGGTCGAGCACGAGCTTTATCACCTGGGGCATGCGCTGGATGACTTCGGCCAGCCCAAGTTCACCAAAGAAGGCCTGCCCAAGATCGCCATCCGTGGGCACGACGTGGAAGAGTTCACGGGCGTGGTAAGGCGATATGGCGCGAGCGCTGAAGTACAAGACCTCCTTGACGCCGCCAAAGGCCGTCCAGAGGTATCCCAAATCAACGTGGCGAGGGCCTGCGGCACCTGTCTGCTTAAGTCGGCCTGAAAAACTGACCGGTTCTGACGGACGACTACACCTATGGCAGCACTAGGAAGCGAGGCCAAAGCCTTCATCGTTCAGGCGCTGGCCTGCTTCGACACGCCATCTCAGGTTGCCGAGGCAGTCAAGAACGAGTTTGGCCTGACCATTTCACGCCAGCAGGTCGAATCGCACGACCCAACCAAGTACGCTGGTCGTGGGCTAGGCAAGAAGTGGGCAGACATGTTTCACGAATGCCGAAGGGTGTTCCGTGAGCAAACCATCGACATCCCGATTGCCAACCGGGCATTCAGACTCCGCGCCTTGGGCCGCATGGCTGAGCGCGCTGAGAACATGCGAAACCTCGCCTTGACCGCCCAGTTGTTGGAGCAGGCAGCCAAGGAAGTCGGCGACGTGTATGTGAACCGCCAAGCCAAGGCTGACGGTACTGGAGATGCGCCGACGCCAACCCGAGTTGAAGTCGCAATCGTCGACGCCAGGAAGCCCGATGCCGACGCTGAACGTTCCTCAGGGTAACTTCCTTGCCCTGCCGCACAAGTTCCGCGCGTTTGTAGCTGGTTTCGGCTCTGGCAAGACGTGGGTTGGCTGCGCCGGGCTCTGCAAGCACGTATGGGAATGGCCTGGAATCAACTCTGGCTACTTCGCCCCTACCTATCCGCAGATCCGTGACATCTTCTTCCCCACGATCGAGGAAGTGGCGTTTGACTGGGGCCTAAGGGTCAAGACGAAGGAAAGCGACAAGGAAGTTGAGTTCTACTCCGGTGGGCAGTACCGCAGCACCACGATCTGCAGATCGATGGAAAAGCCGCAGACCATCGTCGGCTTCAAGATTGGCCATGCCCTAGTCGATGAGCTCGACGTGCTGACTGTGCTCAAAGCACAGCACGCATGGCGCAAGATCATTGCCCGGATGCGCTACAACGAGCCGGGACTGCGAAATGGCGTGGACGTCACCACGACGCCCGAGGGGTTCAAGTTCGTCCACCAGCAGTTTGTGAAGCAGCTGCGGGATAGGCCACATCTGGCCCAGCTGTATGGCCTGATACAGGCGAGCACGTTCGACAACGAGCTCAACCTGCCACCGGACTACATCCCGTCGCTGATGGAGTCTTATCCGGAGCAGCTGATCCAGGCCTACCTGGAAGGCAAGTTCGTCAACCTGACATCGGGCACGGTCTATCACGCCTACAGCCGCGAGATGAACGGCTGCCGTGACGTGCACCAGCCTGGCGAGCAGCTGCACATCGGCATGGACTTCAACGTGGGCAAGATGTCAGCGATCACGCACGTGAAGCGTGACGGGCTGCCTCGTGCAGTCGACGAGATCATGAATGGCTACGACACGCCAGACATGATCCAGAAGATCAAAGAGCGCTACTGGCGCTTCGATGGGACCAAATACGTCAGTACCTGTGAGATCCACGTTTACCCCGATGCGTCCGGTGATTCGCGCAAGTCGGTGAACGCTAGCGTGACTGACATCGCCCTGCTGAAGCAGGCCGGATTCAAAGTACGAGCGCCAGAGGCAAACCCGCCCGTGAAAGACCGTGTGAACGCCATGAACGCCATGTTCTGCAATGCGCAGGGCGAGCGGCGCTATCTGGTGAATGCGGATCGCTGTCCGACCTATGCCGATTGCCTGGAGCAGCAGGTATGGGCCACGAACGGTGAGCCAGACAAGTCTCAGGGCAACGACCACCCGAACGATGCGGGTGGCTACTTCATCCACAAAGAATTCCCGATCGTACGACCCGTAGTGTCGTCTACCCCACTCAGGATGTAACGCATGAGCAACGACCCGAGCCAAGCCAGCCAGGCAGTATTGGCGATGCGCGAGGACTGGGCCATCGTCGATGCGCTGATGGGTGGGACGAAGGCCATGCGCGCCGCGGGCACGCAGTTCTTGCCCAAGTGGCCCAAGGAAGAGGACGACGCCTACCGCTGCCGTCTGAGTGTATCCACACTGCTGCCGGCCTATAGCGAGACAGTCCAGAACATGACCGGCCGTGTGTTCGCGGAGCCAATTCAGCTCGGCGAGGACGTTCCCGAGCAAATCGCTGGCTACGCACAGAACATCGACAGCCAGGGCGACAACCTGCAGGTATGGGCCCAGCGCGTCTTCAGCATCGGCCTGTCGCATGGCCTGTGCTACGTGCTGGTGGACTATGCCAGTACGGTGAATGAGGACGGCGAGCCGACTATCCGCAACCGCGCCGAGGAAATCGCTGCTGGCGTGCGGCCCTATGTGGTGCTGGTGGGTCCGAAGCAGGTGATCGGCTGGAAGTCGGCGAGCCAGAACGGTACCGAAGTGCTCACGCAGTTCCGCTACATGGAGTGCGTCGACGAGCCAGACCCGGAAAACGTGTTTGCCACGACGCAGGTCGAGCAGATTCGCGTGCTTGAGCCTGGTAGCTGGGCAACGTACCGCAAGACCAAGGGCGCAGGTGGCCGCGACGAGTGGACACTACACCAGGAAGGTACGACCTCCCTCGACTACATCCCGCTCGCCACTTTCTATACCAAGCGCACTGGCTTCATGACCGCCACGCCGCCGCTGATGGAGCTGGCACATCTCAACATCAAGCACTGGCAGAGCCAGAGCGACCAGGACAACATCCTGCATGTCGCTCGGGTGCCACTGCTGGCGCTGATCGGCGTCGAAGATACCAACTTCGAACTTCAAATCGGCACCAGCCAAGCGACCAAGATCCCCAAGGACGGGGATATGAAATTCGTTGAGCACACTGGCAAGGCCATCGAGGCCGGGCGTGATGCGCTCTCAGACCTCGTTGACGACATGCGCGTTGCTGGCGCCAAGCTCCTGCAGAAGGAGAAGCAGGCGACCAAGACTGCCGCACAAGCCGAGGAAGAAGCCGCCCAAGAGATGAGCCCGCTAGAGACCATGGCGGGCCAGCTTGAAGACTTCCTGGATCAGGTGTTGCAGTACATGGCCGACTGGCTCGGCGTCGATGAGGGCGGCCACGTCGAGGTTAATGGAAACTTTATGCCGGACTTTGTCCCCGAGGTATCCATTCCTGCCCTTGTTCAGCTCACGAATGCTGGGAAGATTTCCGACGAGACGATGTTCAACGAACTGCAGCGTCGTGGGATTTTGTCGCCGGATATTGATTGGCAGTCGGAATCGGAACGGATAGCAATGCAGGGGCCGCAGCTCGGGACACTTGGATCGGGTTAGTAAATGCCGGCATGAAGCAGCTGCTGTTAGGGAAAAGCGATGCCATCCGTGAATGAGAAGTTGCAAGATGCGCTGATAAATCACCAGGTTGACCTGCAGCAGCTGAGTAATGCCGAGGTACGCAAGATAGTCGCGCTACTCAACCGGGTAGACAAGGAGCTAGCCGCAGCGCTGGAAGCTGCGGTATCTCGCATGGACAAAGGTCGCTTCACGGTCAGGTACATGGCCGAAGTGCTCAAGTCAGTGCGTGAGCTCAATGCTCAAGCCTATGCAAGTGTTGGCGAAGTGCTGGAGCAGGACCTGGAGGAGCTGGCCGAATACGAGCTCGGTTATCAGCATCAGCTTTTCGAGTCAACGATTCCGGCCGCCGTCTTGGCTGAATTCCCATTGGCTCAAGCCAATCTGCAGCAGGTACGAAGCGCCGCGTTTTCGCGGCCGTTCCAAGGAAAGCTCCTGAAGGACTGGCTTTCCAATATTGAAGCGGCACGCGCTGAAGCAATTCGCGACGCAATCCGTATGGGGATTGTGGAGGGCCTGACCACGCCACAGATCGTCAGCAGGATCATGGGCCTGCGCGATAACAACTTTGAAGATGGGCTACTGCAGCGCAGCCGCCGTGACGTCGAGACGATGGTGCGGACTGCAATCAGTCATGTGGCTCAGGGCGCACGCGACGCATTCTATGAAGCGAACGGCGATATCATCGCCAGCGTGAAGTGGTTAAGTGTCCTTGATGCGCGGACAAGCTCCCCGTGCCGCCTCCGCGATGGGCTGTTGTATACAAACGAAACACACAGGCCAATCAGCCACTCTGTGCCGTGGCTCGCAGGACCAGGCCGACTGCATTTCAACTGCCGGTCAAACTCTGTGCCGATTTTGAAGTCGATCGAAGAGTTGAAGCTGCAGGGCCTTAAAATAGATGAAGGCACACGAGCAAGTATGGATGGCTATGTCCCGGCCGACATGCCCTACAGCGATTGGTTTTCCAAGCAATCCGCAGCGCGGCAGGATGAGATAGTGGGCCCCACGCGAGGGCAGCTTTTCCGGAAGGGTGAACTGAACTTCGATCGCTTCTACAACGACAAGGGCAAGTACTTGACGCTAGACGAGCTTCGGAAGCGAGACCGAGCAGCATTTGAGCGCGCTGGCTTAGCCAGCTAATATCCCCGCATGCCTGAAAAATCAAAGTTTCATGTGATCGCCGGAACGCCACCTCCAGCAACTCAGCTGGAAGAGGTGCGAAAAATCGTACGCGCTATGCCCAAGCCGGCTTCGATGCTGCAGTGCCATCGGTGTGGCGGTCGAGAGATCATGGAGACCAAAATCGGAGCGCTGCTGAAAAACGGGAAGGTTTCTGGAGGTACAAAGCAGTACCTGTGCGCCTCCTGTTTCCTAAAAGGTGAGCGCGTCTTATTGAAGTGACTGCAATGCAATTAGAGAGCCCGCCCAGTGCGAGCTTTTTGCTTTTCTGGCCCCGGCTAACCACCGGGGCTTCTTCATGCCTGCTCTCCGGATGGACGTAGGCGCATCGGGCCGGATGGCTCATCACGGGGCGGATGCCCGAGGAAGTACACATGCCTTTCAAGTTTGACGCTGACGGCCACATCGTGGTCCAGGAAGTGAACGGCCAAAAACTGCCAGTTTTCACCAGCCCTGATGGCAAGGATGCCCCCTTCGATGCGGACAGCACGGTTGCCACCATTGGGCGCCTGAACGGCGAAGCGAAGGGCCACCGCGAACGCGCGGAAGCGGCCGAAGCAAAGCTGAAGAGCTATGACGGCATCGCCGATCCTGCTGCTGCCCTCAAGGCGCTTTCGACGCTGAAGAACCTCGACGAGAAAAACCTGATTGCTGCCGGCGACCGTGACAAGGCGGTATCCGAGGCGGTGAAGAGCGTCGAGGAGAAATATGCCCCCATCGTCCAGGAAGTCGAGACGCTGAAGGGTCAACTGAACAGCCACCTCATCGGTGGCGCGTTCGCGCAATCCAAGTTCATCGCTGAGAAATTCGCTGCTGAAGGCCCAGCTGGCGTCGAGATCGCCCGCGCGCTGTTCGGCAACAGTCTCAAGGTCGAGGACGGCAAGGTTGTGGGATACGACGCCCAAGGCAACAAGCTGTATTCACGTACCCGCCACGGTGAGCTGGCAACGGCAGAAGAAGCAATTGAGCTGCTCGTCGATGCCTACCCGCACAAAAACCACATTCTCAAGAGTTCCGGCGCCAACGGTGGTGGCGCAGGGCATGGCAACGGCAAAGCCGGAGCCAAATCCATCAGCCGCTCGCAGTACGACGCAATGTCGCCGCAGGACCAGGCCAGCTTTGCCCGTTCCGGTGGCGCTGTGAGCGACTGAACACCATCAACATGCCGGCCCCTGGATGGGGGTCGGTGCTTGGGTCGGATGACCCACAAGTCTGAACACTCAACATCGATCCCACAAAGGAGCCAAACATGGCTAACACTCTCACGGGGCTGATCCCCACTCTCTACAACGCGCTGGATGTCGTTTCGCGCGAGCTGGTCGGTTTCATCCCGGCCGTTTCTGCAGATATGACCTACGAGCGAGCCGCTGTCGGTCAAACCGTCATGTCGCCCGTTACCCCGGCGGCTACCGCCTCGGATATCACGCCAGCTGTGACGCCGCCAAACGATGGTGACCAAACCATCGGCAACGTGCAGATGACCATTACCAAGGCCCGTCGCGTGCCGATCCGCTGGAACGGCGAGGAAAAGCGCGGCCTGGACAACAACGGCGCCAGCTACAACACCATCCTGTCGCAGCAGATCCAGCAAGGCATGCGCACGCTGGTGAACGAGATCGAATCCGACCTCGCAGCCCTGCACCTCAAGGCCTCGCGTGCCTATGGCACTGCCGGCACCGCACCATTCGGCACCGCCGCTGACCTCAGCGATTCGGCTGGCGCACTCCGCATCCTGGAAGAAAACGGCGCACAAGGCCTGGACTTCCAGCTGGTGCTGGGCACCGCCGCAATGGCCAATCTGCGCGGCAAGCAATCGGTGCTGTTCAAGGTGAACGAAGCCGGCCGTGAGGACATGCTGCGCAACGGCATCACTGACCGTCTGCAAGGCCTGGCGCTGCGTCAATCGGCACAGGTGAAGAGCTTCACCGCAGGCACTGGCGCGTCCGCCACCACCAACAACGCTGGCTATGCCGTCGGCGCAACCAGCATCACGCTGGCTTCCGCAGGCACTGGCACCATCCTGGCGGGTGACGTGATCAGCTTCTCCGGCGACACCAATAAGTACGTGGTGGTGACCGGCGATACTGACGTGAGCAATGGCGGGACCATCGTCATCGCTGCACCGGGTCTGCAAAAAGCCATTCCGGCCGCTGCAACCAACATCACCGTGACCGCGACCAGCGCGCGCAACATGTTCTTCGCACGTTCTGCCATCGCACTCGCCACCCGTGCACCGGCACTGCCCGAACAGGGCGACTCCGCCGTTGATCGCATGATCGTTACTGACCCGCTGACCGGCCTGAGCTTCGAAATCTCGATGTATGCCCAGTACCGCCAGATGCAGTACGAAATCGCGATGGCGTGGGGTTGCGCGGCGGTGAAGCCCGATCACATTGGCCTGTTGCTGGGCTAACCAACACAGGGGGCTTCGGCCCCCTTCTTCTTTCTGGAGCCATCCATGAAACAGCTGAAGGTGCAGCCCTGGGGTAAAGACCAGGGCGATTACGTACTCATCAACGAAGAGGACTTCGATCCAGACTTCCACGTGAAGCTGGACGAGGCCCCGGCCGAGAAGGCCAAGCCTGGCCGCAAGTCCACAAAGACGGCCGAGCAATCGGGCGATGCCCAGGCGGTGTAACCCATGGCACTGGTGATCGAAGATGGCACGGGCCGCATTGACGCCGATTCGTTCGTCTCGGTCGCCGATGCAGACATCTACCACAGCGGCCGTGGCAACACGGCATGGGCGAGCCTGACCAGCGACGTGAAGGAGCAGCGGTTGCGCAATGCCGCGTCCTACCTGTCGTTTTCCTGGAGCTACGGCGGCTCGCTGTACAACCTTGACCAGGCGCTGGCCTTCCCCCGGCTCATCAACGGCGTGAAATACGACGTGAGCGGAGCGCCAGCCCGAGTTAAGCAGGCCCAAATGGAGCTTGCGTTGCAGGCCAGCCTGACCGGTGCATCTGCAGTGGGCACAGCGCAGGTGATCCGCCAGAAGGTGGACGTGATCGAAACCGAGTATGCGGAGGGCGTGGTCAGTACGTCAGAGCGCTACCCATACGTGACGAACCTGCTGGTGCCGTATCTCGATGGCGGCCCCGGCCAGCTCAAAATGGTGCGCGCATGAGCGACAGTGCGTTGATGCACAAAGAGCTGTTTTGGCTTATGTGCAAAGAAAAGCTTGGCCAAGGCATCGGCCGAATGGCTTTCAGCACTGACGTGCTTCCCAATTCGGTGATCAAGGTCGAAGAAGGTGCTGGCAGCTTCCAAAACATCGTCGAATGGGAGACATGGAAGCGGGTTGAGCACACCGAATACGCCAAGTGGTTTGCGCCGTGCGAATGGATATCGCCAAGTGGCTCGGTGCTGATCATGCGGCGAACGAAGCAGGTGAGAAGCTACCCGAAAGAGATGCCTGTTTTCCTCGCTGACTTCAAGCGGGCCAACTACGGGATGATTGGCAGGCAGATCGTGTGCCATGACTACGGCACCAACATGTTGTTCGAACGTGGCATGTCGAAGCGCATGCAAAAAGTGGAGTGGTGGGACCTATGAGCATCGACTACGCAGCCATCCGCGACCAGGCGGTGGTGAATGCACTGCTTGATGCTGGATTGACCCTCACGCTGCGGCACGAAGTGACGGGCGATTACGACCCGGACACCGGTTCGGCGCCAACAACGCAAACCGACTACCAACTGCTCGGCGTAGTCCTGAACTACTCGCCCAAGGATTCCGGCACCGGCACTAACCCGAACACGCTGATCGAAGCGGGTGACCACAAGGTGCTGATCGAAGCCACCGGCCCAGTCCCGGCGCCGACGGAATGGTCTGTGCAGATCGATGGCGAATGGTGGCGCGTGCTCAACGTCAAAACGCTCGCCCCGGCCGGCGTCGCGGTGCTGCATGAGCTGCATGTGAGGCGGTGATGAGATTCGCAAAGCAGGTCAGCGCGTGGAGCGAGCGCTCCATGGACAAGGTCGACCGTGCCACGCGCGAAATCGGCCTTGTGCTGTTCAGCTCGGCCATTCGCAAAACGCCTGTCGACACTGGCCGCGCCCGTGGCAACTGGCAGGTCGGTTTCACAATGGCACAGGGCGCGACGACCCGCGAGGATAAGGCGGGCGCGCTAGCCATCAACGACGTGATGAGCCTGCTCAAGCCCGGCATTTTCAAGCAGGACAACCAGGTGTGGTTGACCAACAACCTGCCCTACATCCTCAAGCTGGAATACGGCTCCTCGAAGCAGTCGCCGCAAGGCATGGTGCGGCTCTCGTTTGAAGAGATGGAGCCAGCCATCCGAGCCATCGTCAGCAGGATATCGAGATCGAGATGAGCCAGCCCATGATTCGCAAGATCCTGGAAACGCGCCTAAGCGCCATTCCCGGAGCGCCGCCCATTGCATGGGAAGGTAAGGCATTCGCCACCACACAAGGCCTCTTTTGGGAGGTCTTTTTACTGCCCGCCGCGCCCGATAATCCCGCACTCGACGTCGATTACAGGCGCGAACGAGGCGTGCTGCAAGTGACCATCAACGCGGAAAGCGGGAAAGGTCCGAAGGCTGCGCAAGACAGCGCAGAAACCATCCGTGCCGCATTCGCCCGTGGCCTGGATATCACCGATGGCCCGGTTCGCTTGATCGTCGAGCGGAGCCCGGCAAACGCACCAGCAATCATCGAAGACGGCCGTTACCGGCTGCCCGTTTCAATCAGCTACACGGCCGATGTGTTCGGCTAATTTCGGAGCAAACCATGGCCTCTCTCGCAACCGCCATCTTCAAGAAGGTCGTTCTTGCCAAGGAAACGACTTGGGGTACCAAGCCGGCCACCAACACTGGCAAATACGGTCGCCGCACCGGTCTTGAAGTGAATTTGACTCGGGCTGGTGTCGAATCGCAGGAAATCAACGCTCACCAGCAAGTCAATGACTTCCGGCTCGGGCTGCGTACGCTGTCTGGCACGTGGAATGCTGAGCTGTCCTGCAGCACCTGGGAGCTTTTCCTGGCCGCTGCGCTGCGCGCTGGCTGGACCGCTGGTGTCACATCTGGCCCGCTGACGACGGTGAGTTTTGCTGCTGCGACCAAGAAGATTTCGCGCTCGTCGGGCTCGTGGATCACTGATGGCTTCAAGCTGGGCGATCTGATCAACGTCGCTGGCGCTGCCACGGCTGGAAACAACGGCCGCGCGATCGTGGTTGGTGTGACTGCCGCAGACCTGACCGTGGACAAAGTGCTGGTCAACGAGTCCGCTGGTGCGAGCGTCACGGTGAACGTACCCGGCAAGAAGCTCAGTGTGCCGATGTCGGGCCACACCGACGATTCATTCACGATCGAAGAGTTTTACTCGGACATCAGCGTTTCCGAGCGCAATGTCGGCGTGAAGGTGGGCGGCTTCGAGTTGTCCCTATCTCCGGACAGCATGGCAACCATCAATTTCGACCTGATGGGCAAGAACAAAGAGACGGATACCACTGCGTACTTTGTCTCTCCCGCCGCGGCGACCACGACTGCATCGCTGTCGAGTGCTGGGGGCTACGCCTACACCGACAACGCACCGGCCACGCTGCTAACGGGCTTGTCCCTCACGCTGACCGGCAACATGGAGGCGGCGCAAGTGATCGGCGCTGACACCGCAGCAGCGATCCTGCCTGGGCGAATCCAGGTGAGCGGGGAGCTATCGGCGTTCTTCGTCGATAACAGCCTGGCCGACAAATTCCTGAACGAGACCGAGATTGGCATCGGCTACCGCTTCGATGGTGGCGGAGAGTCGATGGTGTTCAAACTGCCGCGGGTAAAGCTTGGCGGCGCTTCGAAGAACGACGCGCCTACTGGCGGCATCATCATCACGGCTCCATTCACCGCGCTGCTCTACTCGGGCACTGGCGCCGCTGAAAACACCACCATCTGCATTCAAGACACCACGCTGGCCTAAGAGGAACACATGGATCTTTCCAACCTGAATACCAAGGATCAGTCGGAAGCCGGCGTGCCCATGACGGTTCGCCTGCCGACCGGCGAAGAGACCGACATCAAGTTGACCGTGATCGGCCGTTCTTCGGAGCGTTTCGCCGCAGCCAAGCTGGAATTCGACCGCAAGATGGCCAAGCTTCGGCCAGTGCGTGATCGCGACATCGACGACGTGACCATCGAGCAACGGGCCGACGATGAGTTCACCGCCACGTTGGTGCTGGACTGGGATGGCGCCACAGATGGTGGGCAGCCCCTGCCATTCACCCTGGCGAACGTGGTTCGAATGCTGCAGGTCGCGCCATATATCAAGGGCCAGATCCTGAAGGTCGCGCTGGATGACGCACGTTTTTTGGCGAGAACGCCGACAGCCTAATCGAGTGGGCTTCGGCAGAGTTTGAGCTAGGCAAGAAACAGAAGGACGGGCGGACACTGCGCCAGCACCTTGAATCGGTGCAAGCGTTGACCGGCACAACACCGGATGGACTCATCCCGCCGCCATTCCCGATTCAACTGACCTACCTATGGCGCTGGTTCGTCGAACTGTCCGGCGCGCGCACGGGTAATGGCTTCGGCCCGAACAGCATCTCCTACGCGGAAATCGCCGCTTGGTCTGGGCTTAAGCGGATACAGCTAGCCGACTGGGAACTGGACACTCTGGTGGAACTTGACCGAGCATGGCTAGACAAACAGTAGTCGGCTAATGACACGGTGGCACCGCGTCATTTCTCCGATCAGAAGCCTTGCTAAAGTGATGAGCGGCCTATAGATTTCAGTCATGTATGGACGATATTCCATGCTAGCTGCATCAGGAGCTCACCAAATTCTCAGCTCGCAGATGTGATGGGATGAAGCGGTGGCATGAGGCTTTGATGCGTGTGTCGATGCCTTTTAGCGAGGCAAATTTGACGAAGCTGTCAACGGCTATCTATAGTCGCCATCCGCCTTATGGCGTTTCGCTGGGGGTGCGAATGTCAAGAATCATTGATACTGTCGTGGTCGATCGGGAGGTCCTTAGCCCGGACGAGTTTCTTCGCAAGATTGAGAAGGAGCGTAGCGCGATCAAGTCATCCAGAATCGTTGCGCCAAAGCTTGGTAGGCCAGGTTTTGGAGGTGTAGAGGTTGAGTACAACTATCCCATCTTCCGCCCGGCTTTCGATTGCAAGCTTTGAGGTATAGATGATCGATCCCGTCGACGAAAAAGGACAAGAGCCCGAGACACAACCTCCTACGGAGGTGAGGGCGTCTCAGATGTTAGAGGCGTTGAGTTCTATTGTTGCAACTCAAGTCGCTGAGCACGAGATTCGTCAGCAGGAGTTGGCTCTGCGTCAGCGTGAGCTTGACCAGAATGCTTCGTATGCGAACAAAGCGCTCGATGTACAAGCACAGGATCGGCGCGAGCATCGAGACCTCTTCCTAAAGATTGTTCGAGACCGCTATTGGTTTGCGATCGGCGGGATGTTGGTCATTTTCATCTTCATGGGTTGGCTCGTGAGCCATGGTCAGGTCGAGCTGGCAAAAGACATCCTGAAACTTGGCCTGGGATTCGTGGCTGGCGGAGCTACTGGCTTCTTTGCGGGGAAAGCCAAGCGGGGCAACAACAGCGAGCAGTGATCCCGGTTAGTGCAAGTGAATAGCCCCGCCTAGCGGGGCTTTTTCATGGGTGGTTGCGACTGCCGCCGCTTGACACGCAGTGCCGTTCCGACCTACCGTGTAGATAAGAGTGTCGAAACTCGATTGCTGCCGGTCCCCAACGCCCGAAAGCGTTGTTTTTTTACGCCCGTAGTTCGTCCACGAACTGCGTGTGCCCAGCCAGTCTTTGGCCGGGAGGGTGACGGATAAAAGACCCGAAAGGGGAAGAAGTCCACCGTGCAGCACGGTTTCGAACCTCCTGGCCACCTCATGTTGAGTGGTCAACCCGTGTCGAAACGGAGCTGATCATGAATGCCCTCGCCTTCCAAGGTACCAACTTCGAAGTAGTAGCCCAGAATGGCCAGTCGTGGCTGCGGGCTGCTGATATCGCACGCGCTCTCGGATACTCCCGTGAAGACGCGGTAAGCAAGATCTACGATCGCAATCGGGACGAGTTCACGGATGATATGTCCCGGACCGTCAAATTGACGGTCAGCGGTGAAATCAATGGGTTACAGCACATTGCGGTGCGGATCTTCTCGCTCCGCGGCGCTCACCTGATCGCGATGTTCGCACGCACGCCGATGGCCAAGGCCTTCCGCCGCTGGGTGCTTGATGTGCTCGACAGCCTGAACGGCCGCACCAGCACCGGTGATCGCACGCCACTGCGCGACGCGATCAACATGCTGGTGAGCAAGCGGCACCTGATGTACCCGGATGCATATGCGATCGTGCACCAGCGCTTCGGGGTGTCGCACATCGACGAGCTGACGCTTGAGCAGTTGCCCCAGGCAGTGGAATACGTGCACAAGGTGGCGCTTGAAGGCGAATGGCTGCCGCCCGAAGGAACGGTAGTGCTGACTACGCATGAAGTCGGCGCGCTGCAGGCGCTGGTGAGCCGGCTTGAATACTTTTTGTGCGATGAGCGCATCAAGGAAATCGAAAAAGGGCTGTATGCGGTCCAGTCGCGACACGCTGGCTTCTTCCACGATTTCACGGCAGAGCCACGGCTGATGCTGCCCACCCTGAAGAAGGTTGCGGAGCGAAGCCAGTAGCCTCACTAGAAGCTGACAGCAACCCCTACGCCTCTATGCTACGTTTAGCGTTCCTGAATTCGGGGCGAAGGTGTGGGGGCGTTCATGTCGGGGGCTCGTTCCAGTAATGTTTGGGCGGTAGCAGTTGTATTTGTGGTTGTAGTACTTGCTGCTCTTTCCATGTCAATGGACGGGGAGCACGCTAGAGGTGTCGCCATCCTACTTGCGGCAGCGACTGTATTTTCGGGCTGGCTGGTGTTCAACGGCCAGAGAAGGAGGCGTCGCGCAGCAGAGTACGAAAGATCCGCGCTGCTCAACAATCAGTGGGCGGATAAGGCTTCGGACGAAGAGGCACAATTTGCTGGCGTAGTTACAATCGACGATTACCTGGGGAGAGCCGCTGAGGCGCACACGAAGGCACGGATAGCGTGGCGTGACAAGCATTACGACGAGGCATGGGGTAACTTGATTACCCAGAAGCAGCTTTACCTTCAGCACGCAATTCGCGAAAAATTCTCTGCCCACGAACTGCTAGCGCTGGACGCTAGCGTGGACGTGCATATGGCAAATGTCCTGCGAATGGAGGGCAGGCACAGACAGGCTTTTCTGCACATCATGTACGCGATGATGGCTGGCAGAACGTCGTTTGACATCGGCGCAGCGGAGCGAGTAGCGGTTTACTACCGACGGGCCAAGCTAACCAAAACAAGCCTTTCCGACGTACTCGACTATGCTCGTGCTCATTGCGGGCGGGTAGAGTTCACTGAAATCCGCGAGCAAACTGCGTGGTGGTTTAGTAAGGAGGAGTGAGTACCTGGACCCTGCTGTGCTATGTTGCTGTGTTCCCACGCATCTTCACGCCGATCTCAATGATTTTGGCTGATGCTGGGATCACTTGATCGACGAGACGGGGGGTATCTTGGGCTCATTTTCACTGTGGCATTGGGTTATCGTTATTGTCGTACTGGCCGTAACGCTCCCGCTATATTTTTTGCCGAGCATAATTGCGGTTGCCCGGCGCACAAAACAGCGCGCTGGCATATGCGTTCTAAATTTGTTAATGGGATGGAGTGGCATTGGATGGATCGCAGCATTCATCTGGGCCTTCGTCGATCAGAAAGATCATAACGCGCCTTGATATTCAATTGAGGTCAATTTAGTTTCAAGCACAACCCGCCATTTGGCGGGTTTTTTCATTTGGGGCTCCCATGGCTACGGAAATCGCAACACTCGCCATCAACGTGCAGGCAAATAGCGTTTCTGCGGCGGAACGTGAGCTAGAGGAGTTCAACCGCACCGCGGCAAAGACCGAGAAGGCCACTGGAGGTGTGGAAAAGGCGTTCCGACGTGTTGGCGCTGCCGCAGCTGCATATGTCACCCTGCAATCTGCAGCTTCAATAATTAAAATGGCTGATGCATTTCAGTTGCTGCAAACCAGGGTTTCGATCGCTGCTGGAGATATGGAAAAAGGTGGGCAGGCGTTTAATAATATCCTGTCTATAGCGCAGCGAAGTAGAACTGGCATTGAAGAGACAGCAACTGTTTTCAACAGGCTAAATCAAGCAATCCTGCAAATGGGTGGCACTCAGTCGAATACGCTTGAGATAACTGAATTGCTTGGAAAGGCGATAAAGGTATCAGGAGCTAATGCGCAAGAGTCTGAGTCCGCCATGCTCCAGTTTGGCCAGGCGCTGGCCTCCGGTGCCTTGCAGGGCGACGAATTGCGATCCCTGCTTGAACAGGCTCCTTACTTAATGCAGAAGCTTGCCGATTCGCTCGGAGTTCCGGTCGGGAAGCTTAAAGAACTTGGAGCACAAGGCAAACTAACTGCTGATGTCATCGTGAATGCTTTAAGCGGCGCGGCGTCCGCCATTGAAGAGGACTTTGCAGACCTTCCAGTAACAGTTGGGGACGCATTAACTCAGCTCGACAATTCGTTTATGGTGCTGATTGGCACTATGAACGAGGGCTCGGAGGTAAGTGGGACCTTATCGGAAGTGATAACTGCGCTCGCGGGGGTGTTCGACGACTTGGCGAAAGCAGTTTCTATTGCCGATGACGATGCGGATGATTTGACAAAAAATGATGTCAAGCGCTGGGCGGACGATGTGGCTCTTGCGTTCGCTGCTACCGCTGACATAGCAAACGTACTGATTGATGGATTTGCCTCAGCTGCCCTTTCGTTTGGGCAACTGATTGAGGTTAGCCGTGCTGGAGTGAGATTGGCAAAAGGTGATCTAGATGGCGCCAAGAGCGCGATGAAAGATGCCGACCGCCTTGCTGAGCGAGCAAACAAAAGGGCGCGTGATGCCATTTTTGGGCGGCAAGGCCCCACGCTCTTCGATCGCGTTCAGGCTGTACAGGCAACGCGGGATACGAATAAAAATCCATTTGGCCCATTCGACGGAGCAGTAGGGCAGATAGATCTAAAGGGAAACTTAAAAGCTAGGACTGGCGGCGGCGGTGGTGGCGTGAAGCGTGACTCCGCGGCAGAAACACTGAAAGACTTGGAGTTCGAGCGCGAACAGTTGAAACGCAGCGCGATGGAGCAAGAGGTCTACATTCTCCTCAAAAAGGCCGGGGTTAGCGCTACCTCTGCTATGGGCGAGAAGATTGCCAGCTCGGCCAGAGCGTTCATTCTTGAGCGCGAGGCGGTTGAACGGGACAAACAGCAGATAGAAGAAAATGCCCGAGCCTACGACCAGATGATGGGCGAACGCTCAAGGGCGATCGATCAGATGACAGCTGAAACTGATCGGCTGCGTGGGTCGGTGGAGAACTACGGCAAATCGCAATCGGAAATCCTCAGAAACGAAGCTGATCTGATCCAGGCGCAGATCGACAAGCAGATGGCGATCTTCGGCACGGCCGATGCATACGACGTGCTGCGCGTGGCGCACTTGCGCGAACAAGCTGGCTACCAGGAAACGTTGGAGCTGCTGGATCGAGCCAACCAAGCAACGGACGAGCATGCGGACAAGTTGAACGACTTGGCCGGTGTCTACAAAGGCGTTTTCCAGGGAATGGAGGATGCCCTGACCGATTTCGCGACTGGGCAAAAAACGTCGTGGAAGGATCTTGTCGATTCCATCGAATCAGACATTTTGCGCCTGATAGTGCGGGCATCGATCATCCAGCCGTTGCAGGACAAGATCCTGGGCAAGTCCGGTACGGGCGCTGATGGGGCCCTGGGGTCGATTCTGGGCATCTTTTCCGGTGCTGGGTCATCCGGGGCGACCGGTGCAGCCGCTTATGGTGGTAGCTACGGTCAGTACGGGCTGGGCGGCCCAACAAACTCGGCATCCGGCTGGGCTTCGGCTGCTACTGGCATCCTCGGGCTCTTCTCGGGCTTTTTCGATACGGGCGGCAGCATCCCGGCTGGCCGATGGGGCATCGTTGGCGAGCGTGGGCCGGAGATGGTTCGTGGCCCGGCATCGGTCACAGGGCGCCGTGAAACTGCAGACGCCATGTCTGGCGGCGGCAAGACGTTCAACATCAACGTCAATGTCCCGGAAAGTGCCGCAAAGGATCGCGGGACGCGCACCCAGTTCGGTACGGATGTCGGGAACGCCATTTCCAAGTCCATGGCCCGCAACAACTAGACCCCGCTCGGCGGGGTTCTTCATTTCTGGAGCACGCGATGGCGTTCGCTGAGGAACGGCTGCCCGATTACGTCAACTACGGCTTCACCGGGGGCTCTACGTTCAAAACCGACATTGTCAGCGTGAACAGCGGTGCCGAACAGCGCAAAGGCGTATGGGCAAATGGCCGGGGCGAGTGGGACATTGACTACGTACAGGGCAAAGCAGCTTTCTACGGGCTGCGAGACTTTTTCAAGGCGCGCGGTGGCCGGCTGGAAGGCTTCCGGTTCAAAGACTGGATGGATTGGCAAGACGACGGGAACGGTGTCCTTCTATCGCCAGCGTTAGCTCTTGGGCCAGACGGTGGGAAAACCGCCCAACTTGGCAAGCGGTACGCGAGCACAGCCGGCAGCGCCGAGCTCTATCCCATCCGAAAACCAGTCAATGGGACGCTTCAGCTGAAAAAGGCCGGAGTGACGCAAGGGGGATGGACGGCAGACTACGCCACCGGGTTAGTCACCTTCGCGCCGCTGACCACGTTAGGTATTGCCAGCATTACCAAGGGTGCCGTAACCACGATCCAGACCCCGACCCCGCATGGATACACCACCGGCAAAGTGATCAGCTTTGCAGGATTCACGCTGCAGATGGCGGGGCTTTTGAACGACAAGCCGTGGGCGATCACCGTCACTGGCGCAAGCACCTTCACGATTCCAGCTGATTCAACTGGGCTAACTGGCACCTTCGGCACTGTGGTGACGTACCCCATCGCGGATGAAAACTGGTCGTGGACTGGCGATTTCGACAAGCCAGTGCGTTTCGACACCGACCACTTCAGCGGCACATTCACGGATGCGGGCATCTACAGCATCAATTCGCTGCCGATTATCGAGATCAAGGATTTCACCTGATGCGCACCGATTTCCCGGCGAGGCTGCAGCTAGAGCTGAACAGCCCGACGAAGTGCATCGCCTATTTTTGGATCGTCACCCGCCGCGACGGCACGGTCTACGGCTTCACGGATCACGATCGGGATGTGACGGTGCTCGATGTGCTGTGCCGCGCCGGCACGGGTGCCACCCCAAGCAGCATCCAGAGCCGTACTGGCCTGGCCGTCGACAACCTGGAAGTACAGACGCTGATCGATGGCGAGGTGTTCCTCGATGCCGAATTGATCAATGGCCTGTGGGATTTCGCTGCGGTGCAGTGCGGGGTGTTCGTCTGGACAAGCCCGAGTAACTCTGCAGCAGTGCTCAAGGCTGGCACGCTGGGCGAAGTGCGGCTAGATGGCGGGATGTTTACCGCGGAGCTGCGCGGGCTGATGCAGGTGTTGCAGCAGCAGGCGGGGCGCCGCTTGGGCCCGGATTGCGACGTCGAGTTGGGCAGCCCGTGGTGCGGGGTCGATCTGGCGCCGTACACGTTCACTGGCGTGATCACGTCTGTATCGAGCGATCGCAAGACGTTCGTGCTGCCGCAAGCACAGGCCGATGGCTACTTCGATTACGGCATGTTCGAGCTGCTCAGTGGTCCGGCATCCGGGTTCCGCGGCAGTGTGTTTTCTTGGGTTGGTGGCGTGCTGGTGCTGACGCTGGCCCTGTCGGTGCAGCCGCTAGCCGGCGACAGCTATCGCATCACGCGCGGCTGCGATGGCCGCGCCGCAACCTGCCGCGATGTGTTTGCCAACAAGATCAACTTCCAGGGCTTCGAGGATGTGCCGGGGGTCGACCAGATCACCAGGGGGGCGCTGTGACAACGCGCGCCGATTTCCTGGCCGAACTGCTGACTTGGGAAGGGATGCCTTTCCACCACCAGGGCCGCGTGCGCGCCGGCGTGGATTGCCTCGGGCTGGTGGTCGCTGTGTGTACTGCGACAGGCGTGTCCGCCGAGGACGTGGCGAACTATCGCCGGATGGAACAAGGCAACGCGCTGGCCAGTGAGCTACTGCGCCAGACCATGGGCCAGATCGATCTGGCGCAGGCACGGCCCGGCGACTTGCTGCATTACCGCTGGCCCGGTGAGCGTACGCCAGAGCGCACGCAGCACGTGGCGTTGCTGCTCGGCCCCGATCTGATGATGCACGCCGATGGCCGCCCGCACGTGCTGCGGGTGACCAAGGCGCGAATCGATTTCCATCCTGATGCGCGCCTGCAGGGCGTGTACCGCATGCCATTGGAGGACTAGCCCATGAGTAGCCCGACCGGTCTGCGCATCGTTGGCTATGTAGGGGCTGCGGTTGCTACCTATTTCGGCCAGGCCTGGGCGGCGCCGCTGATCCTGGGGGCGACCAATGCAGCGGCGGCCAGCCGCGAGGTGTATCGATCGGAAGGGCCTCGCCTCGGTGACTTGCGGGTGCAGGGGGCCGACTACGGTGCAGAGCTATCTAGGCTCTACGGTACGGTGCGCATATCTGGTCACGTTGCCTGGAATCCAGACATGATCGAGATCGCCAACACTGAAACCAGTGGTGGCAAAGGCGGTCCGAAGTACCAGAACACCAGCTATAGCGCCTATGCCAATTTCGCAGTGATGTTGTGCGATTGTCGCGGCACCGGGCCGATTGCTGGCGTGAGCCGCATTTGGGCCAACGGCAAGCTGATCTACGACAGATCAGGCAGCGCCTCTGCCGAAGCAGTGGCCGCATCGTCTGGGCTGAAGATCCGCATCTACACGGGCGGCGCGGCGCAAATGCCGGACCCGCTCATCGAAAGTTACAAGGGTGTTGGCAATGTATGCGCTTACCGTGGTACTGCCTATGTCGTGTTTGAGGAGTTTGCGGTTGGCGACTACGGCAACATGGTCCCGAACCTGACGTTTGAGGTTGTGGCCAGTGGCACTGCAGAGGCGCTCCGCGTCTTCCCGGTCAAAAAGTCTGGATTAGGCTTGGAGTTCGCCGCATCTGATATCAGTTGGACTGGTTCAACGGTTTTCGTCGGATACGATCCCGCAGATACCAGGCCAGCGTTCAGCAACTGGTTGGCAATGATCAAGCAGGAATTCTCGCTGAATGGAACTCCGCTCCGCCGGAAAACATACGCAATCAGGCCGCCTGCCAACCATAACGTCTTCACTCCGTTCCTTTGGCATCACCAATACGTCGGTAGCATTGGTCTCTATAACATCAGCGTGTACGGCTCATCCCAATGGCCTGGAGGCCCAACCGCTGCTCAACTGCGGGTTTTTGCTGGCGCCGTGTTTGCAAGCCGCGAATTCGTGGGTGGCATTGTTGATAGCAAGTTGGTCTACCAAAACAACTTTGATATCGACTCCGGGGATAACCTCCGATGGGTGCCGGGGGTGGCCATTGACCCGCAAGGCTATCTTTGGATCGGATACAAGAGTGGCGCTGACTGGCGCACTAAGATCTTTGATGCGCAGTTGGTTGAGGTGGACGATTTCGGCGCCGAGCGCGGTGGTGACGTTTTGGCGGATGCCAAGAATGGCGGCACCAATGGCGGTGTGGGAGGCTCCAACCGGGCGCTCAGTTTCGAACCGGGTGGAAATTTTGCATGGCTCGTATCGGGCACCTTGGTCAATGTCTACCGGCGTAACGGATTTTCCTTGGCGTTGGTCGCCAGCATTGCTCATGACCTCGGCGTTAATGCCAAAGGCATCGTGGCCTTTTCTGGCGGGTGCATGCTGTTCTCGGTCGATAGCCTGCAAGTTGTCACTCGCGGCGCAGTGATGGGCTCTCCAGTGGATCTGGATGACGTGGTGCAGTCGGAGGCACTGCTCGCTGGCATCGGCCCTGCCTCGCTGGATCTGACTGCGCTCTCTGGGCAGACGGTGCTGGGTTATCAGGCAACTGGCACTTCCCGGCAGGGCCTTGAGCCGCTGGAGTCGATGTACTTGTTCGATTTCGTCGAATCGGGCAACAAAATCAAAGCTGTGCTTCGTGGGGGTGATCCGGTGGTGACCATCCAAGAAGATGATCTGGTTATGACGCAATGAGCATCCAAGGATTGCAACTGACACGCGCCGATGAAACCACGGTGCCGTGCCGCATCATCGTGCGTTATCAGGACGTAGCACGGGATTATCAAATTGGCGTGCAGGCATCGCGGCCACTCTCTGGCATCGGGTCTCAGCAAGTGGTAACGCTCGACCTGCCGATGGTGCTGTCAGGTGATGAGGCCAAGCAGCTTGCGGAAATCCGGCTCAGGAACGCGCACACCGAGCGAAACGGCGGCACCTTTGCGGTGCCGTTGTCGTTTGTGGCGCTTGAACCAGCGGATGTGGTGATGCTGCAAGGGCGCGATGGCAGCCAGCTCAAGATGCGTATCACCCAAGCTACCTTTGACGGCGCGAAGGTGGATATTGCGGCCGTGCTGGAGGACAGTATCTACACCAGCAGTGCCATGGGTGATTCTGGGGTATTCCCCGATCAGGAAGTGGGGTTCGCTGGCCCAACTGATTTCCTGTTGCTGGATATTGCGCCGCTGCGTGATGCAGATGGTGCAGAGCCAACGCTCTATGTCGCCGCTGCAGGTGTGCTAGATGCCTGGCGTGGGGCGATGCTGTACCGCTCTGCCGATAGCTCGTCCTGGTCGCTCGTGCAGGGAATTACTGTGGCGGCCTGCTACGGCACCACACAAACAGTGCTGGGCAGTTGGACGGTGGGGCAGATCGATATCACCAACACCGTGCGGGTCCGCGTAAATGGTGAGCTGGAAAGTTTCCCAATGGACCAGCTGTTGGCGCGCCGGGATGTTGGCGCCTACCTGGTAGGTGATGAGATCATTCAGGCGGCAAATGCCACTCTGATTAGCGATGGCGTGTATGACCTATCGCACTTGATCCGCGGGCAGCAAGGGACAGGCAACACCGTCGGCACTCATCAAGCTGGTGAGCGCGTTGTATTGCTGGATACACGGCTGAGCCAGTCTACGATCCCTTTGGCGGCCTTGGGGCAATCGCTGCACTTCAGAGCGGATAGCATCACGGCAGATGTGGGATCGGGTGATGTGGAGATCATAGCACCAGTGGATGCCACGATCCGCCCGCTAGCGCCCGCACACCTCTATGCCCCGTCCAATGGCAATGACTACGCCGTCCGCTGGACGCGCTGCGCTCGCATCAACAACACCTGGCGTAATGGCGGTGATGTGCCGCTTGATGAGACGACCGAGGTGTATCGCGTGCGTGTGCTGGTGGGCGGGTCCGAGAAGCGCAGTACCACCGTCACTAGTGCCACGATTTGGACCTATACCGCTGCCATGCAAGCGACCGATGCAGTTTCCCCGGGCGTGGTCTTCACCATCGAGGTTTGCCAGGTTTCCGACGAGTCGGTGATCGGTAAGCCCGCAACCATCACCCTCACGAGGTAAGTCATGGCGGACAGCACGTCTCTCCTGCCGCAAATGAATGCCACGCAGGCGAACAAGGAAGGCTTGTTCAACATGCTCGTGGCCGCCATGAGCCCGGCCGCGCTATACGGTGTCGACAGCCAGAATTCAACCTGGCCGAACCTCGCGTACTTCGGGGGGCGGCTTGAGGATGGCACGGCCATCGCCAATGGCACCGTTACGCTCACGACCAGCGCCACCAACTATGTGGTGGCCCATCGCACCACGGGCGCCGTCACCGCCTCGACCAGCAATACCAACTGGAACAACACAGCCACCTACCGCCGGCTGTATCGCTTCACAACCGGGTCTGGTGCATTCGGCACCTGGGATGACTTGCGCTATTTCGGCGGCAGTAGCGGTGGCGGTGCGGCCTATGACATGTTCTCGTCACTGGTCAACGTGGAGGTGTCGATTACTGGCGCGACTGCCCTCAATTCCAGTGCCTTCAACAAGCTGCACGTCTGTTCTGGCACTTCCGCAGACTATCCGGTCACGTTGCCGTCGGTGTCGGGCAATGCGGGCAAGATGATCGGCCTGCGCATGGCGCCAGGGCTGACGAAGCTGGTCACCGTGACGGCCGCCTCGGGCGAGTTTATCGACGGTTCGGCCACGCGGATCATGTGGGCAAACGAGGTCGCCATTCTTTACTGCGACGGCGTGACCTGGACCAAGGTCGCCGGCAAATCCATTGCCGCCCAAATCAAGATGACGCGCACCAGCACGCAGAGCATCCCCAATGCCACCGTGACCACTGTTGATCTGGATGCCACCGCCTTTGCAGACGGCATGGACAGTGGTGCGGCCGATCTCACCAACAACCGGGCGTATATCCGAAGGCCTGGGACCTATGCGATACAAGCCCAGGTGGTTTACGCGTTTGGTGTTGTGTCCGGTGCGCAGTGCAGGCTGGATTTGAACGGTTCCAACTATGGGGCATACACGTTCCCGGACGGGACGAACACCATGACACGGCCATGCATTTACACCGCAATCGACAAGTTTGCAGCAGGGGATTACTTGTCCGTTTCCGCGTTCGTGTCGACTGGTGGCCCGGCCAATATCGCGTCCAACATTTTGGTCCTGCGTGAGCAGATTTCCTGGTGAGCGCCATGCAAAAAAACATCGCTGACTCGATCCTCGGCCTCTATCCCGATGCCATAC
This sequence comes from Chitinolyticbacter meiyuanensis, assembly GCF_008033135.1. Lineage (NCBI taxonomy): Bacteria > Pseudomonadati > Pseudomonadota > Betaproteobacteria > Neisseriales > Chitinibacteraceae > Chitinolyticbacter > Chitinolyticbacter meiyuanensis. Next base: position 3,323,607 of record NZ_CP041335.1, read on the forward strand.
CGCTGATCGATTTCATCGTGGTATCGGACAAGGACGGCGAGCGCATCGCTGAATGGAATTTGCCGGGCGAACCGCCGGACGCGGCTGCGCTCCAGACTGGGCGGATGCTTGGGCTGCGGCAACGCCTGCGCGCGCGCATCAACGCTTGGCGTGACGAGCAGGAGGCCGCGGCCATCACGTTTGAGCACGCTGGTCACACCTGGGATGGTGGGCTGCGGGTGCGCCGTCGCATGCAGCCGGTGCTCACGTTGACCGAGCTGCCTTCCGGGTTTTTTTGGACCGACGCCAATAATGAGGACGTGCCGATGGACCTTTCCGGTCTGGCCGCACTTCACCTGGCGCATGAGCAGGCGCTGGTTGCCCAAGGTTGGGCCATCCACACCCGGCAGCGTGCGATGAAGGAAGAGATTGAAACGCTGGATGAGGCCGCATTGCAGGACTACGAGGTGGGCTGGCCACCAGCCTGACCCATGCAGTGATCGCAACCCCGCTGACCGCGGGGTTTTTTATTGCCGTGAAGGGATGGAGAACGAGATGGGGCACCCATGGAGCAGGCCATGAGCTTCGATTGGCCGAACGCAGAAGCATTCAAGGGGTTTGGCGCGGGGCTCACCGCAATGGCGGGGGTGGCATACCTCTGGTATCGCCGCGTCGCTGGCGACCGTCGCTCAGACGCGGTCGAAAGCAAAGTGGACGCCCGATACAACGACCTCTTGGCCAGCGTGAAGTCGGCATACGAGGCCATGCTTGAACAATCGCGCCAGCAGACCATTGCTGCTGAGACACGGCTGCAGGAATCGCTCAGCCGGCATGCAGAGCACGTCGACCAAAGCACCAAGACCATCGAGCAGCTGGCGCGTGAGCGCAACGCCGCGGTACAGGAAATGGGGGCCCTACGTTCGGAGGTTGTCCACCTCAAGGAAACTGTCCAGAAGCTGGAGAGGGAAGTCCACGAGATGGAGCTTAGCAATGAAGCGCTCATGGGCAAACTCGAAGCGGCCACACAGATGATCCAAGACCTAGTGAGAACGCAAACGACGTTGCTCCAGAAAATCCCCCAAGTTGAAGAGGTGGCGCTATGAATTTCGACCAAGCCTTTGCAAAGCTGCTCGGTCATGAGGGTGGTTTTTCCGATCATGCTGATGATCCGGGCGGAGCTACTCGCTATGGCGTAACAGAAGCGGTTGCGCGAGCCAATGGGTACCGCGGCGATATGCGCTTTTTCCCTCTCGATCAGGCAAAGACGATTTATCGCTCACAGTATTGGGATGCAGTGAAAGCAGACCAACTGCCGGATCTGATCCGATACGCCGTATTTGACGGGGCTGTGAATAGCGGGCCACACCAATCAATCAAATGGCTGCAGCGTGCCTTGGGAGTAGCCGATGACGGCAAGCTGGGCCCGATTTCGCTCAGTGCGGTTTCCAAGGCAGACCAGCCCGTGCTTTTGAGCCGACTTTTAGCAGCCCGATTGCGGTTCATGACGGGCTTAACCAATTGGCCGTCCTTCAGCCGTGGCTGGGCAAGACGTATTGCAGACCTGATGGAGGGATGAGCAATGTGGGGCGCACTTATTCCGTTCATTGGGACGGTAATCGACAAGCTGTTTCCAGATGCTCAGCAGGCAGCCGAGGGGAAACTGAAGCTTCTTGAGATGGCCCAGGCTGGGGAACTCAAGGTGCTTGATGCCGAGCTGCAAATCGCAATGGGTCAAGCGAAGGTCAACGAAGTCGAGGCCGCGAGCAACGACAGGTTTCGCGGTGGCTGGCGCCCTATGGCAGGTTGGGTCTGCTCGGTGGCACTGCTTTACACCTTCCTGCTCCAGCCGCTATTGGCTTGGGCGGCAGCGATCCAAGGGTGGCCCGTACCTCCGAAAATCGACATGGATACGCTGATGGGCCTGCTGACGGGGATGCTTGGCCTGGGCGGTTTCCGCACGTACGAGCGAATCAAAGGCAAGGCGTAAATCAACTAGCAGAATTGAAAGGGGCAGAAAAATGGGAATGGAACTGTGGAGCGGCGGCGTTGCAGCCGATAAGGGCGCTTGGCAAGAGCGCGAAGGGAAAAACTCTGGCGTAACCGAGGTGCAATTATCCGTCTTGGGAAGCGGCTCCGTATCTGTCACTGGCTACGTTTATGGCAGCAATGATGGCGTGGGCGAAATCCTTCTGGGGGACCTCACTGTAACCGGCACTGCAAGTCCAACTGTTCCATTGTCGGTGTCGGATACCATCACCAGGCCTTATCGATACCTCCGCTTTGATTTGTCGCCCGTCACTGGCTCGGTGTCGCGGGTGACTGTCACGCAAGCGGGGGTGTGACATGTTCAATCAAAATGCGAAGCGCCCTGCAGCGGCGAGCAGCGTGCTGACAGGCAGCTATACCCTCGCGGGATCTTCAATCAGCGCATACGCCTATACCCAGTCTGGGGTTTCGTGGACCATTGTCAACAATGGGGATGGCACAGCTACAGCATCATTCGCCAATATCGCGCAGACGTACCGAACAGGTATGCAGATCCGTATCGGTGGCTATCCGACGCCTGTATTCAACCAATTCTGCTCAACGATTGTTGACCATGACCGTACGGCGACAATGGGGTGGATCAAATTCACCATCACAGGGCCGTACTCGCTTCGCCAGGCAACACAAGAAGCGACGATCTTGATTGATGGCCTGAATACGCAGCCGGATAACTCGCGCAACCCGAATACGTGGGCACGTCTGCTCTACCCATCCAATATGCGATGCATCGGCAACTATGCAATTGCTGGAGGTGATACGCAGGACAACCTGAATGTATTTGACGCGACTCATGCCATAGCACGGCCTAATTTCGTGATCTTCGACGTCAACACCAACGACATCTATTCCCGCGGCTGGTCGGCCTCGGAAACCATTGCTAAGAACCAGCAGTTGATTGATCGCATCATTGGCATTGGCGCCAAGCCATGGGCAATGACCATGAGCCCACGGACGGCCGGGGTGACGACAGCGTTTCTTGATGCTCATTTGGCGGTGAACGACTGGTATCTAACCGAAGCCACCCGCCAAGGAGTAATCGTCACTAATGTGGCAGACACAAAGGCAAATGGCCTGACGTTCGCCGACCCAGCAAGTGCGAATTACAATCCAAGCACGGGCATGCTGGCTGACGGCGTGCATTACGACCGTGCTGGTGGATATGCGGTTGGCTTTGAGCGTGCGCGTGTTGCGCCTTCGGTGGCTGTTTCTCAACCGGTCAAAACCATTTCCTCAGTAGCTGAGGCAGCACGGCCGAATGTGCGGTACGACAATGCTGCTCTATCGACCACGCCCGGGGTTGCTCCAGGAACTGGCGTAACTGGGACTCTGCCAAACAACTCGACGTGTACGCGTGCTGGCGCAGCGACAATCGGATTCTCGACGATTGCCCGAACCGTCGCCGCTGATGGTGATGCATACGGGGTGTGGGGACGGTACGCCGTTACAAGTACCGCTGCCAATGATGGTGTAACGATAACGTTCACCAATACCAATGCCGCATCGTTTGCAAACGATATTGCGGTTCGTGGGGCCCTCTTGCTCAGGGTATCGGCGAACACGATTGTCAGGTCACTGAAGGCTCGATTGGTGGCTCGCTATACCCGCCCGGAAGACAGCATTTTCTGGACGCTATCCAGTTGGGCTATGCAGGGAGATGGCGCAACTGGGGCGACGCTTAACGAGGCGCTGAATTTCGCTTTGCCCATGGAGAGACTGAAGCTTGCTTTGGCAGCGAATAATTCTGGCCCATTGGACCGCGTCTATTTGGAAGTGTTCATGATTGCCGCTGGAGCTGGCACTGTGAACATCGACATTGCCCACCCGTCAATTTGGTCACGCGATTAATTCAACGTTCGCCACCCGGCAGCGCTATGTCGAGCTGTACGCCAAACGGGCTGCCGTCAACGGGCGAAACGGCATCGGCTATGGGGATTACGTGCAGCCGATGTAGCAGGCGATCGCAGCAATTTGATGATCTGGGTTCGTAGTAGTGCCGGTCGCTAATAGCCAGTGCTTGCTATAACTTCCGCGCGCGGCGAGCGCCCGCATTCTTTCCGCCCACAACTGGTCAATCGGCGGACCTGCTTAATCGCTCCAGCAGTTGTTTGGCCGAGGACCAGGCCTGCTTGCCGTGGTGGTATTTGCGGCGCGCCTTGGGCAGGCCCAGTTGGCCAGTTCTGTTGGTTACAACGGAAATGCTGCGACCTAGCACTGTTGCAATGACAGCGGCTGGAATTACACAATGCTCCAAACGCAGGAACAGCTCTTCTTCAACCGTCCAACGCTTTCGAAGCGTAGCTCCTCGTCGTTCAACGTTAGTTTTTGCCCAGCCCTTGTACCGAGCGGTACCGCGTATGGCGTGAATGCTCCTACCTGTTGCTTTGGCAAGCAGCGCGGCGGCACCCTGTTCGCGATAGTACCGACGGACCAATCTATCCTCTGCGGCTGACCAAAACGTTGTTGGGCTTTCGGAAGGGATGATACCGAGCTGTCTCGCGCTAGACTTGATCCGCCATGCTAGGGACTTCGGCGCCTTGGCCGCCGTTAGCAGCGCGTGCCGCGTATTCGGGTGGGCGGCTTTCCCGCGCTTCTTTTCAGCCATCTTGGCGCGGCTTTCTGGGCTGCTGGCCCGTTCTCGCCCAAGGGCAGCTGCGTCCGGTGGTACGCCTGTTTCGGTCTGCAGTCGGTGTCGTGTTCCCTCAGTGATACGTGGCGCGCCCAGCACCTGGCGCCACTGCCACACTTTGGTGGTGCTGACTCCCCACCAATAGCTGATGGCAGCGGATGATTCGTGCTTCACGGCGCGAGCCAATTCCTCCGTGAGTATCAGTGATGGACGCCCGTTCTTTTTGCGACGTGGCCAGGGAATTGGCGTATCGGTCCAGCCGCCCACCTGTAGGAGCCCGTCCACCTCATCGTTTAGCCAATCGCCAACTGTGCATTCGGGTGGGGAGTAGGGCCCAAAAAGCAGCGGAGGGACGTCAGGATGCATTGGCTGCCAGCTCTAGCGCGATGCGGATACCTTCACTGGCATTGCCTGCGCCAAGCGCCTGGGCGCGCTCCCAACTCGTGTCATCGATGTAGACGTTCCTGCGGCGGCCGTCTTCCATCTTTGTGGGCGCTCCAGCGTTGTTGCTGATACCGAGTGCAGCTTTGACCTTGCGTTGGTCTAGCGCACTCAGCGCGCCGTCACGCTCTAACCAGTAATACCCTGTTCTCGTGTTCAGGACGAGCATGCCTGTTCGATCGCCGACGGTTACTCGTTTACCGGCGCATTTAAACCCTGGCATCACCTTGAAGGTGTCGTTTGCGGTGGTTTCCAGATCGTCGAAGATGATCCGGTTGCGGTTTTCGTGGGTCATTACCAAACACTCTCACCGGTTTCAACATCGTAATAGTCGCCATCAATCCAGGTGGCTTCCAAGAAGGCTTCCAACTGCCCGGCTTCGATCAGCGCAACGGTATCGTTGCTGGTCCTGGTGGCTTCAACAAAAACTGCTTCTGCACCAGCTTCCTTTGCTGCAGACAGACTGTGATGGCCGTCCAGCACCACGCGGAGCGTCTTGCCGTCGAACTCAAAAACGGGCGAAACAACAACCTCGAAATCGGCCGCAGCGATCTTCTCTGCCACTATGTCTTCGTTCAAGTAGTGCTGACTGCTGACGGTGATCATTTTTCTGTCCTACCCCTGATTGCCGCGAGGTGCCGGTTGGTCGTTGCGACCTGTTGAAGTAATTATATACACACATCATTCCGTGTCAAACTAATTGTGTGTGTATGTTATTCGTTCTTCGGAATGCATGGGCTGAGCGGCGCCGTCGGCGAGTGATTCGAAGTTTTAGAAGTGCTAGTGCCTACCCATCAGTGGTTATTGGGTCCATCAGCTCGCGTCCCTGGTTCTTCACGCTGCCCACGGCTGGGGAAACTTTCCACCATTCGAAGTCATCGGACGGCCTGGCCAGCTGCAGTAGCAGGTGTGCAGCGAATTCGGTATCGACGTCTGGGTCGACCCAAGCCAAAGCATCCTCGGTGCGCAGCACGATGGGCCGGCGGTCGTGCACATCGATCATGCCACCCACGGCATCGGCCGTAATGATGGCCATGCCGCTTTCAGGCCCGTTGCTCGCATCGCCAGATTGGAACAGGGTGATCGTCGCTAACCATAGCGGTGCACGATCTTTGCCCGCAATCAGGTATGGCTGCTTCTTGCCATCTACAGCAGGCCACTCGTACCAGCCATCTACCGGCATGATGCCCCGCTGCCGCTTCACCCACGGCACCTTGTAGTAGCCGCTGCCGGCGACCACCTTCTCGACGCGCGCATTCGGATACGCCCGCCCCTTCCCAGCAGCCCAGGCGGGTTGATAGTTCCAGTGCACCATATCTGCCGAGGGCGTCCCTCCCATCCGATGCAACATCAGCTGTGGCGTGCCTGGTGGCACGTTGTAGCGCGGCGGATCGTCCAGCTTCGGCAGCACGGAGCCCCAGCCGAAAGCCTCGATTAGCTCCCATCCAGTTCGCCACTTCGCCGTCCTTCCGCACATACCGCCCTCCTAGCCCCACCCCAGCCTAGACCATCCAATCGTCGCTTTCATTTGGCCTTAATTGAACGATCGTTCTATATTTCCAGCCCCATCAATGATTCGTAGGAACGCCGTCGTGCAGCGTTTTGCACAGTTCAGCTCGCATGATTTATACCGCGTGGCCGCGGGCTGGCTCCGCGACCATCGTGCAGATAGGCGGGTGGCCAACTACAACGTGAGCCCCGGCATGGATGTGCTCGTGATGCACCAACTACAGGGCTACAACATGCGCGAGGTCGCGCGGGCAACGTGGGGATACCGGCCGGGCTGGGCCTCGCGGAAGGGCCTGCCCGCAGTGCCAACGGCGTCGAGCACACAAGGGCCAAAGGAACCCTACTTCAAGAGGCTATGGGAAATGCGGCGCCGCTGTGTGGTGCCGATGGACGGGTGGTTTGAGTGGGCCGAAATCGACGGTGAGCGTAGGACGTTCTTCGTTCAGCGCAAGGGTGGCAGGCCAGTCTTTGCGGCAGGCCTATGCAACGTTGACCCAGCTGACCCTTGGCGCGATACCGGCGTGGTGATCCTCACGCATCCGACACTGCCGGGCCTGGTAGATCCGACCGAACCACGGCCGCTGCTGCTGTCACGCGAAGCAATCCAGCGCTGGATCGCACAAGAGGGCACCGCAACCGATGCCCTTTACCACCTCATGCACGAGCCACCTTCGGACTTGGAGTTCATCAGGCTTCGAGCCAGCCTGAGCAACCTGCAGGCTAATAGCGACGCGCTTCTAGAGCCAGCATGAACGGTTCGGAAAGGTGCCATTCTGAACCCTGGCTAGTGGTGACGATTGACGGGCGGACGTGGAAGGATGGCGAGGCAAACCTAATCCAATTGCCGCGCAACCAGGGCGCCTGCACCATGTTCTGGCCAGCAACAAGCTGGGGAGCAAGCAAGTTGACCGCCAATGCTCCAGAGCGCGCATGGCTCGACGGTGACGCGCTTCGGGCCGGAGAGTACATGCGGCTTGAGCCTCATGGCCAAGCAATCCGCGCGGAGCTGATCGAGATCGAGCACGGTGGTGTGAGGCACAGTTACCGCATGGGCACTGGCCTGGCTATGGGCTGTCTGATGATGCGGTGCCTTAGCGAGGTGGCCTATCTGGTGCTGTACCAACGAGACGGCCTGTGGATGCCAAGAGAAGTGGAGCGGAAGCCTACGAATAGCTTGGGGCGCTACACAAGGGTGAAGCGCACGGAATAGTTGGCGCCGGCCACTACCCCGGTGCCTGGCCGCCATGGTCAGGCTAGTTTGACTCACCAACACGGCGGGGAACTGCCGCGAATTTTAAGCCGAAGCTGTCAACGTCGCCGCCGCGAACGTGCTTCGCAATTCCCCTGCGTGTTGGTTCTGGCCTGTGCCAGATTTGTGTCATAGCTCGTGCCATGACCAAGAATATTGTGCCATAAACTGCTATGTTGTGTGCTGGCGCAACAGAGCATTAGTGATTTAAAATCAACATGTTAAATCTTGGTCTTGGCGTTTTTGACCTGACTCGAAATCAGGCGTAGGTGCAAGCCTACCGAGGGTTCGAATCCCTCCCTCTCCGCCAGTTGTTAGGGTTGCCGCGGGATACCATCCACGCGGCAACCAATTCCCCCAGGTAGTCCCTCCCCTGTTCTGTGCGCTCCGCCTCAACCAGCGCAATTTTCATCACAAATTCAAGATCATAGCCAAGTGCCTGACCGACTTTGACGGTCGCGGCTGGCGTCATTCCGCCTCGCGCTTTCCACATTCCCACCGTGTTTTCGTGCACGCCGCACAGCGCAGCCATTTCTCGCTGGCTGTGATTACTTACGTATTCGTTAAACAAATCCATTGAGCTTTTCATAGCTTCCCCGTTTTTCGCCCGTTGACCCCACAAGTCGTTGGGGTGTTTCATCCGCCCAAAACCCCACCACTTGTTGGGTTCACAACTTGTGGTGTTGGGCGAACTGTAAACCAGCGACAACAGGGAAGCCACTATGCGGGACAGATCAAAGACAGGGGGGCGGATACCAAGTCGGGCGTTCACGCCCCCACCGCGCCCGCAGTACCGCTGCAAACGCTTCGCCATCTACAAGCGGCACGGCTTCTACCTGACCCTCGCCACCGGCCCGCTCTCTGCCGCTTCCGGCATCTGCCACCAGTACGAAATCCCGTGCATGGGGCGCCGATGATGGACTATTTGCCGCTCACCCTTGAGCCGCTGTGGGTCCTGTTCGGGCTGTTGTTGCTCGTGCACGGATTGATTCGCTTGATCCGGCTCGTCTCTACCCGTCGGGGCCAGCGATGAGCCGCCCCGTCTCCCTCTTCAACCTTGCCCTGCAACAACAACGTGACGCCGCCGCCGGCCGCTGCGCGGGCGCAGCCTGCGCAGCGGAGCCAGCGCAGCGGCCGGCGTTCGGCGCATCCGGGGCGGTGTTGGCTCTCCTTGGCAAGAATGGGAAATCCGCTGACACGGAACCGGGTAAAGCGGCGATCCGGGAGCGCGAGGGCAAATCGGGGAATCTGCTGTCTTCCCGGGGCCGTCGGTACCGGATGCAACGCACCGCCCAGCAACTGCTGCCGGACGAATCTGTCTCGGGCTGCCACCGCTTCATCAGCAACGCCAACTGGTCCGGCGAAGTCCTGGTGGTGCAACGCCCGGAAGGCGGCACCAGCTACCGGGGCGTGCAGACCTGCGGCAGCGTCTGGCATTGCCCGGTGTGCGCCAACAAGATTGCCGAGCAACGCCGCGCCGAGCTGTTCGCCGGCATGGCGACCCACCGCGCCCAGGGTGGTCGCTGCTACATGCTGACCCTGACCTTCCCCCACCGCATCGACCAGGATCTGGCCGAATGCCTGGAAGGCCTGCGCAAGGCGCTCAAGACCTTCAAGGCCTCACGCCAGTGGCGCACGGTCCGCGAGCGCATCGGCTTCAAGGGCACGGTCCGCGCGCTGGAAGTGACCCACGGCGAGAACGGCTGGCATCCGCACACCCATGAGCTGGTCTTTGCCAATGGCGACGAAGAATCGGTGCTGGCCGAGCTGGAGTCACTGCGCGACTACTGGGCCAAGGCGGTGCACAAGGCCGGCCTCGGCCAGATCAGCATTCACGGCTTTCAGGTCGGCGGTGCCGACAAGGCCGCGTCCTACGTCACCAAGTACGGCGACACCGATCCGGCCGACGACAGCCGCTGGGACGCCTCGCGCGAGATGACGCGCCAGCATTCCAAGCTCGGTCGCCGCAAGGGCCGCACCCCGTTCGCCCTGCTGCACGACGCCATGATCGGCGACGGCGAAGCCAAGTTGCTGTTCCAGGAATACGCCCGCGAGTTCAAGGGCGCGCGACAGCTCTATTACACCCCCGGCCTGCGTGCCTATCTCGGCCTCGATGACATCAGCGACGAGCAACTGGCCGCCGCCGACCAGGACGACGCACCGGGCGATGAGCCGCAGCGCGTGCTGTGGCACTGCACCCGTGACGAGTGGAAGTTGCTGCTGCTCACCAACATGCGCGGCGAGTTCCTCGACATCGCCGCCAAGCACGGCACCGACGGGTGCTTCCTGTTCCTCAAGGCGCTCCGCCTTCGGCAAGCGGGGCGTGACGTCACGCCGACCTTTATCAATCCGGAGATTCAACCATGAGCATGGATGCTGTTTACAGCGCCAAGGTCGTCGGCGTCACGTCGGCCAAGGGCAGCTTCAAAGACGATAGCGGCAAGGTGATCGAGTACGACAACACCAAGGTGTTTGTCGAGATCGCCCTGCGCGGTGAAACCGCCCGTGGCATTGCCACCGAGGCGTTCAAGATCGGTCCGTCGAATGCCTACCTGGCGCACCGCTTCGCTACGGTGAAGCTGCCCTTCGACGCCAAGCTGACCGTGCGCAAGACCACCAACGGCCGCGAGACGCGCGAGGAAGTCATCGCCTTCGAAGTCGTTGGCCAAGCCCCGGCCAACCCGCTCGGCCCTGAGTCCAAGGCCGCCGCCTGATGGCCACCTGCGCCCTGGTCAAACCTTGCGGTACCGGCCCTGCTTCCTGCGGGCCCATGGATGCGCCCGGTGCCGGCAACACGCTGGTGATCGAGAACGTCCCCATCGAGCAGTGCCAGGGCGTGGTGCTTGTTTCCCCCAGTGAATACAGCGGCATCCAGAACCTGCAATCGCTGTTCACCTGGGATTCCCAGTTGTTTGTTGTTGGGCTCGGTGGCGTGGTCATCACCTTCGTCACCGGGTTAATCGTCGGCTCAATCATGGGCCTCATTAGAAGGAGTAGGTAAATGCGTTTTATGAATGCTGTTCGCAAATATGGCCCGTGCGTTGCCCTGGTCGGTTTTGCTGCCCCGTACGTCTCGGCCGGCCCTGCGGCTGACCTGGTGGCCCAGGCCACCACCGACCTCGATGGCACCCAGGACGACATGCTCGACGTCGGCGTGATCCTGGTCGGTATCGCGGCCGTGGCGGCGTGCATCGGTTACATCATCAGCCTCGTGCGTCGCGGCAAGTAAGCCGTGCTGTCCCTGGTGATTGGCCTGGTCGTCGGCCTGGCCTTTGTCAGTGGCATACGCATCGGCGTGTTTCTCTAACCGGGGCCGAGTGCCCCGGTTTTTACTTGGTGATGCTATGAATCGCCTAATTCCCGTCTTATTACTCGCTTCCGCGCTGTTGGTACTCTCAAATTCCGCATTTGCTAAATGGAAAGCCGTTTCAAATGGCAATCAGTATTCATCCCCCGGCATTACCGCATACGGCAATTCGCCTGGTGAGGCATGCGATGCCTGGTATTCGGCGACGCCGGCCGGTTACAAAATCAATAGGACGAATATAGGCGACTGGAACAACGCCTATTGCATGACAGATTACTACACCGGCTCGACGTGGATCGGCGGCAGTCAGGTTGCCACGTTGACGCAAGAGGCCGACGTTACTCCCACCCCACCTAACACCTGCCCTGCTGCGGGCACCGCCTATACCGGCGCGACAGCCTATGTCGGACTGAAGAGGAACGCCTGCACCGGCACCGGCTGCGCTGTCGTGCTGTCGGACGTCCACAACTGCAGCGGCCCGGTCTGTGACGCGACCTTTACCAGCACTGGCCAGACCTGCACCGACCAGCCCCCGCCCCCGGCCTCCAACAACGACTGTCCCACCGGCACGTTGTATGCCGAGTTCAACGGTGAAGGCCGCTGCGTTGCGGTGAGTGATCCTGTTACCCCAGCGCCCACCACGCCCACGCCGGGCCCGTCGCCAACACCTGGTCCAACCCCACCGACCACGCCCGTCCCCGGTGATGGCGGTGGCACGGGTGGCGGCGGCGGTTCTGGTGGCGGCGGTGGCACCACGCCGGGTGATGGCGAGGGCGAAGGCGGGGAAGGCAGTGAGTACTGCAAGGACAACCCCGGTTCACTCATCTGCATCAAGGTCACCAAGCCTGGCCAGTCCGGTTCCTACGACCTGGACGCGGTGAAGCAGGAGCTTGCCGACGCTCAGTCTGAGTGGAACGACCTGATGGCCACGATTCAGGAAGAGCTGGCCGACCTGGTGGATTTCGATATCGGCGGCGGCAGCAGCATGGCCTGGTCCACCCGGATCTTTGGTAGCCGCGAAGTAGCAGTGCAGATGAGCGACTTCGACGAGATCTGGACCTACATCCCGATGCTGCTGATGTTCCTGGCCGCGCTGGCCTGCGCCTTCATTCTCTTTGACCTGTGAGACAACCATGATCGAATTCTTCAACGCGGTATGGCAGTTCATCACCGTCGGCATCTGGGACTGGGCCGAGCACAGCATCATCTGGGCCTTGGCTAAGCTCACGGTCTGGTGGTGGCAGACCAAGATCGAGTTCGCCGGCATGGTCTGGGACGTCTGCAAGGATGTGCTGGCCGACCTGAAGATCTCCGAGACCATCGAGCTGTACGCCGGCCGGCTCGACAGCAAGATCACGCGCGGCCTGATCGAGGCGCGGGTGCCCGACGCGGCCAACATGGTGCTCAACGCCGCCCTGACCAAGAAGATCCTCAACTTCGTCGGGTGGTGACATGTCGATCCTGATCTATCACGGCCCACCTGGCGCCTATAAGACCTCCAGCGCGGTACAGGACCAGGTGTTGCCGGCAGTGAAGCACGGCCGCAAGGTCGAAGTGCCGATCGGCGAATTCGATGCCGACGGCAAGCTCAAGACCCGGACGGTGAAGGTGCCCCGCATCATCGTCACCAATGTGCGCGGCCTAAGCCGCGATACCTGCATCCGCTACTACGGCTCGGACCTCAGTGCGGAATGGCTCGACGGTTTTGACCTGGTGCATGACTTCGGCGATCGCACCGAGACGGTCCACTACCCCGGCTTCGACGTCATCAACATCGACACCAGCCTGCAGGAAGGCCGCGACCGGATGGCGCGCTGGTTTCACTGGGTGCCGATCGGCGCCTTCCTGATCATCGACGAAGCCCAGAACGTCTGGCCCAGCCGCTGGACTGCCCGCGACCTGACCGCGCTCGACTACCCGGCCGACGGCGAGCTGCCGGGTGTCGATGCCGCCAAGCGCGACGGCCGCCCGGCCGACTTCGTCACCGCCTTCGACATGCACCGGCACTTCAACTGGGATCTGGTGCTGACCACGCCGAAGATCTCGAAGATCCGCGACGACATTCGTGGCGCCTCCGAAGGCGCCTACAGCCACCGCAACCTCGCCGTGCTCTCCGCCCTGTTCAAGGGCAATTACACCCAGGGATACCACGATGCCCAAGACGACGGCCGACCTGCCCAGCTGCAAACCATCCAGCGCAAGCGCATCAACCAGCGCGTGTTCAAGGTCTACCAATCCACCGCCACCGGCCTCGTCGCCGACACCAAGGCCGGCACCTCGATTTTTAAGGACCCTAAGGTCGTTGGCCTGCTTATATGTGTGGCCCTACCTGTCATTTATTTTGCGTTTGCCGGTGTCCTGACCTTCCCCCACCCAGCTATACCAAGAATTAGTTAGCATGACGGCCAAGGAGCCCGCATGCGCAAGTCCCGTTTTACCGATGAACAGATCATCGCCATCCTCAAAGAGGCCGAAGCAGGTCTGCCAGCTGTCGAGCTGTGCCGCAAACACGGCATCTCGGATGCCACTTTCTACAAGTGGCGCGCCAAATTCGGCGGCATGGACGTCCCCGAAGCGCGGCGCCTCAAACAACTTGAAGACGAGAACAATCGCCTCAAGCGGCTGGTCGCTGACCAAGCCCTCGACATCCAGATGCTCAAGGAAGTGCTGGCAAAAAACTGAGCCGGCCCGCTCAACGCCGTACTGTTGCACGCCAGTTGATGCTGGCGCACGGCATCTCGGAACGGCGGGCCTGTGCATTGGTCCAGATCGCGCGCAATACCCTGCGCCATCAGCCACCGCCTGACCCCAATGCGGTATTGCGGCAACGCCTGCGTGAGCTGGCTGCACAACGGCGGCGCTTTGGTGCGCCGCGGCTGCATGTGCTGCTACAGCGGGAAGGCTGGCGTATCAACCACAAGCGGGTGGAGCGGCTTTACCGTGAAGAAGGCTTGTCGTTGCGTTTACGTCATCGCAAGAAACGCCCCAGTCACTTGCGCGTGGTGTTGCCGCTGGCAGCCGGACCTGATCAGCGCTGGGCGATGGATTTTGTGGCAGACAGTTTATGGAATGGCCGACGTATTCGCCTGCTGGCGATCATCGACACCTGGCATCGTGAGGCCGTCTGGATCGAAGTGGATCACTCACTCTCTGGTGTCAGAGTGGCACGGGTACTGGAGCAACTGCGCCTGGGTGGCCGCTTGCCCGCGCTGATTCAGGTCGACAATGGTCCGGAGTTCACCAGTCGGGCACTGGATGAATGGGCGCATCGCCATGGGGTGAAGCTGCAATTCATCCGGCTCGGCAAACCGGTGGAGAACGCCTTCATCGAGAGCTTCAATGGCCGACTAAGGGAGGAGTGCCTGAACCAGTTGGTGTTTCACAACCTGGCCCAAGCCCGAACCATGATCGAATCTTGGCGACAGGACTACAATCATGTCCGGCCGCATAGTGCCCTGCAGTACCAGACCCCGATGCAGTATTGGGAAACCCATCAACCCCAACATGAGCAAATCGCTAACTAATTAGTGGTTCACTCCGTGGGGGAAGGTCAAACCAGTGCTCGTTCAGACATTCGTCCCGCAGCCGGCCATTGAATGATTCGATGTAAGCGTTCTGGTTCGGTTTGCCCGGTTCAATCTGCCGCAGCGTGATGCCGCGCCGGTACGCCCAGTGCAGCATCGCTCGACCGCAGAACTCCTTGCCGTTGTCAGTGCGAATCACCTGCGGCAAGCCGCGTGAGACCGCTAATCGATCCAGTTGCCGCGTCAGAATTTCGCCACTGATGGCTCGCTCCGGGATCACCGCAATGGCTTCATGCGTGGCATCGTCGACAACGGTCAGGCATTTGATCACTCGTCCTTCGGCCGTGCGATCAAACACGAAGTCCATCGACCAGACCGCATTGGCGACCTGCGGCCGGATCAGCGGCTGCCGCTCCGATGGCGGCACCTTCTTGCGCTTGCGTCGCCGCACTTGCAGCCCGGCCAGTGCATATAGCCGTTCTACCCGCTTGTGGTTCACTGCCCAGCCGCTCTGGCGCAGCTTCAGATAGATCATCCCTGCACCGTAGCGACGATGGCGCTGCGCCAGTTCGACGATCCGCTGCCGTAACATGCCGTTCCGATCCGGCTTGGGCCGGTAGCGCAAGGCGCTCGGACTCATTCGGGCGATGCGCAACGCCCAGCGCTCACTCAGACCCCGTCCGGCGAGGAACCGCACCAGCTCGCGTCGCGTTGGTGCGGTCACCACTTTTTTTGCAGTGCTTCCTTGATGACCTCGTTTTCGAGCATCGAATTGGCCAGCATGCGCTTGAGCCGAGCATTCTCGGCCTCGAGTTCCTTGAGCCGCTTGGCGTCGGAGACGCTCATGCCACCGAACTTGCTGCGCCAGAGATAGTAACTGGCTTCGGAGAAACCGTGCCGGCGGCACAGTTCCTTGATGGGCAAGCCCGCTTCGGCCTCGCGCAGGAAGCCGATGATTTGTTCTTCGGAAAAGCGTTTCTTCACGTCCAGTCTCCTTGATGGAAGGGATTGGACTCTAAAGCTGCGTGCTACTCAAACTTGGGGGGACGTCGGTATCGCGAAAGTCAGGCGCACTTGTGCCAGATTTTGTGACTTGATGCTCTTCAGCCAGTCGCGCGCCTACCGCCTGCGGTAGACCGGCGCCAGACAACCTCCTACGTCCCACTGCGCCACCGTCCTATCGCGCGGCACTCGCCTTGCAGCGTACAAGGAATCATCCAAGCCAGGAGCCGACGATGACTTCCCCTACCACTCCCCGCCACGACATCGAAGCCCAGCGCGACCTCACCGAAAACGAACGGGTGGAGGAACGCGAACGCCGCCAGCAAGCTGCGGTTCCATCGCCACGCCAGGCGCCGTTCGAGCATGACACCGGCGCGCTTGCCCCCGCAGAACGAAACAAACGCCAGCCATGAGCGAACAGAAGTGGCCGGATACGCTGTGGCTGGTCCGGCATGGGCAGAGCTCGGGGAACGTGGCGCGTGATGCCGCGGAAGCGGCACGGCTCAATGAGATCGACATTGCCGAGCGTGATATGGATGTGCCGCTGTCGCCGTTGGGCGAACGTCAGGCCGAGGCGCTGGGGGGCTGGTTCGGATCGCTCACTCCGGAGGAACAACCGCAGGCGGTGCTGTGCTCGCCCTATCTGCGTGCAGTACAGACTGCGGATATCCTGATCGCCAGCGCGGGCTTGGCGATCCCGCGCGTGCAGGACGAGCGGCTGCGCGAGAAGGAATTCGGCATCACCGATCGGCTGACCAAGGCCGGCATTGTGGCGCGCTTTCCGGAGCTCGCAGAGCAGCGCGCGCATGTCGGCAAGTTCTATTTCCGTCCACCCGGCGGCGAGAGCTGGTGCGATGTGATCCTGCGGCTGCGCAGCGTAATCGATACGCTCACACGCGAGTACCGCCAGGAGCGGGTGCTGATCGTCGGGCATCAGGTGATCGTCAACTGCTTCCGTTACCTGCTGGAGCGGCTGGATGAGCGCCAGATCCTCGAGATCGACCGTCAGGCCGATGTGCCCAACTGTTCCGTCACCACCTATCGCTTCGATGCGACAGCGGGCCGGCACGGCAAGCTGCAGCTGGCTTGCGCGAACTTCGTCACGCCGGTTGCGGCAGCTGGCGAGCCAGTAACCACGGCACCGGATACCTCGGCCGCCGCCAAGCCTTGAGCACGCCATGGCGCATTCCACATCGGCGGCAACGCAACGGATCGACGAGGATTGGCTGAGGCACCATCCGCTGCCCCAACCCGGTGCGGGCAGTGACAAGGAAAGTCGCGGCCATGTGCTGGTTGTCGGCGGCTCGCCGCAAATACCCGGCGCCATTCTCCTGGCGGCGACTGCCGCCCTGCGTGCTGGTGCGGGCAAGCTGGTGGTCGCCACCTGCGAGCAGGTAGCACCTTTGCTAGCCACTGCACTCCCCGAAGCCCGGGTGATTGCGCTGCCGCAAACGGCAGATGGCGCTCTCGCAGTGGCGGGTGTCGATGACTTGGCTGAACTTACTGGGGACATCGATGCGCTGCTGGTCGGCCCCGGCATGCAGCATGAAGCCACAACGGTTGCGTTTGCCCGGCGCCTGCTCGCAGCTACGGCATGCCCCGCCGTGCTCGATGCCTATGCGATGGGCGCGATCCCAAGCGCGAGTCGCCCACACACGGTAGTCACACCACACGCTGGCGAAATGGCCCATCTGAGCGGGCTCAGCAAGGATGAGGTGGTGCAAAGGCCGTGTGAAATCGCCACTGCAGCTGCGGAGGATTGGCAGGCCACCGTGGTGCTGAAGGGCGCAGCCAGCTGGATCGCGGCGCCTGATCACCATGCCTGGCTGCACGTCGGCGGGAATGCCGGCCTCGGTGTTTCGGGGTCGGGCGATGTCTTGGCGGGGGGCATTGTCGGCCTGCTGGCGCGGGGACTGCCACCGCTGCATGGCAGCGCTTGGGGCGTAGCGCTGCATGCGCGGGCGGGCGAGTTGCTGGCGCAACGCATTGGCCCGTTGGGATACCTCGCCCGCGAGATCGCGGATGCGTTGCCGCAGGTGATGGCGCGCTACGGCTGATTGGGCCTCACCACCCAGCTCGCCTACCGGGCACTGCGCAATTGCCGGTCCAGTGCTAGTGATGATTGCGGCTGCTTTGATCGTCGATCAGGCGCTGCGCCGTCTTGTGCCCCGCCGCGAAAGCCTCGGCGGTGGATGAATAGCTCGATTCCACATTCACCATCGGCGGCAGCAACGCGCCGGGAAAATCGATCATCACCAGCACCGACCAACGATGATCTGCTTCCTTCGCATGGATCTCGTAGGAAACGCCTCGGTATGACTCCTCTTGGAATCGCATGAATGCAGGCTCCCGCATCTGATTGCCTTGCTTTCACGATAGAGACTTATTCCGTGCGGTAATATGGTCGATTCGTTTCCCGATGTTACGGTCAGTAGACATCCATACAGATTGTGTCGCCGTTCCGGCGACGCACTATGCCGGCTCGACAGCGCCCTCAGCACGCACCCGCCCCACCCGCACATTCAAAGGCCACGTGATCACGCGACGGGAATCAGCGTCGCCCCAGGCATCGGCAAACTCATGGGCAAATGCCTGCAGGATGTCCGACTTGCCTGCTTCGTTCGCGCGTTTGACGGCGGACCAGGTCGCGATATAGCCGAGGAATTCGGTCAGGTTCCAATCCAGCCGGATATCGAGTTCGGGCGCCAGGATTTCCTCGAACGGGAAATCGAGGGCGGCATAGCCGCTGTCGACCAGTTTGCGCTCCGCCGGCCAGAACGGGCCGATCTCGTCGTCGTAGAAACGGCGAAAGCGTTCGTTGAGCGGCGCGGGCAGCGTCGGCACGCCATAGGTGATCAGTGCGACGATGCCGTAATCCCTGCACACCCGGCGGACTTCATCGTAGAACCTGGGCAGATCGAACCAGTGCGCGGCTTGGGCGCAGGTGATCAAGTCCACGCCGTGATCGCCCAGTGGCAGTGCCTCGGCGTTGGCCTGCTGGTAGCGGATGCGCTCGCCGTGCGCCGCGTGTTCAAGCTGGTCGGCGCTGGCATCGAGCCCGATCACCGAGGCGTAGTGGTAGGCCAGCAGCTTGGTCAGTTGCCCGCTGCCGCAACCGATATCCACAGCAAGGCCGGTATCGGGCGAGACGGAAGTGAGAAAAGTGACCAGCTGCTCCGGGTATTCCGGGCGGAGCCGCGCATAGGCTTGGCCATCCTGATCAAACCAGTTACGGAATCCGGTTTCGTGATTCGACATCATGGTCTCCTTGAAAAACGAGCAACCGAGCAGATCAACGCTGCGCATGGCTATGCACCACCGGCAGCTACTCGCTGTGAGCATACTGGCGGGGTGCGGCGCCGCGCAGCGGCATTCCGCCGATTCGAGCGGTACGGTTTTCGCATCGGCGTGTAGTCGGATTCGCACAGGGCAAGGGGTGTGCCATCAAGCGCGGCCACGGGTGCGCCGCCGTGCGGCGTCAGCCAGCGTGCCGATCATGGCCTGGGTCAGCCGACGGCGGGCGGCGGCATAGCCATCCCACGGATCGCTCTTCAGCTGCGCCAAGCGCTCGCCAATGTTTTCGACGGTGAAGCTGGCCGATTCCACGCCCGCCTCCAGTTCCGCCCAGGTAATTGGCGTGGCGACCGGCGCGCCCGGGCGGGCGCGAGTGGAAAAGGCGGCAACGGCGGTCGCTCCAAGGCCGTTGCGCAGGTAATCGATAAAGATCTTGCCGCCGCGCTGCTGCTTGGCCAGCTTGGTGGTGAAGCGATCGGGCAATGTCGCCGCCAGGTGCTCAGCCACGCTGCGGGCAAAAGCCTTGGCCTCATCCCATTCCACGCCGCGAATCAGCGGTGCCTCCACGTGTAGCCCCTTGCCCCCGGTGGTCTTGAGAAAGGCCGCCAGCCCCAGCTCCTCCAGCACGCCACGCACCAGCAGCGCCGCCTCGCGCACGCGCGTCCAAGCCACGTCGGGCGCCGGGTCGAGGTCGAAGATCAGCCGGTCCGGCTGCATCGGCTTGTCGCCGCGCGCGCCCCAGGTGTGGAACTCCTGCACACCGTACTGCACCAGCGCCACCAAGGCGGCCACATTGTCGACCGTTACGTACTCGGCAGTGCCGTCGCCCTCGGGCACGGTGATGCGATCGATCGTGGCAGGCAGGCTGTCACCGAGGTGCTTCTGGAAAAAGCACGGCTGACGCGAGCCACTGGGGCAGCGCACCAGCGACAGCGGCCGCCCTGCCAAATGCGGCAACATGTGCTCGGCCACAGCGGCGTAGTAGGTGGCGAGATCGAGCTTGGTCATGCTGCTGTCGGCAAACACGATGCGCGACGGATGCGTGATCACCACACCGGCCACCGTGGCATCGCGCTGTGCAGGGCCCTTGCTGCGCGCCTCGACCGTGCGGCCGGACTTGCCCGCAGGCGGTGGTTCACGGTCGGCCGCAGCATGGTCGTCGGGAGATTCGCGCACGATGGCGGTGGCGGGTTTGTCCTCGCGCAGGCCCAGAAAGGCCGCCTGCCGCAATAGTCCCTGCTCAGTCCAGTCGGCAAAACGCACTTCAGCGACCAACTGCGGCTTCACCCAATGCACACCGGCAGCGCGATGCCCATGCGGCGGCTCGGCGAACGGCGTGGTCTCGCGCCGCAATGCCACGAGCTTGCGCTGCAGCAGTGCCAGCGTCGCGTCGCTGAAACCGGTGCCCACCCGGCCGGCGTAGACCAGTTTCCCCGCCTCGTCGTGCACGCCCAGCAGCAATGCGCCAAGGCCGGTGCGTTGTCCGCTCGGCTCGGTATAACCACCGATCACGAACTCCTGGCGCTGGCTGCATTTCACTTTCAGCCAGTTGCGCGAGCGCGCCGATGCATAGGCGGCATCGGCCTGCTTGACGATGATGCCCTCCAGCCCGTGGCGGCAGGCATGGGCGAATGCCTCCTTCACGTTGCCGTCGAGATGGTCGCTGTAGCGCACGGCCGCGTCGTCCACATCCTCCAGCAGCGCAGCCAGTCGTGCCTTGCGCTCGCGCTGCGGAAGCTGGCGCAGGTCCTCGCCGTGCGCGAATGGCAGGTCGAACACGAAGTAGACCAGCCGGGCCGGCTCGCCGGCGGAAAACGCATTCTGCAGCGCCTGGAAACTGATGTGGCCATGTACATCGAGCGCCACCACCTCGCCGTCAAGCCAGCTGTTGCGCAGGTCGAGCCCGGTCACGGCATTGGCCACCGGCTGCATCCGGCTCGTCCAATCGTTGCCATTGCGGCTATACAGGTGCACCGCACCCGCGTCGTCCACGCGTGCGAGGATGCGGTAGCCGTCGTACTTCACCTCGACCAGCCAGTGGCCGTGGCTGGGCGCCTTGCCGATCAGCGTGGCAAGCTGCGGTTGCAGCAGCGGCGGCAGCTTGTCGGCGCTGCGTGTGGACTTGCGCCTGGCTGCAGTCGGGGCGGCGGTCTTCACGCTTTCCGGCCGCAGTTCGGTGATTTCGGCCTCGGGGCCGGCGCGGGCCTCGTCGTCGTCGGACTTGATCAACAGCCAGTTGTCATGGCGATCGTCGTCGCGCCGTGCCATGCGCACCAACGACCATTGGCCATGCAGTTTCTCGCCGTGCAACGCAAAGCGCAGCCGGCCCTGGCGGTAACCTTCGGCCGGATCGCCTTCCGGCGCCCAGCGGCCGCGATCCCACAGCAGCACGCTGCCAGCACCGTATTGCCGCTCGGGGATGGTGCCTTCGAATTCGCCATAGTCGAGCGGATGGTCCTCGACCTCCACCGCGAGGCGCTTTTCGTGCGGATCCAGGCTCGGCCCCTTGGGCACCGCCCAGCTCTTGAGCGTGCCGGCGATCTGCAGGCGAAAGTCGTAATGCAGCCGTTTCGCCGCGTGCTTCTGGATATAGAAAGCCAGCTCGTCGGCATCCCGCGCCACCTTGCCGCGCGGTTCCGGTGTCTTGCTGAAATCGCGCTTCTGCCAGTATTTGTCCAGACTCATGCCGTGGCCCCTCACGCCCGCTTGCGCTTGATCGGCTCGGCACGAGCCGCCTTGGCGGTGGGTGCAGGCGTGCTGCGACCCGATCGCCTGGCCGGCTTGGCGGGCTTGTCCTCACCACCGGCCAGGCTGCGCTTGAGCAGCGCCATCAGGTCAACCACGTTGTCACCACCGGTGGGTGCCTCCTCGTCCTCGCGCACCGGCGCCAGCGTGTGGGTCTGCTTGGCAGCGATCTTGCGATCGATCAGCGCCAGCACATCATCACGGTAGGTATCGCGATACTGCTCGGGAGCCCAGTCCTCGCTCATGCTCTCGACCAGCGACAGCGCCATCTTCACCTCGCGCTCGGCCACGCCGGCCGCTTTCAGGCTGCGCTCCGGCAGCGACAGCTGTGACCAATCGCGCAGCTCGTGCGGATAGCGCAGCGTATTGAGCACCAGCACCTCCTCCAGCGGCGTGATCAGTGCGAGGTGCTGCCGGGTGCGGATCACCACCTGACCGATGCCCGCCTTGCCCGCCCGCCGCAGCGTTTCGCGCAGCAATGCATAGACCTTGGTGCCGCCACGCGTTGGCGCCAAGTAGTAAGGCTGCTCGAAATGCAGCAGCGAGATATCGGCAACCGGCACAAAGGCCAGCAGGTCCACCGTCTGCGTGGCCTTGACGTTGGCGGACTTCAGCTCGTCCTCGCCCAGCACCACGTACTGGTCTTCCTCGTATTCAAAGCCCTTCACGATCTCGTCGCGCGGCACTTCCTCGCCGGTGTGCTTGTTGACGCGCCGGTAGCCGATCGGCGCGAAATCGCGGCGGTCGATCAGGTCGAGGTCGAGCTCGTCCCGCTGCTCGGCGGGAAACAGCTCCACCGGGATGTGGATCAGGCCAAAGCTGATCGCTCCTTTCCATAACGCACGCGCCATATCGACCTCCGGACGACCCCGGATGGCATGGAGCAGCTTTCGTGCCCACGTGCCGGGCACGCGGCTTGCACCGTGGCGATATCAGACGAGGAGACCCGCCATGAACGACGATCACCGTGCGCTATGGGAAAAACTGCGCCACTTCCGCTTCGGCATGCTGACCACGGTGGACGACCAGCACCAGCAACTACGCAGCCGCCCGCTGACCAACCAGGACATCGAATTCGACGGCACGCTGTGGTTCCTCACCTCGGATACCACCTCCACCTACCGCGAGATCGATCGCGACCACCTGGTGAACGTGAGCTACGCCGATCCGGATCGCGGGTTGTTCGTGTCGGTGTCCGGCCACGGCCGGCTGCTGCGGGATCGCGAGAAGGCCGCCACGCTGTGGAACCCGCTGTACAAGGCCTTTTTCCCCGAAGGGCTCGACGATCCGCACTTGGTGCTGCTGAAGGTCGAGGTGACCGAAGCCGAGTACTGGGACAGCCCGGCCGGACCGGTGCGCCAGCTCTACCGGCTGGCCAAATCGGCAGTCACCGGCGAGCCGCCGTATGACGATACCGAGCACCGCCGGATCGATACGCTGTGATGCAGCTTTTACAGTATGAGGCAAACGTTACAGCCCGCTCCGAGGGCCATGACGCGAGGAGAGCAGCAATGAGATTCGAAATCGGCGACATCGTGGTACTGAAGGGCGACACCCGCCTGTTGATGAGCGTGGTGGCAGTCGAGGCCGCTGCCGGGGATGAGCTGGTCACCTGCAGCTGGTACGACGAAACCGGGGCGCTGCGCGAAGAAGTGCATCGCTCCCAGCAGCTGGAACACAACCTGCCCTCGCCTACCATGCACTGACCGGTTCGGCGGGCGGGTGCCCGCACTTCACTATGGACGCCACCACACCTTTTCACTTTGCCGTCTGGTCGCTGCTGGTCGGCCTGCTGCTCGTCACCATGGCGCTGGCTGGATCGCTGCTACGCCGCCTGCCGCTCAGCATGACCATGCTCTACCTCGGCGCCGGCTACCTGCTGGGCGTGACCGGCTTCGCCGATCTCAACCCGAGGCAGGATGCGATCCTGCTCGAACGGCTGGCGGAGGTTGCGCTGCTGATCTCGCTGTTCGGCGCCGGTCTCAAGCTGGGCGTGCCGCTACGGGATAGGCGCTGGCAGCTGCCGCTGCGCCTGGCCACTGTGAGCATGCTGCTCACGGTGGCCGGCGTGGCGCTGCTGGCCCATTTCGCTGCCGGCCTGCCTTGGGGCGCCGCAGTGTTGCTCGGTGCCATCCTCGCCCCGACCGATCCGGTGCTGGCCTCTGACGTGCAGGTGGCCCATCCCAATGATGGCGATACCTTGCGATTCGGCCTGACCGGCGAAGGGGGGTTGAACGACGGCACCGCGTTCCCGCTGGTGATGCTGGGGCTGGGCCTGCTGGGCATGCATGAGCTCGGCGACAACGGCTGGCGCTGGCTGGCCATCGACGTACTCTGGGCGGTGAGTGCCGGCCTCGCTATCGGCGCGCTACTGGGTGGCTGGACCGGCCGTTTGGTCACTTACCTGCGCATCCGCCATGGCGAAGCGGTCGGGCTGGAGGAATTCCTGGCACTCGGTCTCGTCGGCTGCGCCTACGGGCTGGCGCAGCTGTGCCACGGCTACGGCTTTCTGGCGGTGTTTGCTGCGGGGCTGGCGCTGCGCCGGTTCGACCGTCCCGACGCGGATGCCGATATCCCCGCAGTGCCAGCGTTGCCGGATCATCGTGAGGCGGTCGCCACCGATCCGGATTCGGCAGCGGCCTACCTCAAGCATACGATGCTGTCGTTCAGCGAGCAGCTCGAACGCGTGGCCGAAGTGGTCATCGTGTTGCTGCTCGGTGTGCTGCTGGCGCGCCTCGATCATCTGCCACCGGCGCTGTGGCTGATCCCGCTGCTGTTCCTGCTGGTGCGCCCCGCCGCCGTGTGGCTGGGCACGCTGGGCTTAAGGCAGCCTCCTCCGAACCGCTGGCTGATCGGCTGGTTCGGCGTGCGCGGCATCGGCTCGGTCTACTACCTGTTCTACGCGATCAATCACGGCCTGCCGCACGACCTGATCAGCCCCTTCGTGGCGCTCACGCTGCTCGCCGTCGCCGCGTCGGTGCTGGTGCACGGCATATCCATCACGCCGCTGATGCAGCGCCGGGCGCGCCGCAGCGGCGGCACCGATTCCCCCTGAAGAGGAGCAATGCCATGATCAGCATGACCCAGCGTTTTGCCGGCTTCGCCCAATGGGCCTCCACCGCGGCCGGCTCCCCGTTCGCCTTCTCCACGGCAACCGGGCTGGTGGTGCTCTGGGGGCTGAGCGGGCCCATGTTCGGCTTCTCGAACACCTGGCAGCTGCTGATCAACACCGGCACCACCATCCTCACCTTCCTGATGGTGTTCCTGATCCAGAGCTCGCAGAACCGTGACACCCAGGCGCTGCAACTGAAGCTCGACGAACTGATCCGCGCCGTGCATGGCGCACGCAACCATATGATCGAAGCGGAGAAGATGGACGACGAGGAGATCGCCGAACTGAAGAAGGAATACGCCCGACTTGCCGCCGAAACGCGCGATACGCTGGACAGCACCCGCGATCATCTCGCCGCGATCGAGCACCGGAGCCGGCAGGAGCCGGCCGCCTAGGCTAGCGGGCGACCCGCGCCGGGCACGGTGCCGCGGTCATCAATTCGGCAGGCATACGCGACAGCAGGCTTTGCACCTCTTCCGGCCGCTCTGCGGTCAGCCAGGCATCGTAGAACGCCTCGGGAATGACGATGGGCATCACCTTGGTACGTTGCTGGGTAGCCACTGGTAGCAGTTTCATGACCGGGTGGCTGGCCGCAGGGATGGTGGCCAGCGTAAAGCTGTACCGTGTGGCGCCATCGTCCTCGCGCCATGGCCGCCATACGCCGGCGGCGGCGAACGGCGTGCCGTTGGCGGTGCCGACACACCAGCGCCGCGGCTTGGCTGATTCGGCGTTGTGCACGATGAACGCCATCATCGGGATCAGGCAGCGCAGGCCCTTGTCCCAATGTGCTTGATAGGGGAATTCCGACACCAGCGCGCTGCCAGCGACCACCTCGGTGGCGCTGGCTTCGACATCCAACGGGCGCTTCATGCCGGGAATGAGGCCGAAGCTCGCCATCACCACCTGGGGCTGGCCTTCGTCGTTGCGGATGATCACCGGCGCCTCCTCCTCCGGCTGGATGCCGACGGACCAGCGTTTGGCAGGCAGCCCGAGCTGAAAGTAGTACTCCAGCGCTTGACGGGTGGGGGCCAGATAGTGAAAGTCCAAACCGTTACCTCTGCTCAGCCGGGGATGGATTTGCCGCAATGCAGCAGACATTCTCAATCAAAAATTTCTTTTGCATGTCATTGTTTGCAATGGAATCTGCAGGCGGCACCTTTTCGCAGACAGACGCGCAGCCTTGGTACTCATTTGTAAGTCGCATCCTACAAGCACGCCGAGGCCACAGCTGCCTCAGCAACCTTTGATGCATCGCAGCAGAAAAGTGCCCTACCAAATGTTGGGCTAGAACGGCAGGGAAACCCTCCGGACTCCACCGCCATGACGCTCCGCTCCCTGCTGCTGGCATGGGCATTGATCTGGCCTGCCACCTGCAGTGCAGGCCAGTACCTGATCGCCGTGGAAGCGCTTGATTTCTCGCCGTTCTACGACGGCGCTGGCCGCGAATATCGGGGGTATGCACGCGATCTGCTCGATGCCTTCTCCCGCCGCTACCATCACCGCTTCACCTACGTGGCTCTGCCGGTGGAGCGGCTGTACCTGGAGTTCTATTCAAAGCGCCGCTACGACTTCAAATTCCCGGATAACCCGCGCTGGCAGACGGCGCTGAAGGCTGGCCTCACGCCTCGCTACAGCGCGCCGGCCGTCACGGTGACCGAAAGCCTGATGGTGCGTCCCGCGCAACGCGACATCGGCTTCAATCAGATCGATACCATCGCCACCGTGCGCGGCTTCAGTGCCTGGCCGTTCCGCAGCGATCCCTGGCTGAAGATCGTGTACGCCGACTCGACCGAAAGCCTCGTCAACATGTTGCTGGGTGGTCGGGTCGACGGCATCTTCTTTGCCGAGGACAGCATCACGCACTATCTGGCGCGCACTGGCCGGCATGGCCTCGCCGTCCGCGCCGACCGCATCACCCACTACCATCCGGAATTCAGCCTGGCTACGCTCAAGCACCCCGAAGTGATCGAACAGTTCAACGCCTTCCTCGCCGAGGAACAAACGCTGATCCAGTCGCTACAGGCCAAGTACGGCATCCATGCCGACAATTGGCACGCCCACCCGCCGCTGCTGGTGCCTTGAGGCGCGCACGCAGCGCCATCACGCGCTGCGTGGCTGCGCCATCGGGCTCAGTGCAGCGCCTGCGGACTGCCCTCGCCCGACAACTCTTCCTGCCGCACCGCTTCACGGCGCGCTTCCAGCTGCTCGCCGAGCGCCTGCAGGTCGAGCGACTTGGCTTCCTTCACCTTGGGGAACATCTCCCGCTCCTCTTCCTTCACGTGATGCAGCACGTATTCGCGGATCACGTCGTAGAGCGCATTGAAACGAGTGGTGCCCGGCTCGGCGGCCTTCAGTTGCTCGATCAGCGTCTTCACGCTGGCATGCTCGATCTCGGCTTCGTCCAGAAGCTCGCCCTCCTTCTGCAGCGCCTTGCGTACCGCCGGATAGAACACCTCTTCCTCGATACGGGTGTGGACGGTCAGCTCCAGACAGGTCTCGGCAGCGATCTTGGCCTTCTCGGCCTTGCTGCGGGCGGCTTCGAACGACTTGAACAGCGCCTTGACCTTGGCGTGGTCGTTCTTTAGCGATTTCACGGCATCCGGCGCGCGGCGCGCGGCAGTGGTACCGCTTCGGCTGCCCGTGGCGCGACTGCTGGTCCGGCGGGAAGTGGAACTCGATTTGCTGGTGCTGGTGGATTTCATGGCGGCAGAACCTCACAAGGGAAGAAGATATGACCAACCCAGCGCTGGCTGGAGCGGCAACAACACCGTATGCGGCAGGGTTGCCGCTCACCATCGGCCGTTGTCCATACCCCATGTCAGCGCATGCCCACGCGACTCAGGCATGCGCCGCCGTCGCACTCGAACCGGGCACCAGCACCACCTTGCGGCAATCCTCCTGCTTCTCGTTGAACAGCGTATAGCCGCGCACCGCTTCCTCCAGCGCCAGCCGATGGCTGATGATCAGCTCCGGCCGCAGCCGCCCCTCCAGGATATATTCGAGCAGCAGCGGCATATGCCGCTGCACATGGGTCTGCCCCATGCACAATCTCAGGCCTTTCTCGAAGGCATCACCGAGCGGAAAACCGTGCACGAAGCCCGCGTAGACCCCGGGCAGGCTGACGGTGCCACCGCGCCGCGTGGCGGCAATCGCCCAGCGCGGCACCACCCCGCGCGAGCCTTCGGCCTTGATCTCGGTCAGCACTGTTTCCACCAAGCTGCCCTTGGCTTCGAAGCCCACCGCGTCGATGCTGGCGTCCACGCCACGGAAATCGGTGTGCTCGATGATGTACTGGGCCGGATCGTCGATCTCGTCGAAGTTGATCGGGTCGACCGCATACGCTGCCGTCGCAAAGTTCAACCGATAGCGATGGTGATCGACCATGAAGATCCGCGATGCCCCCAGCAACCGGGCACACGCGGCAGCCATCTGCCCCACCGGCCCAGCGCCAAAGATGGCCACGGTACTGCCCACGCCGACCCCCGCATCGAGCACGGCCTGGTAGCCGGTGGGCAGGATGTCGGACAGGAACAGCACCCGCTCGTCTGCCACGCCCTCCGGCAGCTTCAACGGCCCCACATTGGCGCGCGGCACGCGCACGAACTCGGCCTGGCCACCGGCATAGCCGCCGTAGAGGTGGGTGTAGCCGAACATGCCTGCGCCGGATCGCAGGCGCTTGCGATTGAGCAGCGCGCCCTGGCCCGGATTGGTGTTCTCGCAGGCAGCGAACAGCGTGCGCTCGCAGAAGAAGCAGTGCCCGCAAGCGATGGTGAACGGCACCACCACGCGGTCTCCCTTGGCCAGCATCGTCACATCCGGCCCCACCTCCTCGACGATGCCCATGAACTCGTGCCCCAGCACGTCGCCTGCGTGCAGGCCGGGCACCTTGCCGCGGAACAGGTGCAGATCCGAACCGCAGATGGCGGTAGCGGTCACCCGCACGATGATGTCGTCCCGTGCATCCAGCACGGGATCGGGAACATGCTCGACCCGGACATCTAGCGGGCCGTGGTAAGTGAGAGCCTTCATGCCTGCCTCCTCGCGCGGTTTGCGCAGCAAGCAGGCCCCAGCAGCCGCAGTGCCCGCCGCCAAACCGCTTGGCGCATGGCTACACCCATGCGGTGCGGGTAAAAACTGCACCGCGTTTGCAGGCTTTACTCCGGCAGACGCTGGCAGGTGCCATCTCGACGAGCACGGCAGTTGGGCACGCCGCATGCAGAGCAACAGTATCCACAACCTGCGAGGTGCATCATGAACCGCCCAGCCCCAACCACTGCATCCCAACCGCGCCAAGATGGCCGATCCGATGGCGAAGTCCGCCAAGCTCCGGACGATGAAAACGAGGATCCCAATTCGCGCAGCGGCACCGATCTGAGCCGAGACGAAGAAGTCGATGATGACGAAGCCGAGGACTGAGCGCGGTGCACGAGCGTGAGTGGCATTGATCTAAGGAGTTGGGGTCTGCCAAGCATGTCGGGGCAGCCAGCAGAGCGATGAAGAGCACCTCGACTAACAACACGATGAGGCTGTGATCGCCATGCACCTGCTCACGGCAGCTACGCTAAGCACCGCGAGTTGTTCGCACCGCGGCAGCCGGGACGGTAGCACCGGATTCGCCTAGATTCGGCAGCCCGTTCCCATTATTTGAAGGATGATCAAGCGCGGTGACTATCCACCGCGGCGCTTGTAAGTGGCCCTCTTCAACTTCCCCATCTACGTGTCAAGCACACTACATCCTTACTTTTTCACTTCGCGCCTCACGAATTCACGATGGGCTCGTCGGCACAACAGGGTCGAGACGGGTGGCGAGTCTCAGCGCCTGGATCAATCTCCCCGCATAAAGATCGGCGGCTAGCGAACGCCACCCCATGCGTCTCTGCATCGGCCTACTGGTACACCACCTTCCAACCGCTATCGATTTGCACAATTGGGAAGTTCATTCCTCTGCTGAAGATCAGGAATCGGTAAAAACTGTCGCCGAAATTCACCGGCAGTCTCTTCAATCTGGGTGTGGTGAATGAGCCTCCAAACGCACCGCTTGTACCCGATAGCCGGCATCCCGTCACCCGAGCCTTGGGGCCCACGCGCGTGAGTGGTAGGATGCCCGATTCCTGACACACCCTGTCCGCAAACACATGGACATCCATCAGCTTCTCGCCTCCTTCGCCGCAGCCTTCACCCAGGACCAGCGCCTCGTCTCCCTCCACCTCGGCGACGGCGCCAGCTTCGGCGAACAACTGCTGCCCCAGTCCGTCTCCGGCGAGGAAGCGCTGTCCCAGCCCTATCGCTATCAGGTCGACTGCCTCTCCCCCGATGTCGGGTTGGCGCTCAAATCCCTGCTCGGCCTGCCGGCCCAGTTGGGGATTCTGACCAGCGACGGCGGCGAAGTGGTGCGCTGTGGCGTGGTCACCTCCGCCCAGGCGTTGCCGTCCGATGGTGGCTTTGCGCGTTACCGGCTGATCATCGAGCCGCCGTTGGCGCTGTTGCAGCATCGTCGCACCAGCCGGGTGTTCCAGGATCTGTCGGTGCCCGACATCGTCAAGACGGTGCTCGACGAACATATCGGCGCCAATCCAGTGTTCGGTGCCACCTTCGCCGTGCAATTCCAGTTGAGCGCAAGCTATCCACTGCGCTCCTATTGCCTGCAGTACCGGGAATCCGATCTGGCCTTCGTCAGCCGCCTGCTGGCCGAGGAAGGCATTGCCTGGCGTTTTGCCCATGAAGCGGGCGATACGCCGAAGGTCACCTTGGTGGCGTTCGATGATCCCTATGCGCTGCCGCAGGCGGCACAGGGTGCCGTGCGCTTCCATCGCGCCGATGCCACCGAGGCGGAAGACAGCCTCACCGACTGGACCAGTGCCCGCCAACTGGGGGCCGGTGCGGTGGCGCTGGCATCGTTCGACTACAAGCCGGTGCTGACCCAGCAGGTGGCCGAAGGCACTGCAGTGGATCAGGGCGCCGGCGGCGATCAGGCGCAATCCTCGCTGGAGGACTACGATCCGCAGTCGCTGTACTACGCCGGCGATGCTGAACAGCTGTCGCGCTATGCCCAGCTGCGCCAGCAGGCGCATGACCTGAAGAAGAAGCAGTTCCGCGGTGCCGGTACCGTGCGCAATCTGCAGGTGGGTGAGTGGTTCGCCCTCACCGATCACCCGCTGCACGATGCCGATGCGCCGGAGCAGCGCGAGTTCGTCGCCAGCCAGCTCTCCTTCACCGCCTACAACAACCTGCCCGGTGACCTGACCCGCTTCCTGAGCCAGGGGCTGGAAGCACCGCAACCGTTCACCGTCGAATTCGAGGCGCAACGCCGCGGCATTGCGCTCACCCCCAGCTACAGCCATGGCGAGCATGCCAAGCCCTCCGCCCGGGGGGTACAGACCGCCACCGTGGTCGGCCCGGCTGGCGAAGAGATCCATACCGACGAGCATGGCCGGATCAAGGTGCAGTTCCACTGGCAACGCCAGAGCGAACATGCCGACTTTGGTGCCCACCTCGACGAGCGTTCCTCCTGCTGGATTCGTGTCGCCTATCCCAGTGCCGGGGTGAACTGGGGTCACCAGTTCATTCCCCGCATCGGCCAGGAAGTGCTGGTCGACTTCGTCGAAGGCGATATCGACCGCCCCATCGTCACCGGCGTGGTCTACAACGGCAGCCACCCGCCCCCGCACTTCTCCGGTGCCGGCAACCTGCCGGCCAATAAAACCCTCTCCGGCATCAAGTCCAAGGAATATCAGGGCAGCCAGTATGGCGAACTGCTGTTCGACGACACCCAGGGGGAAGTACGCACCAAGCTCTCGTCCGAACACGGCAAGACCCAGCTCAACCAGGGTTACCTCGCCCACCCCAGAGCCGACGGCAAGGCCGAACCGCGCGGTGACGGCTTCGAGCTGCGCACCGATCGCCATGGCGCCGTCCGTGCCGCACAAGGCCTCTTGCTCAGTACCGAAGCCAAATCCGGCGCCAGTGGCAAACAACTGGATCGCGAACAGGCACAAGCCCAACTCGAAGCCGCACAACAGCTGGCGCAGACCCTCAGCGACACCGCCCAGCATCAACTGGCCGACCCCACCGAGATCGGTCCCGAAACCCTCGATCTCGAAGGCGCCAAACAGGCCCAGTCACCACAAGGCCACCTCGATCACCTGAACGAAGCGCTCAAGGCCTGGGAAGCGGGTTCCAACACCGACGAACAAGGCAAGACGGCGAAAGAACAACCGGGACAGCAGCCGATCCTGATCGCCACCGCCCCGGCCGGCATTGGTTTGACCACGCCGAACGAACTCATCCTCAACGCCGGTCACAACCTCGACCTGGTCAGCCAGCGCGACACGCAGCAGACCACCGCCCGGCGCTGGGTGCACAACGTCGGCAGCAAGATCAGCCTGTTCGTGCAGGGGGTGGCGGACAAGGTGAACCTGAAGCTGATTGCCGCCAAGGGCCATGTCAATGTGCAGGCGCAGTCGGGCGATGTGGAGATTGTTGGCGACAAGAATGTGCGGCTGTATGCCAACAAGCAGAAGCTCACCCTCGTCGCCGGCCAGGAACTGCTCGCCACCTGTGGCGGCGCCTATATCCGACTCAAGGGCGGCGACATCGAAATCCACGCTCCGGGCTCGGTGAGCTTCAAGGGAACGAACTTCGATTTCAGCGGGCCGGCCAGTAAGAGCGTGCCCCTGCCCAATTTTGGCAACAAGGACGGCATAGGTCAGTTGGAGCTATTCCATCTTTACGAAAACGCCGAGGCAGTCAAAGGCGGCAAATACGTGCTGACCGACTTGCTGGGCAAGAAGCATGAGGGCCTGCTCGACGACAATGGCCATGCCGTCGTCAGTGGACTCCCTATCGGTGCAGTACAAGTCCGGTTCGAAGCCGACCCCAGCAAGCCCAAGGATAAGAGCGGGCAATTCGAATTACCCAAATGGCCAAACGAACCGTTACAGCCGGGCACAGAGGCAGTCCAAACCCAAGCGATGGCCCAGCTGGGCAGCTTGCTTCCCAGCAAAGCCTCTGCTGCAAATGGCACCGGCTTTAGCAACGGTGCAACGCCAAGCAGCGGTATGCAAGCATTAGCCGGTAAAGCATCGGGAGGCACGACGCTGGGCAGCGCCTTGAGTCGAGCCACGAACGCGATCAATCAAGCACGCACCATACAAGGGGTGGCCAGCGCAGCGGCGCAAGGAGATGCCGGCGCCGCTCTGAGCGCGGCTGGTGGTGTAAGCGGAGTGGCACAAATGGCAGGGCAGGTATTGCCTGGCAAGACCGCTTCAACATTAGGGCAAGCCACCGCAGCAGTTCAGCAAGCGCAAGCCAGCGCCGATGCGGTGAAATCGTTGCTTGGGCAAGCTCGCGGCACAACCGGTGGCGCGGGATTGCCGCCACTAGCCAAGTCTTTGATTTAAATCGCGTACATGCCGCGCAATGCGGCATGTTTTCGTTAGCGAACTCCAATAAGAACGAAAAATCGAATCATGGGCAACTACGCAAAATCTCCCAGCAGCGCCGGATCATCCGATTACCAGAACAGGGCCAATGAAACTCGCACGGTCCTGACCCAATATGCAATCGTCCCGCTGAACAATGCGCTCGTGCAGGATGTGCAACATAGTGTGAACGGATTCGATCAGTGGATCCGGGAGATATCCGGGGGGCATCTCAGCCTGAGCGATCTGCAAACGATTGCGGCCGGCTTACCCATTCTTGGCAATCTGATCGCAGCCAGTGATGTCGTGGTTGGCCTGTACGAAATGTCGCAGAAGCAGCAGCCCGCAGGTTTCGTGGAGTGGTTTGGCATTGGCGTCGATGCCATAGGGATCATCCCGATTCCACCGGCCATGGCCCCCCTGCGTCTCACCATGCGGCCCATTGTGGGCATGGTGCGTCAAGCTGTCGTCCGGAATAAAGGTCAGATCGGCGATGCCGTGTTGACAGTGATTGCCAATCACATCCTGAGTGACTATCGGGTTGCCCATACGATAGAAAAGGCAGTTGAGGACTTCCAGAGCATGCTTGGGGAAGCCATCAAAGCCGTTGCAGATTTTCTGGGCAAGTTGGTCAGCGAGTTTTCCACTTTTCTGAAACAGCTAGCGACCGGCACGCTAGGAAAATACCGCGCAGTAGCCAAAGGCTCCCGCTATCAGCAAGGCAAGAATCTGCGATCCGCAGCACAGGAAAAAGCAGGGCTCTTCAGCTCCTTGCTTGAGATACACGCCAAAGCGCGCAATGCGGTGATCAATTCAATCACTCAACTTGCATTGAGTCAGGACTTGAAGAACCAGCTGATTGGCATCGCCAATTACCTGGACAAAACGATTGCAGTCAATATCAAAAGCAAAATCATGGCTTTGGCCGATGCCAAGCTGGAAAACAGTATTGCATCGCTGATTACCAAGTTGCTCACCGCGATACGCAACAAGCGCAAGCGCGGCCAAGCCGCCGGGGCCGCCTTGCAAGGCAAGAATGGCCAGGTCAAATATCAGGTGCCACAAGGTAGAGTGGAAAAGCAACGCCGGCTGGCACCGGTCAAGCAAAGCCCCAATGCGTGCAAGTTGTGCCCCGCCAAAGCAGGTAGCGGCAAATCAATTGGCTTCGGTTTGGGTGAGGAAAGCTTTACTCACACCGATTTCATTTTGCCAGGAGTAATGCCCCTCTCCTGGAGCCGGACCTACAACTCACGCTTGGCCAGTTTCGACAATGCCTCACAGGGTGCGCGCTGGCTTACCCCTTTCCACATCCGGTTTGATCTCGTTGATGACTCCTTGCGCTATACCGATGCGCAGGGCCGTGAGTTGAGCTATCCCTTGCTGCAACCGGGTGAGCATCACCGTGACCGTAGCGAAGAAATCACGCTGAGCCGGTTGGACGATTCCGTGCTGACAGTGACACGCGGTCACGAGCTGATTGAGGCGTACGAACGGCACGGCGAACGATTCCTGCTGGCCATGCTGCGTGATCGATCTGGCAACCAAGTCGTGCTCGATTACGACGCACAAGGCCGGCTCTCGCGCTTGCGCAATAACGAAAACCCATGGGTATTGGTACAGCACGATACAGCCGGACGCATCACCAATTTGACGTTATCCGGCAGCGCAACCGGTGAGCCGCCACGGCAACTGGCTGAATACCGTTACAACGAGCAAGGCGACCTGATCTCGGCGACGGATGAACATGGTCATACGCGGGAATATACCTATCAGCACCACCTGATCACGCGCTACACCGACCGAACCGGCCGTGGCATCAACCTGGAATGGGACGGCGCCGACGCAACTGCACGTGCCATTCGCGAATATGCCGACGATGGCAGTGACGAGCTCAAACTCGAATACGTGACTGACCTGCGCCTCACGATCACCACGGATGCCTTAGGCCACGAAACCTACTATTACTGCGACGACTCCGGATACCCCTACCGCACCATTCATGCGGATGGCAAAGAAGAATGGATGTACCGTGATGACTTCAAAAATCTGACCAAACATATTCATTCCGATGGTACGCAGGATCGCTACGTCTACGACGATCGCGACAACCTGATCGAGCACATCCGCACTGATGCCTCGACAATCCAGATGAAATACGATGCCAAGGACCAGTTGATCGAAATCATCGATCCGCTGGGCTACGCCTGGCGGCGCGAATATGACGACAAGGGCAATGTGGCAAAGGAAATCGATCCGAAGAACCACGAAACCACTTATGCCTATAACGCGCAAGGGCTGCTTACCAAGATCAAGGATGCCAAGGGCGGCACCAAGCAATTGGCCTATAGCCCCGCCGGTCAATTGACCAGCTATACCGACTGCTCTGGCAAGACCAGCAGCTGGCAATATGATGCGCTAGGGCGATTGATCAGCGCGCAGGACGCTGCCGGCAACATCACCGAATATCGATATGGCAAGAACGGCTACCTCGCCTTGGTACAGCAACCGGATGGCACGCAGATCAAGTTGGAGCACGATGCCGAAGGGCGCCTGCTCACGCACCTTGATGAACTGGATCGTGCCACGCGCTATGCATACGATCAGGCGGGTCGCATCAGCGGCCGTATCGATGCGCTCGATCAACAACTGGGCTATCGCTACGACAAGCTGGGCCAGCTCGTTACCTTGATCAACGAGAACGGTGACAGCTATCGTTTCGCCTACGACCCTGTTGGTCGCTTGCTTGAGGAAACGGACTTCGGAGGCCTGCGCACCGCATATGACTACGACGCGGGTAGTGGCACGCTGCAGGCCGTGGATGAAGCCGGCATGCGCACCACGCTGGTATTCGACGCGGCCCGTCGCCTGGTTGGTCGCGATGCAGGCCAGAGCCGTGAGCGCTTCCAGTACGACCCGCTGGGCCGCCTGGCCCAAGCCAAGAATCGCTACAGTACTGCCCGTTTCAATTACGACGAAGTCAGCAACCTGATCCACGAGCAGCAGCTGTACAGCTTGTTCGGCCTGCAACGCGATTACCAATGGCAGCATGAGTACGACGAACTTGGCAACCGTATCGCCAGCGTGCGACCAGATGGAAACCGCATCGATTGGCTCACCTACGGTAGCGGCCATGTACACGGTGTGCTCTGGAACGGCGAGGAACTCGCCAGCTTCGAGCGGGACGACCTGCACCGTGAAACCGCACGCGCCCTGGCCAACCGGCTCAATGCCACCACCCAGTACGATGCCCTAGGGCGGATACTGCATCAGCAGCTGAGTGGTGCCACACAGCATCAGCGCCAATACCGCTATGACCCAGTCGGCCAACTCCTGAACATCAGGGATAGTCGCAGCGGCGACACCAACTACCGCTACGATCCAGTAGGCCGCCTGCTCGCCGCAGTCAGCCCACAAGGCACCGAGGCATTCGCCTTCGACCCAGCCAGCAACCTGGTCGACAGTGCACGCAGCGATAACACGCTCCCCGCTGGCCTGCCCAAGATCACCGGGAACCTGCTGCGCGATTACGCCGGCACCCACTTCGACTACGACGCACGGGGCAATCTCACCCGCAAGACCCGCAACGGCCTCACCCAGCAATTCAGCTGGGATGGTTTCAATCGACTGATCGCTGCGGAAACAGCGACCGGCAAGACCGAATATGCCTATGACGTGTTTGGTCGCCGCATCGCCAAGAAAACAGAACATGGCACCACGCTGTTCCTGTGGGATGGCGATGTGCTTGAAAGCGAATACGACGGTGCAACACAGCGGCATTATCTATTCGAAGCCGGTAGCTTCGTGCCGCTGGCGCAAGTGGCACAACGGGCCGGCGCAGAGCACAAAGCCTATTACCACGTGGATCATCTTGGCACGCCACAACTGTTGACCGACGACACAGGCGAGATTGCCTGGAGCGCGGAATACAAGGCCTGGGGTGAGGCACGGGAAGCGATCAGCGACGCAGCCAAGGCGGCTGGCATTCAGAATCCACTTCGTTTCCAGGGGCAGTATGCAGACGAAGAGACTGGGCTGCACTACAACCGCCACCGATACTACGACCCAGAAATAGGTAGATTTGCTTCGAGAGATCCAATTGGACTTTTAGGCGGATTAAATACACATGCATATGCACCCAACTCTACGGAATGGATTGACCCTGCAGGGCTGGCCCGCAAACAAAAACAAAGCCAAGCTCTAGGCAAAGCAGCAACAGGCTGTGATACATGGCCAGGCAAGCAAGCACACCATGTAATCCCCGAGGAACTGGAAAATCATGCGGTCCTAAGAAACATTGGATTCAAAATGAACTCCGCATCAAATGCAATAATGCTGCCATCGACTCCGAACGGCTATATGTCCACACACAGCGGATATCACTCCGCTTACAACCGAGCAGTTGAAGCAGAACTAGATCACATTGGCAAGAAATATCCAAACTCTGCAGATCAAGAGCGCGCAGTCAAGGAGTTACAACGAAATTTAGATAGCGCACTAAGGAAGAACAAGTTGCCGCTTTACAAAACCAGCTGCGGCCAGAAAACCGGCCTAAAAGACGGCGACTGGGATCGCTACATTCGATCAAGTCGGAGATACTAAAAATGGACCTTATCGAAAAAGCAAAAAAATTTATAAAATTTGGGAAGGTAGTACAAGCCGAGGAAATACTATCCGAGGTAATCACCTCTCACGAGGCCAAGACTCAGGAATGGCTTACCGCAAAATCGCTGCTCGCACAGTTGAAATTCCAATGCGCACAATGGAGCGCCACGATCACTCATATTGAGGAGATTGAGAAGCATCATCAACTCTCACCTCAGCTGGCTGAAAATTTAGTCACCGCAAGAGAAAAAATCCGCCCCAAGCACGTTGACAGAAAAATGTATGGGCCCCTTGAAAACTGGGCGAAGTCCTTTGAAATAACCCCGCACAGTAATTTAAAAATTGACAACGCAAAGAAAATCCCTCGCAGCGAAATAACAAACATTGCCCACAATCAAAACATAGGCAAGCCATATCAGTCATGGAACCATGTACGAGAGGCCGCCTGGAAGCAGGTCAACACCCTTTTATTTGAAATGGGGCCGGACAAAAAACCACTCCAAAATACATTGGAAGAAATAAAAAATAGCTTAGAAAAGAAAATAGAGGCACACTCTGAGTCGTTAGCCTTTTATTTCATGGACGACATCGAGGCAGACATAGAACTCATTCTCAGATCCGCTTATGTCGACGCAGACATTCATCTGGCAAAAGAACTACACAGAATATATTCAGCGGGGGCGTTTCCGTGCGGCTGGGAGGGCGAATATCCAGACGGGACAATTTGCTACGCAGATGAGATAACCTCATCCTTTCCATAAATTGGCTTGCCCACCTCCACTTTGAGCCAAAGGGGATATCATGTTTTCAATGCAAAGCCCCCATGCAACAGAGCAGTCTCTGCTGGATATAAAAGACCGTGATGGCAAATTTTTAAAGTACTTTGTTTTGGGTGAAAACGGCGAACAACTTCAGCAAATAAAAAACATGAAGCTGAGTGCCCAGAATTTCTTTACCGCAGAAAATATTGAATTTATCGATTTTTTCAACCCACCTTACCTTTTCCTGTTTTTTCCTGCAGGGCAAAAGCGGTTGTAGAAGCAAACACCAAAAATATTGACTTCATCAACTGTGAAATAACGACTCAAACATCGATCGTCAAGGCCTTTGCGGGGAGGATCTTAAACAAGAAGCCTGCTTTTGAAAGAATTGATGATTATTCAATCAAGATTCGAGACAACTATAAAAACCAAGAAGACGACATGATTGTCAGAGACATCGACAACGAACAGTTTTACTTTGTCACGGCAAGATTTCGTGCAGTTTGTCTGGAAGCTGGATTGAACATAGAGTTCATTAAATTCTCGATGCTCAAGTAAAAGACCGAAACGCTGGCGCATATTCTTTAAAAGAAAAAGCTTTGCGGCGCATCGAAAGGTGAAGCAGGGGGTGCTCCGGTAGGAGCCCAGTCGTCACACACATCCTCTCCAACCTTGCATCGGCACAAAAACAGACACTGGTGATGGCATTTTTCTGATTTAGCTTGCATGCCACTTCATCATGCAGCCATGATGAACGAACAAAACCAGCTGAATAGCTTACAGCGCGCATGAGCCACGCGACCCCTCCCCAGCTCTATGGCAACCCCCTCACCCGCTACGCACCCCTGATCCCGCGAGATCTGCTTGACGGTGGGCGGGCGGGCCTGGTGCTGGCAGCGCTGTGGCTGGTCTGCGCGGCAGGCAGCGTTGGCCTGGGGCTGATGGTTGTGGCGTTGCGCTGGTCGGGCGTGGCGCTCGATTTCGGCGGCGTGGAAATCTATGTGTCGCTCTATCCGCCGCTGACACTGTGCCTGCTCTGGACCTTGTGGTTCGGCTTCTGGTGGGGGGCGATTCCGGCCTATCTCGCGACGTTCTGTCTCTCCATCTATTCCGGCATGCCTGTGGAATGGGCGGCGCTTTTTGCGTTGGCCAACCCGGCGGGCTTTGCGCTCTTCGTGATCGCCTATCGCGCATTGCCACTGTCGCTGGATCTGCGCACGCTGGATGGCCTGCTGTTCTTCATGTTGTTGGCGTTCTTCAACGCAGTGTTCAGCGCCAGCGCCTCGTTCATCTGGACGCACACCAATGCACTAGGCGTACAGGCGGCGTTTGCCATCTGGCAGGGCTGGTGGGTCGGCAACTTCGCGCAAACGCTGCTGGTGACGGCACCCCTGCTGGCCCTGCTCACGCCCAGCGTGATGACTTGGCGCCATCGGCATTTCGGTGGCCCGCGCGAGGAAGAGCAGGACAACAAGGGCTGGATCCTGCTGGCAGCCGGGCTACTGGTCGCGGTGATCTATCTATTCCTGTTCGTTTCGTTCACGCTCAGCCGCCATGCTGCAGCCACGCTTGCCGGAAACGCCAGCAACCAGGTGCACGAGGCAATGCGGTTGCTGGAGGCCTCGACCTCGGCCGTGTACTGGGTGCTGGCCATCATGTTCTTCGCCATGGCCTTCCTCGGCTATCGCTTCGTGCTGAGCTGGATGCACTCGCTACGCACCGCGGCCCATGCAGCCGAAGCCGCCAACCATGCCAA
The DNA here is from genome assembly GCF_008033135.1 of Chitinolyticbacter meiyuanensis. Taxonomy (NCBI): domain Bacteria; kingdom Pseudomonadati; phylum Pseudomonadota; class Betaproteobacteria; order Neisseriales; family Chitinibacteraceae; genus Chitinolyticbacter; species Chitinolyticbacter meiyuanensis. The sequence continues at coordinate 3,363,980 of NZ_CP041335.1, forward strand.
ATCCGACTTCCTGGCTCGGATGAGCCACGAGATCCGCACGCCGATGAACGCCATCCTCGGCATGAGCACGCTGGCGCTGTCCACCGAGCTCAACCGCAAGCAGCGCGATTACCTCGACAAGATCCGTTACTCGGCTGAAATCCTGCTGACCATCCTCAACGACGTGCTCGACTTCTCCAAGCTGGAAGCCGGCAAGCTGCACCTGGAGCACACGGTGTTCACGCTGGACGAGGTGCTGGGCAATGTGGTCGACGTGGCTGCGCTCAAGGCCGACGACAAGCACATCGAGCTGGTGCTGGATGTCGCCCCTGATGTGCCGGCGCGGTTGTATGGCGATCCACTGCGGCTCAACCAGATCCTGCTCAATCTGGTGAACAACGCGGTGAAGTTCACTGACCGTGGCGAGGTGGTGGTGCTGGTCAACGTGATCGACAACGCCGAGCAAGCCGTGGAGCTGCGTTTCGCCGTGGTCGATTCGGGCATCGGTGTCAGCCCTGAACAGCAGGGCAAGCTGTTCGACGCCTTTGCCCAGGCCGACGAATCGATCACCCGTCGCTACGGCGGCACCGGCCTTGGCCTGGCGATCTGCCGCCAGCTGGTCGAAGCCATGGGCGGTCGCATGCACCTGGAAAGCATTCCCGGCGCCGGCAGCTGCTTCAGCTTCTCGATCTGGCTGGACGTGGTGGAAAACACCCAGCCGCTGGGCATCGAACATCTGCTCGATGGCCGGCGCGTGCTGATCGCGGACGACAACCCGATGGCGCGTGCCACGCTCAAGAGCCTGCTCGAACGCGCCGGTGCCGAGGTCACGCCGGTGGAAGATGCCAATGCCGCGCTGATGGCCATGGAAAACGCCATCGCCAGCGCCCGCCCCTATGGCCTGGTGATCTCGGATTGGCAGATGCCCGACCACGACGGCTATGCGCTGCTAGCCCGCATCCGCTACCACGCCCGGCTGGCCCGCACCCCGGTGCTGCTGGCCGTACCGGCATATCATCGCGAGGCGGTATGCCGCCATCGGCCGCAGATCGCACCGGATGGCTATCTGGTCAAGCCAGTGCTCGCGCCGCGCCTTGCCGAGGCGATCGCCGAGCTCGATGCCGACGGCGAAATCCAGCCTGCGCCGCGACTCGGTGACGTGTTGACGACGCAGCGTCAGGCGCAGCAGGTACTACGTGGCGCGCAGGTACTGCTGGTGGAGGACAACGAGATCAATCGCCAGATCGCCGCTGAGCTGCTCGATGCAGTGGGCGTGACGATTGACATCGCCGAGACCGGCCGCCAGGCGGTGGACATGGCCAAGCGTCGGCGCTATCACGCCGTGCTGATGGATATCCAGATGCCGGAGCTCGATGGGCTGACCGCGACACGACAGATCCGCGAAGACCCGGCCAAGGCCGACCTGCCGATCATCGCGATGACAGCACATGCGCTGTCCGACGATCGGGAACGCACCCAGGCGGCCGGCATGAACGACCATATCGCCAAACCGTTCCGGCCGGATACGCTGTACAACACGCTTGCCCGCTGGATCGGCCCGCAACGCAGCGGCGATCTGCTACCGGAGCCCCAGCACGCTGGCGACGAGCTGCCATTGCCGGCCCTGCGCGGCGTCAATCTCGCGGTAGGCCAGGCCCAGGTCGGACTGCGGCGCGAACGCTATCTTGGCGTACTGCGCCACCTCACCCAGCACTACCGCGACGAGGTCACCACGCTGCATCAGGCACATGCTGCCAACGAGCGGGAACTGATCCAGCGCCATGCCCATTCGCTGAAGGCCGTCGGCCCGCAGATCGGCGCCCCGCGGCTCACCGCCGCCGCCGCCGCGCTCGAACTCGCCTGCGAGCAAGGCAATGACTATGGCCGCGAACTCGCCACACTGTGCGAAGCGCTGACGGAAGTACTCGAATCGCTGAACCTCTATTTTTCGAATCACGTGGTGGGTCAATCCGCCAGAACGTGACCGGCCGTGAGGCCCCATTTCTCAGGAGGAGTCGTCCATGCACAAGTTGCTCGCCCTGCTCGCCACACTGTTGCTCGCTGCGTGCGCCACCCAGCCCCCGCCTTCCCTCGTCACCGTGCCACTCGGCACCACCGCCCAGGCCACGGCCCTATTCTCCTATCCCAACTGCCTCAACCAGTGCCCGACCCCGGCGCCCACGCTGGAAGACACCATCAAGCACTGGCTGACGCTTTCCATGCTGCGCGATGGCTATGGCAAGGGCACGCTGGGCGTAGTGACCAAGGATGGCCAGGTCTACGCCCAGCTCACCGGCGTTCCCGCCGACTATGGCAACGTGATCACCGGCCTGCTGCAAAGCGGCGCCGTCGGCTACACCGATGCCCAGGGCATCGTGAACGCCGGCAAGTGGCAGAGCGACTGGCATTTCTTCCTGCCGCTGGGCTTTGCCATGCAGCACAACCCGACGGTACAGCTGCTGCATTTCCCGCCCGATACGGTGATGACGCAAACGCAGGATTACCTGCAAGCCGCCACCACCAAGCGCTGGGCCAGCCTGCTGGTGACCAACGGCGTGCCACAGGGCAGTACCGATCCGTACCAGACCATCGTCGACATTGCCCCGATCGCAGCACCGGCGAGCGCCGGCGCCTCGCTCGAAGGCGTCTACGACGACTTCTCCAACTACACGGTGTCGCTGCTGGCGCAATGGACGGCGGGCCCTGCCGGCAGCGCCAAGCCCACCGTCGCCTTCGGCGCCCCGGCGCGGGCGTGGCTGGCCGAGTATTTCAAGCTCAGCCCCATCAACGTGCTCACGGTATCGAGCTTTCAGCCAGTCGCGGGGCGGACTGTGCCGGTGATCGGTGCCAACCATCCGAGCTACATCTGGTATGCATCCGATCCCAAGCAGTACGGCGGCAACCAGCAGAAGGCCGATGCCGCCGGGATCGTGGTCATGGGACAGGATCTGACTGCATCGTGCTGGCAGGTGACGATGGCGGCCACACCATCGGGCGACCCCAATGGCGCGCTCGCCAGTTGCCAGGGCAAGTGGCCGGCCAATAGCGCGCCGGTATGCGAGCAGTTCTACGAAACCATCCGCAATCTGAGCCCGGCCGACGCCAAGGCCAAGTGCGTGCCCAGCCAGGGCTGAGCTTGCATCTCGGGGCGCGCCGCACGGCGCGCCCTGGTCCTTTCGCCTCAGGGTCGCCGATCCGGGCTTGACCCGCAGCTGTTACCGATAGCGCCAATACGCCGCCGCCCCGCGATACGCCATACTGGCGTACCCGCATCGCGCGCCCATGCCAAGCTGCGCGCGATACCCAGCCGACCTCCAGGGTTGAACGTTGATCACATTCCAGAACATCCACAAAGCCTACCGTGTGGCCGACCAGGACGTGCCAGCGCTTTCCGGCATCGATCTGACCATTGCCGAGGGCGAGGTCTTCGGCATCATCGGTCATTCCGGCGCCGGCAAATCCACGCTGGTCCGCCTCATCAATCTGCTCGAACGCCCCACCCAAGGCCAGGTGCTGATCGGCGGCACTGACCTCACCGCACTCGACGATGCGGCGCTGCGCGAACAACGTCGCGGCATCGGCATGATCTTCCAGCACTTCAACCTGCTCTCCAGCAAGACGGTGGCCGACAACGTCGCCTTCCCGCTGCTGCTCTCTGGCCGCCACGACAAGGTGGCAGTCAAGGCACGCGTGGCCGAGCTGCTGGCGCGCGTCGGGCTCGCCGAACACGCCACCAAGTATCCGGCGCAGTTGTCCGGTGGCCAGAAGCAACGTGTCGGCATCGCCCGTGCACTCGCCACCCAGCCACGCATCCTGCTGTGTGACGAAGCCACCAGCGCACTCGATCCACAGACCACGCAATCGGTGCTGCGACTGCTCGCGGAGATCAACCGGGAGCTCGGTCTCACCATCGTCATCATCACCCACGAGATGGACGTGGTGCGCAGCGTGTGCGACCGCGTCGCGGTGCTGGATGCCGGCCGCGTGGTCGAGGTCGGCCCGGTGGCCGAGGTGTTCCTGCACCCGCAGCATCAGACCACGCGCCGCTTCGTGCTCGAAGCCGAGCATGTGGATGAAGCGGAACAGGGCGACGACTACGCCCACGTGCCCGGTCGCGTGGTGCGGCTCACCTTCACCGGCGAGGCCACCTACGACCCGGTGCTCGGCGCCGTGGCGCGCGAGACCGGCGTCGACTTCAGCATCCTCACCGGCCGTATCGACCGCATCAAGGATGTGCCTTACGGCCAGCTCACCGTCGCTTTCACCGGTGGCGACGTGGCCGCGGCCCTGGCGCAATTGGCCGCGCGTGGCCTGACTGTCGAGGAGGTCCGCGCATGAACGAACTCTTCACCCAGATCGACTGGATGGAAATCTGGCTCGCCACCGTCGATACGCTGACCATGCTCGGCGGTTCGCTGCTGTTCACCGTGCTGCTCGGCCTGCCGCTCGGCGTGATCCTGTTCCTGACGGCCAAGCGCCAGCTGCTGGCGCAACCGGTGGTGTACGCGCTGCTGTCCTTCATCACCAACGTGCTGCGCTCGGTGCCCTTCGTCATCCTGCTGATCGTGATGATCCCGGTCACCGTGCTGATCACGGGCACTTCGCTCGGTGTCGCTGGCGCCATTCCACCGCTGGTGGTCGGGGCCACGCCGTTCTTTGCCCGGCTGGTGGAAACGGCGTTGCGCGAGGTCGATCGCGGCATCATCGAGGCCACGCAGGCGATGGGCGCGACCACTACGCAGATCGTGCTGCGCGCACTGCTGCCCGAAGCGCTGCCGGGCATCATCGCCGGCGTCACCGTCACCGCGATCACCCTGGTGTCCTACGCCGCGATGAGTGGCGTGATCGGTGGAGGCGGCCTGGGCGATCTAGCCATCCGCTTTGGCTACCAGCGCTTCCAGACCGACGTGATGGTCATCACCGTGGTGCTGTTGCTGATCCTGGTGCAGATCCTGCAAATGGTCGGTGACCGGATGGTGATCCATTTCAGCCGCAAATAGCGCAGCGCATATCGATATAAAAAACTTTTCTTTTATATCCTTAACGGAACAATGTAGTTTTACTACGGCTGTCGCGCCACCCATGCGCGGCGATCATTGCCGGTACCCCGGCCCCCATTTCCCATACTGCCCTCAAGAAGGAAGGCCATGAAAAAACTGCTCGCTCTCGTCCTCGCCACCGCCGCCTTCGCCGCACACGCCGCCGACAAGATCACCGTTGCCGCCACCGCCGTGCCGCACGCGGAGATCCTCGAATTCGTGAAGCCCCAGCTCGCCAAGCAAGGCGTGGAACTGGAGGTGAAGGTGTTCACCGACTACGTACAACCCAACGTGCAGGTCGCCGAGAAGCGCCTCGATGCCAACTTCTTCCAGCACAAGCCTTACCTGGACGAATTCAACAAGGGCAAGGGCACCAACCTCGTCAGCGTGGCCGGCGTGCATGTCGAACCGTTCGGCGCCTATTCGACCAAGGTGAAGAAGCTGGCCGACCTGAAGGAAGGCGCCACCGTCGCCATCCCGAACGATCCCACCAATGGCGGCCGCGCCCTGCTGCTGCTGGACCGCGCCGGCGTGATCAAGCTCAAGGACACCAAGAACATCCTCGCCACCAGCCGCGATATTGCCAAGAACCCGAAGAAGCTGAAGATTCGCGAGCTGGAAGCCGCCACGCTGCCACGCGTGCTGGACCAGGTGGAGCTGGCGCTGATCAACACCAACTACGCGCTGGAAGCCAAGCTGAACCCGGCCAAGGACGCGCTGGCCATCGAAGGCAAGCAGTCGCCGTACGTGAACATCCTGGTGGCCCGTCCGGACAACAAGAACAGCGCGCCGATCAAGAAACTCGCCGCCGCGCTCAACAGCAAGGAAGTGAAGCAATTCATCGAGCAGAAGTACCACGGTGCCGTGGTCCCCGCGTTCTGAGCCACGCTCACCCGCAAAAAAGCCCGGCAATGCCGGGCTTTTTTCATCGCTGCAAGTTTACTGATGCAGGCCTTCGAAGCCCGCGATCTGCTCGCGGATCGTGTCAATCTCCGCCGCCACTTGGTTGGCCGACACCTGGACCACGGTACCCAGCGCAGCGGGAAAGCCATCGACCAGCTTTTCCGGCCCCTCGCCGCTGTCGAGCCAGTCGACCACATAGATGGCAAGCGCCAGCACGTGCGTCAGCGTGGACGGCGGCAATTGCTGGGCCGGTTTGTTCTGAAAGGCGATGGCATCGACCACTTCGTTCGGGAAATTCCAGCGCCGCGCGAGCTCGGCACCGACATCCACATAGTCGAAGCCGATCTGTGTGTCTTCCAGGTTGATGCGATTGCCACCGGCTGCCACCTGCCGATCGATCTTGCCGGCCAGATCAGGCGCATAGAGATGGATCAGCAACTCGCCGATGTTGTGGATCAGCCCGGTGGTGAAGGCGAGCTCGCCGCTCACCTTGGCATGCTTGGCCAGCTGCTTGGCCGTTGCCGCCACGGCCAGGCAGTGTTGCCAGTAACTCTTGCGATCGAAACCCGCGGCATTCTGGAATGCTCCGGTCACGCCCGAGGCGACCACCAGCGTGCGCAGCGCATTGAACCCCAGCACCACCACCGCATCGTCGACCGAGCCCACCTTGCGCGCGCCGCCGTAATGGCTGCTGTTGGCCAGCCGCAATACCTTGGCGGAAATCACCTGATCCAACGCCACCCGGCTGGCAACCGCATGCACGTCCACATCGTCCTTGTTGAAGCTGTCGATCAGCTCCTGCACCACCTTGGGCATGGTGGGCAGCTGATGGATCTTGCCAAAGACATCATCCAGTTTCATTGTGTTTCCTCCGTTCGACTTGTGATGGTGCGGTGCACGTATACCGCCCTGTCCCAGTTGGTATAGCCAGCGTCGCGCGGGGATGCCAGTTGCCCGCAAGCAGGACGACAGCATATGCCCGGCGCGCAAACCACGGCTCTGCGCGATCACACTGGCCGGCCGCCACGCCGCCGGCTAAGATCGCGACGTTTTCACGTCCCCTCTCCCAACCATGCGCCGAACCGGCCGGATCACCCACTGGAAAGACGACAAGGGCTACGGCTTCATCACGCCGACCCATGCCAACGGCCGGGTATTCGCCCATATCCATGACTTCCGCCGCGGCCAGCTACGACCCAGCGAGCAGATGCTGGTGAACTACACGGACGGACTGGACGCGCAGAATCGCCCCCGCGCCATCGATATCGACATTGTCGGCAGCAGGCCGGATCACGGCAGTGCATGGGGCGTGCTACCGGGCCTCGTTTCGGTACTGCTGCAAATACTGGGCGTGCTGTATCTCCAGCTGCCGGGCTGGCTGCCCGTGTGGATACTCGCCATCAGCACGCTGACCTTCATCGGCTATTGGCGGGACAAGGATGCAGCCGAGCGTGGGCGACGACGCATTCCCGAATCGACGTTACACACCGGCGAACTGCTCGGCGGCTGGCCCGGCGCCTGGGTAGCGCAACGGCTGTTCCGCCACAAGAATCGCAAGCGCAGTTACCAGGTGGTGTTCTGGTTCATCGTGCTGCTGCACCTGGCCGGCTGGGGGTGGCTGCTCGGCCATCCGGCTATATTCAACGCTTTCTGGAACTGATCGATGACGACACAGCGGCTCCTGTTGCTTGGCCTTGGTACCTTGGTATTGATTGCCCTCATTGCATCGGGCATCTCCCCGTACGATCGCACCACCTGGTGGCTGGAGGTGGCCCCGGTGCTGGTTGCCGCACCGCTGCTGGCCGGCACCTATCGCCGCTTCCCTTTGACCTCGTTGCTCTACGTGCTGATCGCGCTCCATGCGCTGATCCTGATCTACGGCGGAGCGTATACCTACGCGCGCGTGCCGCTGGGTTTCTGGCTGGAGCAGGGATTCGGGCTTGATCGCAATCCCTACGACAAGATTGGCCATTTCGCCCAGGGCTTCGTGCCGGTCCTGATCGCACGCGAGATCCTGCTGCGTGGCGGCTATCTGACGAGCCGAGGAATGACCAATTTCCTGGCCGGCTGCGTCACGTTGGCCATCTCGGCGCTGTATGAGCTGATCGAGTGGCAGGCTGCAGTGATCATGGGCCAGGGCGCCGACGAATTCCTCGGCACCCAGGGCTACGAGTGGGATACGCAGGCCGATATGGGCTTCGCGCTGCTCGGCGCCGTGTGCGCACTGGTCCTGCTGGCACGCTGGCACGGCAGGCAAATGGCGGCGATGCCGGTCAAGCCGCTGGCAGCGCGATGAACAACCGGTTTGCCCGCGGCATCTCCATCGTCGGCCACCCGTTTGTCACGCTGCCGCTGGCCGTGTTCATTGCAGTCGGGCCGCACGGATTGCTGCAGCCGGCGACCGTGGCACTGGCTGTCCTGATCGTGCTGACGGTGGTCTTCATCGGCTGGCATGTGCGGCGTGGCGACTGGCATCACGTTGACGCCAACCGTCCGCATGAACGCCGACGCTGGAATGTCTTCCTCGCCAGCTTGCTGTTGGGCGCCAGCGGCTGGTTCGCCATCGACCCGGCAACACGCGTGCTGGCGCTGGGCTTTGCGGCGGGCCTGCTGCCGGTGTTGGCGGCCATCGTGCTGTCGCGCTGGCTCAAGCTGTCGCAGCACGTTGCGTATTGCGTCTATGCGGCGCTGCTGCTCGCGGCAGAGGGCCCCGTAGCCATGCTCATCGCCCTGCTGCTGGGCCTGCCGCTGGCTTGGTCACGCGTGGTGCTGGGCCGCCATACGCCACTGGAAACGGCGATCGGCGCAGCCAGCGGCATGCTGGCTGGCGGGGTGTTCTGGCTGGGCCTCGGCCTGCTGTGAATCATTCCGGCCGGTCGATTGCATGCTCGACCAGCGTTTCCAGCGACACATGCTCGAGGATGGACTCGTGGGTAGCGCCCAGCAGCAATGGTGGCGCATGGCCTTCGAGCAGTGCCTCGATCCAGCGTCCGGCGCAGACGCACCATTGATCGCCTGGCTTGAGGCCGGGAAAGCCCCATTCCGGGCGCGGCGTGGAAAGATCGTTGCCCTGGGCCTTGGAGAAGGCGAGGAATTCGGCAGTCATCTGCGCGCACACCGTGTGCTGGCCGATATCCCCTTCACACTCGGCGCAATACCCGTCGCGCTGAAAACCGGTGAGCGGATCTGCACTGCAGGGAAACAGGGGCAGGCCGAGGACCGAGAGTTGGGTTTCGTCGTTCATGGCCTTCTCCTTGCATGGTTCACATGGTGATGCGCATCCCGTCGTAGCCGACCTCGATGCCGGGCGGCAGGCGGCTGGACAGTGCGTGGTATTCGAGTTCGTGCGTCATGTGGATGAACACGGTACGCCGCGCGGCAATGCGTTCGGCGGCGGCCAGCGATTGCACCACACCAAAATGGGTGGGATGCGGTACTTCACGCAGGCAGTCGAGCACCAGCACGTCGAGCCCTTGCAGCAAAGCGTAGCTGCTTTCCGGGATCTCCGAGACATCGGTCAGGTAGGCAACATTACCAATGCGGAAACCCAGGATGGGCCAGCGGCCATGCAGCAGCGGGATCGGCAGCACCCGCACGCCAGCGGCATTGAAGGGCTCAGCATCGACTTCGATCGGCGTCAACACCGGCTTGTCCCAGTATTCGTTGGGCTGCAGCAACGTATATGTGAAGCGGCTCTTGATGTGCTCGATGGTCAGTGTATTGCCGTAGACCGGTAGCGCAACCTTCTGCAGCCAGCACCAGGCGCGCAGATCGTCGATGCCGTGGATATGATCGGCATGCGGATGGGTATAGAGCACCGCATCCACCTGTAGCAGGTTCTCGCGCAGCGCCTGTGAGCGCAGGTCCGGCCCGGTATCGATCAGCAGCGTCTTTCCCTCGGCACGGATCACCGCAGAGGCCCGGGTACGGCGGTTGCGCGGGTCAGGCGAGGTGCAGGTGGGGCAGCTGCAACCAATCGCCGGCGAGCCCCCGGAGGAGCCTACGCCGAGCAGCAGCAGCTCGATGCTCATCGCGCCGCCCGGCTGAACAGCCGGAAGAAATTGCCGGTGGTGGCACTCGCCACCTGAGCCAGTGGCACGCCTTTCAGGTCCGCGATGTGCTCGGCCACGTGCTTCACCCAGGCCGGCTGGTTGGTCTTGCCGCGGAACGGCACCGGCGCAAGATAGGGCGAATCGGTTTCGATCAGCATGCGCTCCAGCGGCATACGGCGTGCCACTTCCTTCAGCTCCTCGGCCTTCTTGAAGGTGACGATGCCGGAGAACGAAATGTAGAAACCCAGTTCCATCGCCGCCTGCGCTACCTCCCAGCTCTCGGTGAAGCAATGCATCACGCCGCCCACCTCGTCGGCACGCTCTTCCTTGAGGATGCGGATGGTGTCCTCGGACGCTGAGCGGGTATGGATGATCAACGGCAGGCCGGTTTCGCGCGCAGCACGGATATGTACGCGAAAGCGTTCGCGCTGCCACTCCAGATCGCCTTCGAGCCGGTAGTAGTCGAGCCCGGTCTCGCCGATGGCGACGATGCGCGGCCGCTGCGCCAGTTCGACCAGGCCGGCGACGGTCGGCTCCTCGACATCTTCGTAATCCGGATGCACGCCGACCGAGGCGTAGAGGTTGGGGTAGGCATCCGCCAACGCCATCACGCTCGGCCATTCGGGCAGGTTAACCGACACGCACAATGCATGCGTAACCTGGTTTTGCGCCATGTTGGCGAGCAACTCGTCGATGTTCTGGGCGAGCTCGGGAAAATTGATGTGGCAATGCGAATCGACGAACATGGCGGCCAGCAGCGGGGGAGAACTTCGATTCTACCGCGCTTTATGCTGCAGCCCGAGCGCGGCCGCCTCGTCGTCGGTCAGCACGCCTGCGCCGATGCGCCGCCAACGCATCGCCGGGCGCCACCATCCGGACTCCGGTAATTGCAGGTGCCAGCATTCGTCGCAATGGAAATGGATCAGCACATTGCGCGCGTCCAGCCAATCCAGCGCCTTGAACGACCAGCTGCCGTAGGGCACGGCAAACTGCTTGCGGCCCAGCCGCCGCGACAGATCGGCCGTGTACAGCGTGAACGCTGTGGCTTCCTCGAACGGGCAATCGTAGTCGGTGATGAACAGCAGACCCGCCACGGTTTCGTATTGCGCCAGCAGTGCATAGCCGGGCAGCCGCACGCCGGCTGGCTCGTCGTCACGCAGCAGTACGGACGACGACGGCCAGGTTTCGTAGGGGCCAGAGTGGGATTGCAGCGAGTAGGCGGTGAGCGCCCGGGTCACATCGTGTGGGTGGTGCGGCTCGATTGCAGATAGCCGCCCAGCAGCGACTCGATCTTGTTGCGTGCCTGCGCACCAGCCTCGTTGCCGGAGAACTGCACGCCGATGCCTTGCTGGTGGTTGTTGTGCGCGCCCTGCGGCGTGATCCACACCACGTGGCCGGAGACCGCGATCTTGGCCGGATCATCCAGCAACGACAGCAGCATGAACACCTCGTCGCCGAGGCGGTAGGGCTTGTTGGTCGGGATGAAGATGCCGCCGCCTTTCACGAAGGGCATGTAGGACGCGTAGAGCGCGGCCTTTTCCTTGATATTCAGCGACAACACGCCGGGCCGGCTGGCCTGTGGCTTCGGTGCTTCCATCACGTCGTAGTTCCTCGGCTTCTATCCCTTGGCCCGGCTCACCCGGAACGCCGCCACGTAGTCGTTGAGCAGCGATTCATACACCAAGCGCAGGTTGAGCGGGTGATGCGCCAGTCGTTGTGCGGCCAACAGCGTCTCGGTGTACTTCACCAGCTGTGGCGCACGAACCGACAGCCGCGTCAGCTCGTCCTTGCAATCGGGATAATAGCGGAGTTTGCCCGACAGCCCCACGCTGACCAGATCGTAGACCCATTTTTGCAGCCAGCCGATCACCAGCGCCGTGTCGAGCTTGGATTTCTCGAGCTCCGCCGCCACCGCCAACACATCCAGCGAGCCCGGATTGCTCAAATGATCAAGCAGCCCCGCGCGCACCGGCAGCCATTCGGCTGCCGCATCGTCGAGCGCAGCCAGAGGCGCTCCACCGGTATGCGCGAGGTGCAACTCCGGGTTCACCACGCCCTGTTCGCCCAGCCAAGCGCTGGCCGCGGCATGATCGGGCATTGGCAGCGGATAGATACGACAGCGGCTGCGGATGGTCGGCAACAGCCGGCGCCAATGATGGGCGACCAGGATGAACTGCGCGCCTGCTGGCGGCTCTTCCAGCGTCTTGAGAAAGGCATTGGCTGCCGCGGCATTGAGGCTTTCGGCTGGGTAGACCACGGTCACCTTGGCGCCGCCGCGATGCGTGGTCAGGTTGACGAAGTCGGCGAGCTCGCGCACATCGTCGACGCCGATCACCGGCAGCTTGCGTTTGGGCTTGCTGCCCTCTTCCTCGTCATCGGCCTCGTCGGCCGGCGCCAGCACCCGGTAGTCCGGATGATTGCCGGCAGCGAACCAGCGACAGCCCTCGCATCCGCCACATGGCTCGGTGGTCTTGGTCGGCGACTCGCACAAAAACCAGGCCGCCAGCCGCTCGGCAAAGCGGCGCTTGCCGATACCGGGTTCGCCGGTCAGCAGCAGCGCATGCGGCATGCGCGCAGTGCCGGCGATCAGGCCCTGCCATGCGGCGTGCTGCCACGGATAGAGTGCTTCACCGTTCATGCCGGCAGACCCAGCCAGCCCGGCAGTCGCCTTTCAAGTTCGGCCTGGATCGCCTCGACGCTGCCCGATGCATCAATCACGCGGATGCGTTCCGGCGCGGCAGCAGCGCGTTCGAGGTAGGCGGCCCGTACCCGGGCATGGAAATCGGCGGCCTCGCGCTCGAAGCGATCGAGCTCACGGCCATTGGCTAGGCGCGCGCTCGATACCTCCGGCGGCACATCGAACAGCAGCGTCAGATCCGGCTCGATCCGCTCCTTGCCCGCACCCTGTACCCAGTCTTCCAGCGCCTCGAACTTCTGCTGCGGCAAGCCACGACCACCGCCCTGATAGGCGAAGGTCGCGTCGGAGAATCGGTCGCACAACACCCATTCGCCCCGTTCCAGCGCCGGTGCGATCACCCGAGCCAGATGCTCGCGCCGTGCGGCGAACATCAGCAGCGCCTCGGTTTCCAGATGCATGGGTTCGGCCAGCAGCCATTCACGCAGCTTTTCGCCCAGCGGCGTACCGCCGGGCTCGCGCGTGCGCACCAGCGGGATGCCACGCGCGATCAGCCAGCGCGCCAGCCACAAGAGCTGGGTGCTCTTGCCGGCGCCGTCGACGCCTTCTACAGAAATGAAACGGCCACGGGGTATCGATTGCATGACGGCGATTGTCTCATAGCCCACGGCACGCTGGCGCGGGTCAACGCTGGCGAGCGGCGAGGAAATAGGCGGTCAGCAGCAATGCCAAGCCGGCAAGCATCAACAGGCCTTCTACCCCCGCAGCGATGCCGGAGTAGAGCAAACGTTGCTGCATTTCCATCCCAACCATGGCATCGGAACGGATCAACAGCAGGGCGAACACCGGCTTGAGTGCCGCCGCCAACAGGTAGCAGGTCAATGCCGCCCAGGCGAAACCACGACCAGGAGGACGATGCTTCTGCATGGCCAACATCCCCAGAGCGATCAGCAACACCGCCATGACAGGCAGTTGCCCAAGCGCCAGCGCCCCTATGTGCATCAGCACATCCATGGTCAACCCAGCCGTTGCCGGACAGCCGCCTCGATACCCGCCGCATCCAGCCCGCAATCGGCGATCAACTGCTTCTGCTCGCCATGATCGACATAGCCGTCCGGCAGGCCCAGCTGCAATACCGGCACATTGATGCCGGCGGCGCACAGTGCTTCCAGCACGGCACTGCCAGCACCGCCCATCACGGCGTTTTCCTCGACCGTGACCAGCAGCGCGTGATCCGCGGCCAGCTGCTTCACCAGCTCGATATCGAGCGGCTTCACGAAGCGCATGTTGGCAACGGTGGCATCCAGCGCCTCGCCGGCCTCCAGCGCACCGGCCAGCACGGTACCGAACGACAGGATGGCGACCTGGCTGCCCTGGCGTCGGATCTCGCCCTTGCCCCAGGGCACGCCGGTCAGTGCGGGATCGAGCGCGACGCCGGGGCCGTTGCCGCGTGGATAGCGCACGGCTGCCGGGCCGACATGACGATAGGCAGCCACCAGCATCTGCCGACATTCGTTCTCGTCGCTGGGCGCCAGTACGGCCATATTCGGCACGCAGCGCAGGAAGGAAAGATCGAACGAGCCGGCGTGCGTGGGGCCGTCAGCGCCAACAAGGCCGGCGCGGTCGATGGCGAAGGTCACGTCGAGATTCTGCAGCGCCACGTCGTGGATCAGTTGGTCGTACGCACGCTGCAGAAAGGTCGAGTAGATGGCGACCACCGGCTTGAGGCCTTCGCAGGCGAGGCCACCGGCGAAGGTGACTGCATGCTGCTCGGCAATCCCGACATCGAAGTAGCGCGCCGGATATTCCTGCTCGAAGCGCACGAGACCGGAGCCCTCGCGCATCGCCGGGGTGATGGCGACGAGCTTCTCGTCGGCGGCAGCCATGTCGCACAGCCAGTCGCCGAACACCTGGGTGTAGCTGACCTTGCCACCCGCCTTGCCGCCGGCCATGCCGTTCTCGGGCTGGAACGGCGTCACCGCGTGGTACTTGACCGGATCATCCACCGCCAGCTTGTAGCCCTGCCCCTTCTTGGTGACCACGTGCAGGAACTGCGGGCCCGACAGCTGCTTGATGTTGGACAGCGTGGATACCAGCGCGTCGAGGTTGTGGCCGTCGATGGGCCCGATGTAGTTGAAGCCCAGCTCCTCGAACAGCGTTGCCGGCGAGAAGAAGCCCTTCACATGCTCCTCGCCCTTCTTGGCGAGCTCCTTGAGCGGCGGCACCTTGTCGAGCACCTTGCCCGACACGTCGCGGAAACCGTTGTAGAACTTGCCCGAAAGCAGCTTGGCCAGGTAGTTGTTGAATGCGCCGACATTGGGCGAGATCGACATCTCGTTGTCGTTGAGGATGACCAGCAGGTCGACATCGCGATGCCCGGCGTTGAACAGCGCTTCCACCGCCTGGCCGGCAGTCATCGCACCGTCGCCGATCACGGCAATCGCCTTGCGCTCCTCGCCCTTGAGCTTGGCCGCTTCGGCAAAGCCTAGCGCTGCACCGATCGAGGTGCTGGAGTGGCCCACGCCGAAGGTGTCGTATTCGCTTTCCTCACGCTTGGGAAAGCCGGCAAGGCCGCCCTGCTTGCGCATGGTGTGCATCTGCTCGCGCCGGCCGGTGAGCACCTTGTGCGGATAGCTCTGGTGGCCAACATCCCACACCAGCCGGTCGTGCGGCGTATCGAATACGTAATGCAGCGCAATGGTGAGATCGACGGCGCCAAGATTGGAGGCGAAGTGGCCACCGGTCTGGCTGATGCTGTCGAGCAGGAATTGCCGCAGTTCGGCGGCAAGCTGCGGCAGCGCGCGGCGTTCGAGGCGGCGCAGGTCCGCAGGACAGGAAATGGCGTTGAGCAGGGACATCGTCATGGGAATCAATGGCTACGGGCGACGATATAGTCGGCGAGGTCCAACAGGCGCTGCGCACGGGCGCCGAATGGCGCGAGGGCCGCGCGGGCATCAGCCTGCAGCTCTGCGGCTTTGTCGCGCGCGCCCTTGAGGCCGAGCAGCATCACATAGGTCGGTTTGTTGTTGGCGGCATCCTTGCCGGCGGTCTTGCCCAGCGTGGCGGTGTCGGCCTCCTCGTCGAGGATGTCGTCGACCACCTGGAACGCCAGGCCCATGCATTTGGCGAAATGGTCGACGCGCGCCATCTCGTCGTCGGACAGCGGCGCACCGCAATGCGCGCCCAGCAGCACGGCGGCCCGGATCAGCGCGCCAGTCTTGAGGATGTGCATCATCTCGAGTTCGGGCAGCGACAGGCTCTGACCGACGCTATAGAGATCGACCCCCTGCCCGCCGCACATGCCGAGACTGCCAGCAGCGCGAGCAAGAATGCCGACCATCTTGAGCTGGATCGCCGGCTGATCGGCCAGCACCTGGTGCGACAACACGTCGAAGGCAGCGGTCTGCAGCGCGTCGCCCGCCAGCAGGGCAGTGGCTTCATCGAAAGCAACATGCACGGTGGGCTTGCCACGGCGCAGCACGTCGTTGTCCATCGCCGGCATGTCGTCATGTACCAGCGAATAGGCGTGGATCAGCTCGACCGCCGCGCCGACGTGGGCGAGGCGGGCAGGGTCGGCGCCGGTAAGCTCACCTGCGGCGAAGGCCAGCAATGGGCGCACCCGCTTACCGCCATCGAGCACCGCGTAGCGCATCGCCCCATGCAGGCGGGCCGGCAGGTGGTCGGCGCGCGGCAGCACGCTGGCCAGCGTGGTCTCCATGCGGGTCTGAACATCCTGCATCCAGGATTTGAATTCGCTCATGCGCCCTCCTCCGGCGAGAACGGCTTGAGTTCGCCGTTCTCCAGCACCTTGAGCTGCTGCTCGGCGTCCGCAAGCTTGCCTTGGCAGAACTGCAACAGCGCCTGGCCGCGCTGATAGGCGGCGAGCGAGGCTTCGAGGGGCAGCTGGCCGGATTCGAGTTCGCCGATCAGCGCTTCGAGTTCGGCATAGCCGGCCTCGAACGATTCGGGCGGTTTGGCTGCTTTCGGCATGGGGAACTGGGCCTGGGAAAATCCACGGACGATAGCGGAAACGCCGAAGCCCAGTCAATGTGCGGCACCCGCTGCAAGGCGCATCGGGCCGGGCTTGGCCGCGGTTTCGAATTTGCAGGACGCCACCTACGATGAAGCAAGCTTCAGCGGAAAACGCCCATGAGCCATCTCTTCGGTCTGATCCATCGCGCTGCCGCGGCCGGCACCGCCACCACGGCACTCAGCCGCCTGCGCGACAGCGGATTTCGCGGTACTGGCTGGATCGCCCACGACGGTGAGCAGTTGGTCCGCCAGCAGGGCCGCGGCCTGCCGGTGCCCTTGCCGATCTCCGGCCGACTGGCGCTGCTGCGCCTCGACTGGGAGCTGCCGCAGCAGCATGCGCTCACCGTCGCCGACGGGCAGTTGGGCCTTGTCTGGCGCGGCGCCATCACCAACGCCGACGAGATCGCCGATGTGCTGACCGCCGTGGGCTACAGCGCCGGCAGCCTCTACCCGGCCGAGCTGGCCGCCAACCTGCTGCAATGGCACCTCTCGACCACCCACGATCTGCTGCAGGCCGCCCAGGCCACCGCAGCACAAATGCAAGGCGTGTATGCCTTCGTCGCCACCTCGACGCTCTGGCCGGACCAATTGGTCTGCAGTAGCCAACATGTGCCGCTGCTGCTGGCTAGCGCCGACGATTGCGCCGCGGTGGCGGATCAATTGGCGCCGCTCTCGGCCATCGCGTCCCAGGTGATCAAGCTCGCCGACGGCGATGTCGCGCGCCTGCAGCCCGGCCGAGTGGAAGTGCTCGACGTGGCCGGCAAGCCGGCACTGCGCACCCCGGATCGGGTGGACCGACGCGAGGCCGCACCGGACTTCTTCCGCTACTACATGGAAAAGGAAATCCGGGAGCAGCCGGCCGTGCTGGCCGATACGCTGGGGCGGACTGGCTTCGCGCCGGATCTGGCAGGCCTGCTCGACGAAGACGCCGCCCGCCTGCTGGCGGGCGTGGAACAGGTGATCCTGGTCGGCAGCGGCAGCAGCTATCAGGCCGCGCTCACCGCGCGCTACTGGCTGGAAGCGCTGGCCGGGCTGCCAGCCCAGGTCGAGCACGCCAGCGAATATCGCTTCCGCGACGTGGCGATGCCGCAGAACACGCTGCTGATCGCGATCTCGCAATCGGGGGAGACCGCCGACACCGTCGCCAGCCTGGCGCTGGCGCAACGCGCCGGCGCGCTGTACAGCCTTGCCATTACCAACGACGCCGGCAGCACGCTGGCGCAGAAGGCCCAGTTCAGCCTGTGCACCGCCGCCGGGCCCGAAGTGGGGCTGACCTCGACCAAGACCTTCACTGCCCAGCTGCTGAGCCTCTACCTGCTGGCGCAGGGACTGGCGCGCCAGCGCGGCTACCTGGCGCCAGCCGAACTCGCGGAGGTGAAGACCGGCCTCGCCCATCTGCCGCAGGCGGTCGAGGACGTGCTGCAGCTGGAAGGGCAACTGGCGCAGTGGGCGCATCGCCTTGCCGAGCGCACATTGCTGCTCTACACCGCACGGCACCAGCAGTTCCCGATCGCGCTGGAAGGCGCGCAGAAGATGCTGGAAGTCGCCTACCTGCACGCCGAGGGTCACCCTGGTGGCGAGCTCAAGCACGGCCCACTGGCGCTGGTGGATCGCCATATCGCCGTGGTGGCGTGCATGCCCTGGAACCGCCATGCCGAGAAGCTGCTGAGCAACCTGCAGGAAGTACGCTCGCGCCAGGGCGAGCTGTTCGTGCTGTCCGACACCGCGCTGGCCGCCGGCGAGCACTTCAACACCGTGCGCATGCCGCCCTCGCTGCGCGACCTCGACCCCATCCTCTACAGCGTGGCGCTGCAGTTGCTGGCGTACCGGGTGGCGCTGGCACGCGGCACCGAGATCGACAATCCGCGCCATCTGGCCAAGGCATTTGCCGAGGAATAGCATGGCCGCTCCGCATCCAACGAGGAGATCACGATGAAATACCGTGGCAGCTGTCATTGCGGCCGGGTGGCCTTCGAAGCCGAAGGCGAGCTCACCGGCGTGTTGTCGTGCAACTGTTCGATCTGCCAACGCAAGGGCGCGCTGATGTGGTTCGTACCACGCAGCGCGCTCACGCTGCTGACGCCGGACGATCAGGCCGCCAGCTACACCTTCAACCGCCACGTGATCCGCCACCGCTTCTGTCCCGAGTGCGGCATCCACCCGTTTGGCGAGGGCGTCGATCCGCAGGGCAATCCGATGGCAGCCATCAATGTGCGCTGCCTTGAGGACATCGATCTCGACGCCTTGGCCGTCACCCATTACGACGGCCGCAACAAGTAAAGCGTCCGGGGCGGCAGGCCCGGCTGATCCAGCCGCCGCGTCGCCCCCTCCTCTCCCTGCCCGATCCGCCCCCCCAGACAAGCCACACCGCCTGACGACGATAGACGGCGCGTCATCACGAACTTGTCACACAGTCTTCATATTCTTCCCGCTCCCGCAAGATCCCGATGGAGTGGATATGAAGATCGCCAGCCAGCTCAAGGTCGTGAGCGCGCTGACCGTGGCAACCCTGCTCGGCCTCGGTGCCTGGATCGCCTGGCAGAGCACCACGCTGCGCGACGATTTCGCCGCCGACCGCGCCCATCAGCAGGCGGTAGCCGTGCTGGCCGACATGCACGGCACCATGCTCAAGCTATCTCGGCTCGACCCACTGATGCAGGATGCAGAAGCACAGCTGGCGAATGCCGAGCACAGCGTGGCCACAGCGCAGGCCAAAGCCACCCGTCTGCTCGGCCCGGCGGCCGAGCCGGTGAACGCGGCGCTCACCGCCAGCTGGGCGCGCTATCTGCAGCAATACCGCAGCGCCGTCACCATCTCGGCGGAGAGCCCCGAGGACGCGCTCAGCATCCCGGAGCAGATCTACCGCAATGATCTCGCACCCGTGCTCGAAGTGATCGAGCGCAGCATGGCCGAGGCGCAGGCGCGCTCGCGCAGCAGTGCAGATGCCATCGCCGGCCGCATGGCGCGGCTGGTCAGCGCGACGCTGCTGCCGCTGGCGCTGACCGCACTGCTGATCGTGGTGAGTCAGCTCTATTTCGCCCGCAAGCTGCGCCTGCGGCTTGCCGCGATGGCCGAAGCCACGGCGCGGCTGGAAGCCGGCGACCTGACCGGCCGCATGCGCGAGGGCGGCGACGAGATCGGCGAGCTGGCTCGGGCGCAGAACCGTTTCCTCGACCGGCTCTCCGGTACGCTGGCCGGAGCGCGGCGGGCCGCGGTGACAACGCGCAGCGAAGCGGCCCACGTCACCCAGCTGGCGGATGCCACCCGCAGCGAGGCGAGCCGCCAGGCGCAATACCTGGCCGATATCGGTGGTGCCAGCAGCACGCTGCGCCAAGCGGTTGGCGAAATCGCCGATCAGGCCGATGCGGCCAGCAGTGTGGTCGGCGAGGCCCGCGGCGCAGTGGATGCCGCCCATGCCGCCGGCGAAGCCACGCTACAGCGCCTGCATGCGCTCGCCAGCGAATTCGGCCAGACCGAATCGGCGATGCGCGAGCTTGACGGCGCCATCGCCCAGATCGTGCAGGTGGCCGCCAGCATCGGCGACATCGCCAAGCAGACCAACCTGCTGGCGCTCAACGCCGCGATCGAGGCCGCCCGCGCGGGCGAAACCGGCCGCGGCTTCGCCGTCGTCGCCGACGAGGTGCGCAAGCTGTCCCTGCAGACGGCCGAGGCCACCCAGCGCATCGACGGCATCATGGGCAGCATCCGCGCCCGCTCGGACGACACGCTGAACGCCATGGGCGCCGCGCTGGTCCACGTGGCCGAATGCCGCGATGACGGCGCGACGGTAACGCAGGCGCTGACCCGCATCTCGCACGCCACCGCACGCGTCGACGGACTGATGGAGAGCATTGCCGCCGCAGTCGACGAACAGGGCCACGCCAGCGCCGAGATCAGTGCGCGGCTCGCCAGCATCGGCGAAGGCGCTAGCCAGAACATGGCCAGCACCGAGGCCATGCTGGGCGACATGCGCGAGCTCGCCGTGGTGGCTGACGACCTGGAAGCCCGACTGTCGACGCTGCGCTTTCGCGAGGGCTGAAACTGGCATAAAAAACGCCGGCATCAAGCCGGCGTTTTTGCTGGGCTGGGCAGGCTCAGCGCTTGAACTTGCCGATCACGCCGCCGATCAGCTTCACCACCACCAGCACCAGCGCACCGGCGATCACCCCGGCAACCAGATCGAGCAGCGTCGGCGTAATGGCAGCAAGCACGCCGCCGACCGCGGGCAGCGCATGCACCGCTTCAGCCGCATGATGGATCAGGTCGTGCGCACCCGGAATGCCATGGGTGAGGATGCCGCCGCCGACCATGAACATCGCGGCTGTACCGATCACCGACAGCGCCTTCATCAGCCACGGCGCGAACGCCAGCAGGCCGCGTCCCAGCGCACGCTGGAAACCATTGTCCTTGGCGGCGAGATAGAAGCCGGCGTCATCCAGCTTCACGATGGCGGCGACAATGCCATAAACCCCCACCGTCATCAGGATGGCAATACCGGAGAGCACAGCCGCCTGTGTGCCGAATGCCTTGCCGGCGACCACGCCAAGCGCGATCACGATGATTTCGCCGGAGAGGATGAAGTCGGTGCGAATGGCGCCCTTGATCTTGTCCTTCTCCAGCGCGACGAGATCGACTTCCGGATTGGCCAGCGCCGCGTGCAGCTCGGCCTTGTGCGCGTCGTCCTCGTGCCGGCTGTGCAGGAACTTGTGTGCCAGCTTCTCGAAGCCCTCGAAGCACAGGTAAGCACCGCCCACCATCAACAGCGGAATGATCAGCCAGGGAATGAAGGCGCTGATGATCAGCGCGGCCGGCACCAGGATCAGCTTGTTGCGGAACGAGCCCTTGGCCACCGCCCACACCACCGGCAGCTCGCGTTCGGCCTTCACACCGGATACCTGCTCGGCGTTGAGCGCCAGGTCGTCGCCCAGCACGCCGGAGGTCTTCTTCGCGGCGACCTTGGTCATCACGGCAACGTCGTCGAGCACCGAGGCAATGTCGTCGATCAGGGCTAATAGGCTGGTTCCGGCCATGGTAGAAACGTCTTCCTGTTGCGGGTGGGGGATCAGCGGTCCAGCCGCTGTTCGTCGTAAGCGGTGCAGAGCAGAACATGCCAGCCTGCCGCCGTGTGCAACAAGTTGTAGGCCGTGTGAAAGCGCCAAGGCGGCAAGCCATCCCGGCGGGTGATCTGCCAAGCCAGCGTGACGAAGGCGCCGTGCAGCCCCTGTGGCAGATACGCGACAAGCTCATATCCAGCAGTGGCATAACCCTGCTCGCGATACAACGCACACAGGGCCACCATGTTGGCGCACGCGTCAGCACGCTTGGGCCAGTGCACGTAGCCCTCGGCGGTGACGATGCCGGATGGCTCATGGTAGTGCGTCGCCACGGCCTCGCCATCGAGTGCATCGAAGGCCGCACGGTAGCTAGCAAAGAACGCCGCCAACGACCCAGGCAAGATCATTCGAGCAGCGTGATCGGATCGCCAGCCGCGATGCGCCCCGGCTTCTCGACGATGGCGTTCATGCCGAACACCACCTCGCCGTCGCGCTTGCGGTGCCGCGCCAGCGTGCGGATCGGCTCCTGGTCCCGTGATTTCACGCCGGTCTCGGGATCGACCGTGGTGAACACGCAGCGGCCACAGGGCTTGGCAAAGCGCACCACCGCCTCGCCCACCTGGATGCGCGTCCAGCCATCCTCGGCAAAAGCATCTGCACCGTCGATCACCAGATTAGGTCGAAAACGGGCCATTTCGAACGGCTGGCCGGCCCAGGCCGACAACTGCGCCAGCGAGGCACTACCGATCACCAGCAAGGGATAGCCATCGGCGAACGACACCGGGGCATCGGGAAAGTGCTTCACCCGTCGCTGTGTCTCCCCGGTATATAGCAGCCGCACCGGCCGGCCGAGGAAGGCCGACAGCCAGGCATCCGCCTCGTCCGCGCCGTGCCACGCGCCGAAGTCGGTGCCCCATACGTGGGCCGGATGGCCCTGGGAAAACACCGCGCGCGGTGCATACACCTGGCCGTGGCCGGGCGCCGACAGCGCAAGACCAGTGTCGTCGGCCTCGGCCTGGATCGTCACCAGTTGCGGCAGCTCCCGGCCGGTGACGAAGCGCCCGCTCGGCTCGGCCACCATCCACGCCCGATCGTCGGGCAAGCCGACCTCGGCGAGCTCGGCCACGTTCAGCGCATGGCCGTGGGCAGACTTGAGCGGATAGCGATAGAGGGCGGATAGCGTGGGCATGGCAGTATCTCGGCAACAACCACCGCCACTGTGCCGCTCGCGCCCGTCCGCGACAAGCGACAGCAATGGCAACAACGACCCACAACAGCTGTGCGCCGCGCGCGACGGCGAAGCGCAGCTCACTTCCCCGCCGCCGCCGCATCCGCTAGCCTGTGTGCACTGCTGCAACCGCCGCCGTCATGCACCGCGAACACCGACTCGAACTGCCGCCCTACCGTGCGCCCAGCTGGCTGCCGGGCGGCCATGCCCAGACCATCTACCCGGCCATGTTCATGTGGCGGCGCCACCTGCGCTACCGGCGCGAAGCCTGGGTCACGCCCGATCTCGATACCGTTGTCGCAGACTGGGTCGACGGCCGCGCCGGCACGCCCATCGTCGTGATGTTCCACGGCCTGGAGGGCGGCTCGGCCAGCCACTATGCGCGCTCGCTGTTCCAGTACCTGTATCCCAAAGGCTGGCGCGGCGTGGTGCCGCACTTCCGTTCCTGCGGCAACGTGCCCAACCGGCTGCCGCGCTCCTACCATGCCGGCGATTCGGCCGAGATCGGCTGGATCCTGGGGCGGGTACGCCAGCGCTATCCGGATGTGCCGATCTACGCGGTCGGCGTATCGCTCGGCGGCAATGCGCTGCTCAAATGGCTGGGCGAGACCGGCGCCCGGGCGCATGCCTATGTTGCTGCCGCCGCCGCCATCTGCGCGCCGGTCGATCTCGCCGCCTGCGGCGACGCGCTCGACAACGGCATCAATCGCAAGATCTACACCCGCGAGTTCCTGCGCACCATGCGGCGCAAGACGCTGGAAAAACTGAAGATCACCGATAACCCCTTCATCGATCGCGAGCGGGTCAAGCGCGCCGTCACACTGCGCGAATTCGACGACCTCGTCACCGCACCGCTGCACGGCTTCCATGGTGTCGAGCACTATTGGGCGGAAGCGAGCAGCAAGCCGCTGCTCAAGGAGATCGCCCTGCCCACGCTGATGGTGCACGCGCTGAACGACCCCTTCATCCCCCCCGCCAGCCTGCCCGAGGAACACGAGGTGTCGGACATGGTGATGCTGCTGCGGCCTAAGGAAGGCGGCCACGTCGGCTTCGTTTCCGGCCCGCCACCGGGCAAGCTGATCTGGCTGCCCAATATCCTGATGCGCTTCTTCCAGCACCACGCACCGCTGCGAAGCTGACTCATGAAGAAAAAAGACGTTACGCAAAGATCGCCGGAAGTTGTACCGGACATCACTGAACAGGAAGCACGCGACATCATGCATCGCTGCGAGGCGGCCTCTCCAGGACCATGGACGTCATTCGTAGAAGGACGCGACCATACTTGCGGCTCCAATTTTATACAGACCTCGGGCGAAGACATTGAGCTCTCCGGTGTAACCGTTGCTGATCAAGACTTCATCGCTGCGGCACGCCAAGACCTTCCCCGGTTGCTCGCAATGCTGGCCCGACTTCAGGGCTGGTCACTCTAGTTCTGTAACCCCCAACGACGTTGCCGCTGAAACTCAAGCTTTAGGCCTGACATGCCCGACATCGACCTTCGCCTGTTCAAGGCCTACGACGTGCGCGCGCGCACCGACGCGCTGACGCCAGCCGCAGCACAGTTGATCGGCCAGGCCATCGGCACGCTGGCGCAGGAACGTGGCTTCAGCCGCTATGCGGTAGCGCGCGACGGCCGGCTCAGCAGCCCGGCGCTTGCCGCTGCACTGGTCGACGGACTGGCCACCAGCGGCATCACGGTGATCGATCTCGGCCTTGCCGCCACGCCGGTCCTGTATTTTGGCGCCAGCCAGCTGGCAGACGGCTGCGGCGCGGTCGTCACCGGCAGTCACAATCCACCGGACTACAACGGCATCAAGCTGATGATCGGTGGTGAAGCCATCGGCGGCGCGGCATTGCAGGCGCTGGCGCAGCGCATCGTTGCCGGTGAACTAAGCCAAGCAGCACAACCCAGCCAATGCACCAAGCACGACATCGCATCGGCCTACACCGCCGCCATCTGCACCGCGGTGCCGCAGACACGGCGCTTGAAGCTGGTGATCGACTGCGGCAACGGCGTGCCCGGCGCCATCGCGCCGGCGCTGTTCCAAGCGCTGGGGCATCAGGTCGACGCGCTGTATTGCGAGGTCGACGGCCATTTCCCCAACCATCACCCCGATCCGCAAGACCCGGCCAACCTCACCGACCTGATCGCACGCGTGGCCGCCACCGGCGCCGATCTGGGCCTCGCCTTCGACGGTGATGGCGACCGGCTGGGCATCGTCACCGTGCAGGGCGCCATCGTGCCCGGTGACGCGCTGCTGGCGCTGTTCGCCCAGGCGCTGTTGCCGCAACAGCCCGGCGCGCTGGTGCTGCACGATGTGAAATCGAGCCGCCTGGTCGCCCGTTGCGTAGCCACAGCCGGTGGGCATTGCGTCGCCATCCCCACCGGCCACACCCATATGAAGCGCGAGCTCAAGGCGCGCGGCGCGCTGCTGGCAGGCGAATTGTCCGGCCACTACGCCTTCGCCGGCTGGAATGTGGACGACGCGCTGTATGCCGCGGCCCGGCTCACTGCCCTCGTTGGCGCCGGGCTCGATCTCGATGCCGGGTTCGCCCGGCTGCCGGTTTGCCACAGCACACCCGAGCTGCAATTGGCAGTGCCCGATGCCGCCGCCGAACTCACCCGCATCCTCGCCACCGCCGCTTTCCCGACAGCGGTTTCGACGAGCGACATCGACGGACTGCGCATCGAGTATCCGGATGGCTTCGGCCTGATCCGCAAGTCCAACACCACGCCGGTACTGACGTTGCGTGCCGAGGGCGATGACGCTGTTGCGCTGGCCCGTATCGTAAGTGAACTAACCGTCGCCATCGCGCCGCTACGCTGGCCCGGCTGACAATACGCAACGCTTGCCGGACAATGGCGGCCGTTCCCTCGCCCGCCGATACGCCATGCCCACGCTGCCGCTGCCCCACCTGATCGCCGCCGACGTTGCCCGCGCCCTTGCCGAAGATGTCGGCGATTGCGACTGGACTGCGCAGCTGATTGCGCCGGAACGCCAGGGCCGCGCCACGGTGATCGCGCGCGAAAACGCGGTGATCTGCGGCATCGCGTGGTTCGACGAATGCTTCCGTCAGGTGGACCCGCGTGCGTGCGTGCGCTGGCAAGTCGCCGAGGGCACACAGGTCAAAGCCGGCACGCAGCTGTGCGAGATCGTCGGCCCGGCCCGCGCCCTGCTTACTGCCGAGCGCAGCGCGCTCAATTTCCTGCAGCTGCTGTCGGCGGTGGCAAGCACCACCCGCATCTACGCCGACACCGTCGCGGGGACCCGTGCCGTGGTGCACGACACGCGCAAGACGGTACCGGGCCTGCGCCGTGCGCAGAAGTACGCCGTCACCGTCGGGGGGGGGGCCAACCAGCGCGTAGGTCTCTACGACGGCATCCTGATCAAGGAAAACCACATCATGGCCGCCGGTGGCATCGCGCTGGCGCTCGCCGCAGCCCGCGCCATCGCACCAGCGCATGTCACGCTGCAGATCGAGGTGGAGAATCTGACGGAGCTCGGCGAGGCGTTGGCCGCCGGTGCCCCCTCGGTGCTGCTCGACAACTTCAGCCTCGCCGATCTGAATGAGGCGGTGCGCCGCAACGGCGGCCGCGCAGTACTGGAAGCCTCGGGTGGCGTCGATCTGACCACGCTGCGCGCCATCGCCGAAACCGGCGTCGACCGCATCTCGGTCGGCAAGCTGACCAAGGATGTGACGGCGGTCGACCTGTCCATGCGCTTCGTGATGGATACCGCTACGGGTAATCCCGAATAGCCGGTGCCGCCTAGCAAGGCGCACAGTCCAGATCATGAAGACCGCAAACGCCTCCCTGTCCCTCACGCGCCGCTCGGCGTTTTGGTACCGCTCCTATCGCTAAGGGGCGGACAGGGTACGTTTGAACACCATGCCGCCGATCCAGGCGGCATGATTGTTTTGGGGGATACCCCAACATCCGGCGGATCGGTGGCCCGACAACAAAAGGGAACCGATCATCATGCAAGCCACCATCCTCTGCGCCGAACGCCACATCGGCCCCCTCACGCTGGGCCACCTCGTCAGCACGCTGCGCCAGCGGCTGTTCTTCCAGGATCGCCACAACCAGTACCTGCTGCTCGACGGCGAGACCGACGAGCAGGTGCTCGATCTGGCTGCCGATCACCTCGCCGTCGGCATCGACCCGACCCGTGTCACCCTGCTCAATCGCCGCGCGGTACCGGAGCTCGCCACGTTGCAGCGTGCGCTGCAGCCGATCGCGCCAACGCCAGCCTCCCCCACCGCCACGCTGCTCGCCGGCCTGCAGCCGCAACTGGTGTCTGCCCACGCGGCCTCCGCCACGACGCTGGCCGATGCCAACCACCTGATCCGTGCGGTCAACGCGCGCGCCGGGCGCTCGCTGCTGGCCGAGGCGCAGGCGCTGCTGCCGACACGCTCGCCGTTCGCCGCACCGCGTACCGCGCTCGATATCCCGTTCACCGCCGACGCCGACGCCATCGCCGCAGTGATCGCCGCGTTGCCGTCGGCTACGCAGGTGGGATTGCCCGCGCGCGAAACCGACGGCCATCCGCTGTTCCAGCTGCTCACCGTATTCGAGCACGATCTGCCCTTCGTCGACGATCTCAAGGCCAAGTTTCGCCGCGGCGGCTTGTCCGAGCGCGTGGTGAAAGCACACCTGATCGATTGCGCCGAGCGGGTGCTGGCCCCGGTGCGTGAGAGCCGCGCGGCACTGGCCGCGAATCGCGCCACGCTGCAGGCGGTGCTCGATGCGGGCAACGCACGGGCACGGGACACGGTGGGCGCGGTACTGGCCGACGTGCGGCGCGTGTTGGCGTAAGGGCGTCAGGCCAGCGTTGCGGCCAAGCCCGGCAGCACGCGCAGCGTGTTAGCGCGGGTTTGCTCCGCAATCGTGGCAACATCGCAGCCGCGCAACTCGGCCAGCACGCTGGCAATACGCGGCAGTTGATCCGGCTCATTGCGCCCCGGCGGCGAACCCGCCAGCCAGGCTGGTGCGATATCGGGCGAATCGGTTTCCAGCACGATGGCTTCGAGCGGCAACTCGGCGGCGAGCTTGCGAATCCGCTTGGAGCCGCTGTAGGTCATCGCCCCGCCGAAACCCAGTGCGAAACCGAGCTTGATGAACTCATCGGCCTGCTGACGGCTGCCGTTGAAGGCATGCGCGATGCCGCCCTGCACCTGCCATTTGCGCAGGTATTTGAGCACCTGATCCTGGCTGCGGCGGATATGCACGATCACCGGCAGATCGACATCGCGCGCCAGTTTCAACTGCGCTTCGAACACGGCAATCTGGCGCGCAGCGTCCAGGCCTTCTACATAGAAATCGAGGCCGATCTCGCCGACGGCGACCGGTGATTCGCGACGCAGCCATTCAGCCAGCACGTCGAGATGCTCGTCGCGGTGCTCGGCGATGTAGATCGGGTGCAGGCCGAACGCCAGTGCAGTACCGTAGCGGTCGCGCATCGTGCGGGTCTGCTCGAAGGTGGCGACGGTGATGGCGGGCACCACCTGCTGGACGATGCCTGCCGCTCGTGCCCGCGCCACTACGGCATCGCGGTCGGCGTCGAACTCCGGGGCATCCAGGTGGCAGTGGCTGTCGATGAACATCTGGGGAACTCTGGGCGTTTTGGGCTATCTGTTCCTCGCCGCCACAGGGGGCGGCACAACGTAACGATAACAGGGATCAAGATGACCGAATTATGGATATGGGGCGTGTTCGCCGTGGTGGTGATCGCGCTTCTGGCCTTCGACCTCGGGGTGCTGCACAAGGACGACCGCGAGATCGGGGTCAAGGAAAGCCTGAAGCTCTCGGCCTTCTACATCGCGGCCGGTCTTGCCTTCGGTGGCTTCGTCTGGTGGCAGAAAGGGGCCGGCGCCGGCATGGACTACTACACCGGCTTCCTGGTCGAGAAATCGCTGTCGATGGACAACGTGTTCGTGATCTCGCTGATCTTCACCAGCCTGGCGGTGCCACGTGAGTACCAGCACCGGGTGCTGTTCTGGGGCATTCTCGGCGCCATCATCATGCGCGCCATCATGATCGGCCTGGGCGCCGCGCTGGTGCACGAGTTCAGCTGGATCCTGCTGGTGTTCGGTGCCTTCCTCTTGTTCACCGGCGTGAAGATGCTGTTCTCCAAGGATGAAGAGACCGACATCGAGCAGAACCGCGTGTTCCGCTACCTCAAATCGCACCTGAAGATGACGCCCAAGCTGCACGGCCACGACTTCTTCGTCGATGGCAGCAAGGTGGGCCTCGCGGCCGGGCGCTATGCCACGCCGTTGTTCCTGGCACTGTTGATGGTGGAAGCGGCCGACCTGATCTTCGCGGTGGACAGCATCCCGGCCATCTTCGCCATCACGCAGGATCCGTTCATCGTCTACACGTCGAACATCTTCGCCATCCTGGGCCTGCGCGCGCTCTACTTCGCGCTGGCAGCCATGGTGCATCGCTTCCACTACTTGAAGTACGCGCTCGCCATCGTGCTGATCTTCATCGGCATCAAGATCGCGCTGGTGTACCTGCAGATCAAGATCCCGTCGGTGATCTCGCTAGTGGTCACCTTCGGTTTGCTGGCAGCCGGCGTGCTGTACTCGCTCTACAAGACGCGGGGCGAGCCGATACCGGAAAAACCACAGCCCTGACCGCACCATGAAAAACGCCCCTGACCGGGGCGTTTTTCATTGCGGCCTATACCGGCCCGCGCAGCGACGATTCACGCTTGTTCACCCACCAGGAATGGATGGCCGCGAGCACGATCAGCACCGCCGCGATGCCGCCGGTGATCGCCTCGGGGATATGCCAGCGCGCCGCCAGCAGCATCACCGCCGCCAAGGCGCCGATCGCCCAGAATGCGCCGTGCTCGAGATAGCGCAGCGACGACAGCGTGCCCTTGTACACCAGGAGCAATGTGAACGAGCGCACGAACATGGCGCCGATGCCGAGGCCAATGGCGATCAGGAAGATGTTCTTGGTCAGCGCGAAGGCACCAAGCACGCCATCGAACGAGAACGAGGCATCGAGGATTTCCAGGTAGATAAAGCCGCCCCAGCCGGTCTTGGCGGCGGCGTTGTCGTCACCCAACAGGCTGCCCACACCGTCGACCGCCACATAGACCACCACGCCCCACAGCCCGGCGATCAGGAAGCGGTAGCCATCGGCCTCCGGCAGCAGGTGCGCCACGCCCAGCAGCACCAGGATGGAGAGCAGGATGGCCGCCATGTCGAGCTTGCCGAGCTTGGCGAGCACACGCTCCACCGGCTTGAACCAGTGCTCGTTCTTCTCGTGATCGAGGAAGAAGTTCCAGAACACCAGCATCAGGAACGCGCCGCCGAAGGCGGTGACCTCGATATGCGCCGATTGCAGGATATTGGCGTATTCATGCGGCTTGACGATGGCCATCGACAGCACATCGCTGGCGGGCCAGCTGCCTGTGGTCAGCCACTCGTAGAGCGACACCGGCCCCGGCAGTGGCGCCATCACCGCAATCACGCCAACGATCACCAGCGGGAACACCACCCGCATGCCGAACACCGCCACCAGCATGCCCCACACCAGGAAGCGGCGACGCCACTTCTCGTCCCAGTGCTTGAGCACCGAGGCATTCACCACCGCATTGTCAAAGGACAAGCTGGTTTCCAGTAGCGCCAGGTTGAAAGCCACCCACAGGCCCGTCCAGCCGCCGATGGCGAATGCACCGGCAAGCCCGAGCGCGGTGACGATGAATGAACCGCCGAAGTACTGCCACATGAGCCCTGGATCCTGAAAGAAATCGCTGCATTATGCCCTCTGCCCGGGCGATCCGCCGCTGGCACACCGCCACCGTGAGTCCGGGGCCGGCTTGTGCCAGATCAGCGGCAGCGATCCAGGCAAGGGCTAGAGTGCGGTATCGGGCGTGCCAGGCCGCGCGCCGCCTTGGTCGGGCCCGGCAAAGCGCCTATACTCGCCAGCATCAAGCGGCCCTCGCGCCGCGTTCCCACGGAGCCCCCTTCAATGAGCAATCCCTACCTCGATCTCGTTGCCGCCCACGATACGTTGCTGCAAACGCCCGGCCCGCTGTTTTCCAGCATCGATGGCCTCAACCTGCCGCCGAATCCGGAGCTGGCCGCCGATGCGCCGGTAGTGATGATCTTCGCCCCGCACCCGGACGACGAGTGCATCATCGGCGCGCTGCCGCTGCGCCTCGGCCGCGAGGCGGGCTTCCGGGTGGTCAACATCGCCGTCACCCAGGGCTCCAACCTGAAGCGCCAGCCCGAGCGCTGGGTGGAATTGAAGAACGCCTGCGACCTGCTCGGCTGGGAGCTGCGCGAAACCATTCCCGGCGGCCTGATGAGCGTCGGCACCAAGACCCGCGACGCCGACCCGACTGCCTGGGCCGAGAAGGTGGACGTGATCGCCAAGCTGATCGAGGAATACAAGCCCACCGTGTGCGTGTTCCCGCACGACAACGACTATCACTCGGCCCATATCGGTACCCATTACCTGGTGGTCGATGCGCTTGCCAAGGTCGGCCACCGCTGCGTGGTAGGCCTGTCCGAATTCTGGCGCCAGATGGAAAAGCCGAATGCGCTGATCGCCACCGGCAACACCGACACCGCCGACCTGATCGCGGCGCTGGCTTGCCACGTGGGCGAAGTCGAACGCAACCCCTACCACCTGCGCCTGCCGGGCTGGATGGCCGACAACGTGCGCCGCGGCGCCGAAGTCTGTGGCGGCCAGGGGGCAGCAGCACCGACCTTCAGCTTCGGCACCATCTACAAGGTGGCCCAGTTCGATGGCCGCGCGATTGTCGATACCGAGCAGAAGTACACGATTGCGATTGATGGGGACATTGAGGCTGTGCTGGCCTGATTGATCGGTTTTGCGCATATGTAAAAACGGCGGCTCGTGGATGGGCTGCCGTTTTTGTTGGTGATTGCTTCGAATGCAGATCAATAGTGTTAGCGCCTGCGGCGCGGTGTTTGATGCGCGTTCCGCCGCGCCCACGGGTTCATTTCTTTTGCTTCGCCAAAAGAAACGAACCAAAGAAAAGGCGTGCTCTGCATCGCGCGTCGCTAGGCGGCAAAGCCGCCAAGCTTGGGCGTGACCCGCCTTGCGGCCCTCCGGGCTACCCTCAGTCGGTCGCGAGTCTAGGTCTCGCTCCACTCCTTCGGCGCTTGGCAAAGGGGAGGAAACCGCGCGCTAATATGGCTGCCAAAGCGTGAAACTGCTGAAAGCATACCTCCACCCACGCCCTTGGGTTCCCTCCAGTAGACAATCGAGTCGGCACCTGCGGGACTTACTCGCTTTGCTCGCTCAAACATCCTCGGCCCCCCCCGCTTGTTCCTCGCTCGGCGCTCCTAAGGGGCTCGAACTGTATGCAAGCAGCATATTCTAAAAAATCACTCAACGCCGTGTAACGCGCTAGGCATTTTTAGCAGTCATTTAGAAGTACAATTTTTCATTGCCGGAGGAATAACCGCTCTCGTGGCTTGTTGCCGTTTCAACGCAGCCCTCTTAGTACGATTCTTTACAATTTCATTCCACGTGTCACAGTGTTCTTCGACAATCCTGGCACGGATCAACTTATACCGCGACTCAATTTGCTCAGCTTCTGATAGACACCCCACCAAACTTGCCAATATCTCCCTCTTGCGCGCCTGAGCTAGATTTAGCACGGATGCAGCAAACAATGTTTCTGAAAGGTCGCGAATCTTCTTCACACGCTTGAAAGGTAGCCTCAAGCCTTGAGGCGTCACCACAAGACCGGTAATCAAAGCATGGCCACTCTGCTGGACGTTAGTTTTGTGATATTTATAACCACGCTGAAATATCACACTAGCAACTTCGCCTAAAAGTTGATGATTTGCCTTTGCTCCGGAGATAGTTATATCGTCCACATACAAAGTAAATCTACAGCCAGCTTTGGCGCAGATTTCTGCTATACGATCAAACATTTTTATGTTCGCCAAATAGGAGATCGCCGGACTCAAGCAACTACCCGTTGGAATATGAACGCCGTGATTTTTAGAGCAAACGACACAGAGCTTCGCCAGAATAGTCGCAATATCGGGTGCACATTTGAACGTATCAAAGAAAAAGGAGTGAATTCGATCATACTTGATCGACGGGAAGAATTTTTTGATATCGATCTTAAGAACTGGTCCATTCAACAAATGAGCATTAGCGTTTGATCTATAAGACCGGCTCTTGATCGCAGAATGCACATAACTGGGGGGCGCTATTCGAATCAAATATTTCAATAGTCGGCGGTGTATTTTTTCTAATTCATCGACCGGCTGACAAATGAACCGCCGGCTCTTTCTATCAACAAAAATCTTATACTGTCTCGTAAGGCCAGCCTTCTCAACATCGCGAATTAGCCTTAACTCCACTCCAAGCAATTCTGAAAGTCGCTTTTTACTCGAAAGACCAAACAGCGGAGAACGATCAATAGTGTATCTATGCTGCTGGGGAGTCCCCGTCTTTTTTTTCTGAGTCATCAGCAACCCACTCCAGAATTTTGAGCATTTTTCTAGATATAAACTGCCTTGCCTTACTTACACTATGCTCCCCACGTAACGTTTCAGAAAAAACCACCAATGAGGACAACGGAACTTTGAAGTAATCTGCGTAGCGCTGCAAAATATCTAGTGAAGGCTCCTTTTTCCCAGATTCGAGTTCAGACAAATAGGAAGTAGAGATAGAAAGCCGCCCAGCCAACTCAGTTTGACTAAGGCGATGATACGTTCGTATCAGCTTTAAAGCATCGGATACCATGTTAGCCTCAAAAGTGAGGGGGGCGTAGCTTAGCTAAACAAATCCTCGATGAAGCCGGTAATGTGAGGGGCCTTATCGGCTACCCACCCCCAAGCTTCTGGGATATGCACCGTCATCCACTTCCATCCCTCGGGTCTTAAAAGCAAAAAGCGCAGAGCACCTTTTACTAAGAAAACCGCCCCTGATTTAAGCCTACTCATCCAAGGGAAACTACAAGATTTCTGTTTACGGACGTCTTTACTACGCGCAGGTCGAACTGCAAATGGTGGTTTCATTACAAATTTCCTTAAAAAAGCGTCAATCGATTGACTGACGTGGAAGGCACTATGCCTTCCCCCCTCGCTCTTTTTTAAGGACAGAGAATTCGACCTACCCCCTTTATCACAAATTGACTGATCGCCAGCCCTCAGCGATCAGGTTAGCAGTCCGGGCCATCGCGTCACACGCGGCGCGCGGCGGCATTGAGACCGTTGATAAATTTGACGGAACGACAGCTCCCGCCGCGAGCCGAAGCTCAAAACTACGTTCGAGGACATCTCTGTTTTACCCACTTGCCACGGCAGTATAACGCCACAGGGCCACAATGCAAATTTTTTTCGCTATCAGCGAATATTTTTCGCTAGCAATGAGGATGATGGTCAGGTCTTGCGTTTTGCCACAAGCACAATCCTCGCACGCCACCCGAATTCCCCTCAGGAGCGCCGCGCGAGGAACAAGCGGGGCGGGGTTTCGCCGAGGATGTTTGAGGCCGCAGGCCGAGTCCCGCAGGCGCCGCCTCGATTGTCCGCAGCGAGGGAACCCCGAAGGGGCGCGGATGCGGGGTCGCCTTTTCTTTGGTTCGTTTCTTTTGGCGAAGCAAAAGAAATGAACCCGTGGGCGCGGCGGAACGCGCATCAAACCCTGCGCCGCAGGTGCAAAACCCAGCCTTTCCGGCAGTCGCTCCCGCCTTCAACAACAGCGGTTCATCCCGCCAAATCCCCCCTCCCTCCTTGCGCCAAAGAGGGGAACACCCCGGCCACGCTGGCAGCGCATTGCATATCGTGGCATATCCTCGGGGGAAACGAGAAAGAACGCGATCCGCCGGGCGGAACCGGCATCTAAACACCGCGCCGCAGGCAGCAACACGCCCTCTCACATCTGCCTGAACTGCCCAGCAAAACTGCGCGACAACGGCAGCACCTCGCTGCGCTGCTTCAGGTGAATGAACTGCCGCCCCAACAGATCGCGCTGAATCCGCGCCACTGCAGCGAGGTTCACGATCAGCCCGCGGTGCACTTGGGCAAAACGATCGGGGGCCAGCTGCGGCAGCAGCTC